>JADZCY010000380.1 GCA_020851325.1 Acidobacteriota bacterium | reverse complement strand
GCCGCCTTCTGTTTCCTGTGGTCGCTGTGGAGCACCGACTCGGTGATGCAGTGGGTATGGATGCTCGGCGCGGCCGCCGCCGTCGACCTCGCCGGTGTCGCCATGCTTGTCGTCACGCTCGGCGTGATCTTCGTGCTCGGCGCGCGCGATTGGGACGCGCCCGCCTCCGCTCCCACCGGCGCACTGGCCATGCTGGCGCAACCCGCGGTGCGCACGTCGGTGGCCCTGGTCGCCTTGCTCCTCGTCAGCCAGATCCCGGTGCCGGCCAGCGCCAGCGGCTTTGCCGCGGCCTCGGTACGTGCCATTCACACCACCGGCCTGAACGCCCGCGACGCCGCGCTCAACCGGCGTGGCTACTACGAGCAGCTGGATGTGCGCGGTCAGCCCACCGACGTCGTGTTCGACATCGTCGGGGCGAGGAGCGCGAACCTGACGCCGCTGGCCGACACCGGTGTGCTGCACGAGCGCGACCAGAGCGTGCTGACGCGTGATCTCAATCCGTCGATGTCGGTGCTGTGGAACGGCAACCGACTGACCACCAATCAGTGGGGCATGCGCGATCGCGAATACGCGCACGAGAAGCCGGCCGGCACGCTCCGCATCGCCATGATCGGGCCGTCGCTCCTGATGGGCAGCGGCGTCGCCGATGGCGAGAACTTCGAAGCGCTGCTCGAGGCGCGCTTCGCCCGCGACTTCAAGCACGCCGGCGTCGATCGCGTCGAGATCCTCAACTTCGGCGTCGAGGGCCACACCTTCCCCGAGCAGGTGGCCATGCTCGAAGACCGCGTCTTCGACTTCGCGCCGGACGTCGTCATCGGCATCATCTATCACCCGACGCGCGCCTGGACCGAACGCTACGTGCAGAAGCTGGTCTGGAACAACGTGCCGATTGCCGATGCGGAACTGGCGGCCATCCTGCGCGGTACCGGCACCGGCGAACTGAGCGGCAACATCGCGGTGCCGTTCCCGATGCTGCGCGCCTTCGCCCGCGGGCTTGGCCTGCAGCCGCGCATGCCCTCGGTGGAATCACAGGCTCGCATCCGCTGGGCCACCGACGCCGTCGTCGAATGGGGCATCCGCCGCTTTGCGACCGTCACGCGCGAGCACGGCGTCACGCCGCTCGTCCTGGCGCTGAACGCCGTCATCGACGATGTGCCGGCGGAAGTGCCGCATCGTGCGGTGATCGACGCGGCGGGCTTGCCGGTGATCGACCTCTTCGACATCTACCCGGCAGCGGATCGCGCCCGCCTGCGCATCGCCGACTACGACGAGCATCCGAACCGCGAGGGCAACGTGCTGATCGCGGACCGGCTGTATCCACCGCTCGTGACCTTCCTGCAGTCGACAATTCTGGAGAGCAAATGATGGCGACCGAGAACCTTCGCGACACCGTGCGGCAGTTCATCCTCGACAGCTTCCTGCCCGGCGAGGACCCACGCAACCTGACCGACGACACCGAGCTGAAGGAAAGCGGCATCCTCGACTCGCTGTCGACGTTGAAGCTGGTGACGTTCCTCGAGGAACGCTTCGGCGTCGAGTTCGAGGCCAACGATCTCGAAGCCGGCAACCTGTCGTCGATCGCCAACATCGAACGCCTCGTCGCGGCAAAGCAGGCCGCACGGTCGTGAGCCGGACCCGCGCGCTTGGCCGGTTGCTGACCGCGTCAGCAGAGGCGGCGCCCGACGCCGCGGCGGTGAACGTGCCCGGTGGGCGCGCCCTCACCTACGGCGAGCTCGACGCGCTGTCGGGCCGTCTGCGCGATCGGCTGCGCGCCATGGGAGTGCAGGCGGGCGACCGTGTCGGCCTGCGGCTGCACAAATCCATCGACGCGCTCGCCGCCATCTTCGGCATCCTGCGCGCGGGAGCCGCCTACGTGCCTGTCGACGCGGAATCGCCGGCGGCGCGCGGCGCCTACATCCTCAACGACTGCGCGGTCCGCGTGCTGGTCACCGAGCATGCGCTCGAAGCCGAAATGGTGACGGAACTCGACGCGCTCGGGACCGCACCGCAGCGCATCATCATCAACCCGGATGAACCAGGCGTCGATCTCGCGGCCTGGCTCGATGCCGCCGATCGATCCGCCTCAGCGCCTGTCACCGCCGACGCCGACGTCAGCGAAGACGACGTGGCGTACATCCTCTACACGTCGGGGTCGACGGGCCGGCCGAAGGGCGTGGTGCTGTCGCATCGCAACGCCGCCAGCTTCGTCGACTGGTGCTCCGACGTCTTCGAGCCGACCTTCAGCGACGTCTTCTCGTCGCACGCGCCGTTCCATTTCGATCTGTCGATTCTGGACATCTACGTCGCCATCAAGCACGGCGCGCGCCTCTGCCTCATCGGCGAAGCGCTCGGCAAGGATCCCGCCAAGCTGGCCGCGGCCATTGCCGCCGAGCGCATCAGCATGTGGTACTCGACGCCGTCGATCCTCAGCCTGCTCGCCAACTACGGCAAGCTCGATCGCTACGACTACTCGGCGCTGCGCATGGTGTTCTTCGCCGGTGAAGTGTTTCCCATCCCGCAGTTCCGCGCACTGCACGCGTTCTGGAGTGGACCGCGCTACTTCAATCTCTACGGGCCGACGGAAACCAACGTCTGCACGTGGTACGAAGTGCCGGCGGATCTCTCGGCGCTGGACGCGATGAACACGTTCCCAATCGGCCGCATCTGTCCGCCGAACGAAGGCATGGTGGTGGACGATCAGGATCGTCCCGTCACCGCCGGAGAACCCGGAGAGCTGCTCGTGTGGGGCAGCAACGTCATGCGCGGCTACTGGAACCTGGCCGAGCAGAACGCGAGCGCCTTTCTCACCACCGCGGACGGACGACGCTGGTATCACACCGGCGACATCGTCATCGAAGGCGAGGGCGGCGAGTATCGCTACCTGAGCCGCCGCGACCGCATGGTGAAGCGTCGCGGCTATCGCGTCGAGCTGGGCGAAATCGAAAGCGCGCTGTCGCGCCACCCGGCGCTGCGCGAAGTGGCGGTCGTTGCCGTGCCGGACACGGATTCGGGCGTGCGCATCACGGCGTTTGTCAGCAGCCAGGCCGAGCCACCGACGATCATCGCGCTCAAGAGCTACTCGTCGCAGAACTTGCCGCCCTACATGATCCCCGACGCCTTCAAGGTGGTGCCGGCGCTGCCGCGCACCTCGACCAATAAGGTGGACTTGCAGGCGCTGCGCACGCAGGCTGAAGCACGCGCATGAGGCGGAGGCGTGCGCGAGCCATGCGTTCACCAGACGCGCGACAGCGCCACCAGACTCGATGAGCACTCCGGACGAGACGCCGGCGTCGACGGTTCGCGTCGCGACCGACGTGGTAATCAAGCAGATTGCCTGGTGGGCCGAGCAGCTGATCGTGGTGCCGGCGCCGACCTGGCGCGGTCACTGGGCCAGCGTCCAGATCGGCTGGCGCGCGCTCACCGCCGCACGCAGCGCCGATGCGTTCATCAGCGGCAATCCGCGTAACGCGCTGATCATCGGGTTGTGGAAGCGCCTGACGGGACAGACGCGGCCGGCGCTGATGATGGTGGAGATGCGGCTGGACGACCCGCGGCCAGGCCTCGCCTGGCGCGCCAAGGTGGCACTGCAACGTTTCGCGTATGCCGCCGTGGACGCGATGTGCGTGTCGGCGAAGCGTGAGGCGCTGGTGTATGCCGAGCGGCTCGCGATTCCTGCCGGACGGTTTCACTTCGTGCCCTGGCACACCAACGTGCTCGAGCCGCGCATGGCACCGGTGACCGGCAACTACGCGTTTGCCGCTGGCCGCACGAGCCGTGACTGGCGAACGCTGGCGGCCGCGGCAGAAGGCGTGGACGTCCAAATCACGGTGGTGTGCAGCCAGGAAGATGCGGCAGCGGTCCGCTTTCCGTCGAACGTCACCGTGCTGACGGATATCCCGTACGATCGCTATCGATCGCTGCTCGAAGGCGCGCGGCTCGTGCTCGTGCCACTCGAAGCGCACGCATATTCCTCCGGACAGGTCGTCATTCTCGAAGCCATGGCCCTCGGCAAACCACTGATCACCACGCGCGTCCTCGGCACGGAAGACTACGTGACCGATGGCGTCGACGGCGTGCTCGTGCCGCCCGGCGATGTCGCGGCGCTCCGCGCAGCCATCCACGACGTGGCGACGACGCCTGGCCGCGCCGAGGCGCTGGGCCGAACCGCCCTCGAGAAGGTGCAGCGGCAGCACACGCTGGACCAGTACGTGCGGACGATCTTCGACCTGGCCGTGACGAAGGCGGCTCGACGGGCATGAGCGGCGGCTTCGTGGCGCGGCATCGCTTTGCCGCCGGCTTCATCTTCGCGCTGCTGGTGCTCGCCGTCGGTCGATGGGTGATCAACCGCACGGCGATCGTCGATCACCTGGTGGCGCCGCTGCTGGTGGCCGACACCAACGGCAACGCCGACGCGCTCGTGATCCTCGGTGCCGGTGTCTCCGGTTCGTGCACGCCGAACCTCGCCGGCATCAGGCGGGTGCTGCTGGGCGCCGCGGCGCTTCGCCAGAACCGCGCGCCGATCGCCATCGTCACCGGCGGCGCGTCGGATCGCGAGTGCACGATCGCCGAGGCCATGCGGCGCCTGGCGTTGGACATCGGCGTGCCCGAAGCGAAGTTGATCGTCGAGTCGCGCGCGCGCAGCACGCGCGAGAATGCGACGCGAACGGCGCCGCTGCTGCGTGCCCTCGGCGCCAGGCGTGTGCTGCTGGTCACCGACAAGCTGCACATGGGACGCGCGGCGCAGACGTTCGAGGCGCTGGGCTTCAACGTCGAACGATCGAGCGTGCCGGTGAACGAACACGCGCCCAACAACGTCGCGCTCGGACTCGGCGGCCTGCGCGAAGTGGCGGCGCTCACCTATTACCGGATGCGCGGCTGGCTGCAGCCATCAGGCGGTATCGATCCGCCGCAGTTGTCGGAGGCTCAAGTGCGCCAGGCGCGTGACATTCCTGCTCACCCCAACGGCCCGCTCGTCATCCTTGGTGCGTCGTACGCACAAGGCTGGCAGCCGGGCACCATCGCCGACGCCGCGGTCGTCAACCTCGGCATCACCGGGCAGCAGTCGTTCGAGTTCCTCGATCGCTTCGAACGCGACGTCGTGCCGCTGCAGCCGCGCGCGGTGATCATCTGGGGCTTCATCAACGACGTCTTCCGCGCCGAGCCGGGACAGCAGGCGCAGTCGACGACGCGCGCGCGCGAGTCGTACGAACGGATGGTGACGCTGGCGCGTCAACACGGCATCGAGCCCATCGTCGCCACCGAGGTGACGATGCGCGCCGAGGATACGTGGCGCGAACGCCTGAGCGCGCTGCTCAACGTGTTTCGCGGCCGCGAGGGCTATCAGGACACCATCAATCGACACGTGCGGGAAACCAACGCCTGGCTGCGAACGTTCGCCGCGCGTGAACGCCTGCTGCTACTGGACTTCGAGGCCGTGCTCGCGGAACCCGGCGGTGGTCAGCGCCGACGTGAGTTCGTACAGGCGGACGGCAGCCACGTCAGCGATGCGGGCTATCAGGCGCTGTCGGAGTACGCCCGCCCGATTCTGGAGAGACATGTCAGCTCGCGTTGAAGCCGCGCCCCCGGCGCCCCTGCGTGTGGCGCTCATCGGCTGCGGCAAGATGGGTCTGCACCACCTCAAGGCCATTGCCGCCACGCGCCGCGCCGTTGTCGTCGGCGTTGCCGATCCCAATCCGCCCGACGAACTCCGCGATGTGCTGCCGCCGAGCGCGATCGTTGTCCCCAGCGCAGCCGAGCTGTTTGCCAGCGCCTCGCCCGACGTCGTCCACATCGTGACGCCGCCGGCCACGCATGCCGCGCTGGCCATCCAGGCGCTCGAGGCCGGCTGCCACGTCTACGTCGAGAAGCCGTTCACGCTGCACAAGGCCGAAGCGGCGCAGGTGCTGGACGAAGCGCGCGCTCGCAACCTGCAGGTGTGCGCGGGGCATCAGGTGCTGTTCGAACCGCCGTCGCTGGCCATTCGCGACAGCCTCGCCGCCATCGGCACGGTGGTACACGTCTACAGCTACTTCTCGTTCCGCATGGTGCGGCGGACGATCACGCGCGTCGATCAGGTGAAGGACATCCTGCCGCACGCGGTGTATCCGGTGGTGGAACACCTGCGCCTCGCCGTGCCGGACGCGCAGGCGCCGCTGACGATCACCGGGTTGACCGTCGACGCGAGCGGCGATGTGTACGCGATCGTGCGGCTGGGGAACGCCACCGGCGTGATCGTGGTGACGCTGAACGGCCGCCCCGTCGAGCAGTATCACCAGGTGGTCGGCACCAACGGATCGGTGTGTGCCGACGGATCCGCGGGCGCGATTCGGCTGGCCGGTCAGGGCGCGGGACCGGGCGCGCTGATCACACCGTTCCGCCGTGTCGGACAGACGCTGCGCGGCGCCACGAAGGCCGTGGCCGCGCGCTTCCTGAGCGGTGGGTATCCCGGGCTCTCCGAGCTGTTCGGACGCTTCTACGACAGCATCCGGCTTGGCACGACGCCGCCGCTGGCGCCGCAGTCCATCCTCGACACCGTCGACATCTGCGAACAGATCGGCGACGTGCTGGACGAAGCGGAGCATGCGCAGGAGCAGACCGCGGCGGATACGCTTGCCGCCGCCGAGCGCGCGTTGCCGGTGCTGCCGGCGAATGCGCAAGGCGTGCTGGTGACCGGGGGCACCGGGATGCTCGGCCGCGCCGTCGCCGAGGAGCTGCGCGATGCCGGATACCGCGTGCGCGTCGTGGCACGCCGTGTCCCGCCGGCCAGCATGCGGCTGCCGGGCATCGACTACGTCGGCGGCAATCTCGCCGCCGGTCTGGATGCCAGCCACATGAGCG
>JADZCY010000379.1 GCA_020851325.1 Acidobacteriota bacterium | reverse complement strand
GTGTTCTTCGCGCCCTTCGTGATCAACATTCGTTCTTCGTGCCTTCGTGGTTTCCTGATTACGTGAACCTCGGCGCGCGGCCGTCCCGGAAGGCGGCGACGCCCTCGCGGAAGTCGGCGCTGCCGTAGCACGCCTCGATGATGTCGTCGACAGCGCCCGGTGGCGGTGCGCGGAAGCCGCGGAGTCGCGCCAACACGGCCTTGGTCGCCTGGATGGTGCTGGATGCGCGGGTGGACAGTTCCAGCGCCAGCGCCAGCGTTTCGTCGGCGAGCTGATCTTCCTCCACCACTCGCGTCACCAGGCCGATCGCCAACGCCTCCTCCGCCGAGGCCAGGCGCCCCGTCATCACCAGGTCGCGAAAGCGCGTCACCCCGACGATGTCGATGAGGCGTGCGGTGTTGGCGATGGAGAGGCAGTTGCCGAGTGTCTTCGCCACCGGCACGCCGAGCCTGGCGCGTGGGGAGCACAGTCGTACGTCGCAGGCGATCGCAATGAGACAGCCGCCGCCGACGGCCGCGCCGTCGATCTCGGCCACGGTCGGGACCGTGACGCGCTCGACGCGTTCGATGATGGCATCGAGCCGGCGCTCGTACTCGACGCCATCCAGACCGCTGGTGAACGCCTCGAACTGCGAGATGTCGGTGCCGGCGGCAAAGCTGCCTCCCGAACCGCGTATGATCAGCGCGCGCACGGCGGGGTCGCCGTCGGCGCGATCGCAGGCGCGCTCGAGCGCGTCATACATCTCCCACGTCAGCGCGTTGCGTGCATCCGGTCGCGTGAACGTGAGAGTGCCAACGGATCCGATGATGTCCCAGGCGGCGTTGCTCGACGACATAGTGGTGATCGACGTGACCCAGGTGATGGCGGGCCCGTACTGCACGATGGTACTCGCCGACATGGGCGCGCGCGTCATCAAAGTGGAACCGCCGGCTGGCGATTCGACGCGGCGCATGGCCGGCGCCGAAGGCGACGACAGCCCGGCTTTCGCGGCCGTGAACCGCGGCAAGCGCGGCATCGTGCTCGACCTCGCGCAGGACGGCGGACGCGACGTGCTGGCACGCCTGGCGCGCAATGCGGACGTGCTCGTCGAGAACTTCCGTCCCGGCGTGATGGCCCGCCTCGGCCTCGACTACACCACGCTCGCCGCCGACAACCCGCGATTGATCTACGCCTCCATCTCAGGCTTCGGTCAGACCGGGCCGTTCGCTCAGCGCGGCGGCTTCGACCTCGTTGCGCAGGGCATGTCGGGCATCATGTCGGTGACCGGTGAGCCGGACGGCCCGCCCACCAAGTGTGGCCTGCCCATCACCGATCTGGGCGCCGGCCTCTTCGCGTTGAGCGGTATCCTCGCCGCCCTGCACTGGCGATCGCGATCGGGATTCGGGCAGCACATCGACACGTCACTCTTCGAAGCCGGGCTCGCGTTGTCCGTATGGGAAAGCGCCGAGTACTTTTCGACCGGTCAGACGCCGCAGCGCCTCGGCTCGGCGCATCGCATGGTCGCGCCCTATCAGGCCTTCCGCTGTGCCGACGGCTATATCAACATCGGCGCCGCCAACGACCGTGCGTTCGCGCGTCTTGCCGCCACGCTCGGGCATGAGGACTGGCTCACCGATACGCGATTCGCCACCGCCACCACACGCGTGCAGCATCGCGAAGCGCTCGTCTCGGTCATCGAGGCCATCACCATGACGGCCACGCGCGACGCGTGGATGGCGCGCTTCGACGCCGCCGGCATCCCGTGCGGACCGATTCTGGACTACGCGGAAGCCTTTGCACACCCGCAGACCACGGCGCGGGCGATGCAGGTGACGACGGAGCATCCGCTCACGGGCGCACGGACCAGCGTCGGTTCACCACTCAAGCTCTCGTCAACGCCGCTCAACGACACGCGGCGGGCGCCGATGCTCGGCGAACACACGGACGAAGTGCTGTCGTCGTTCGGTTATTCAGACGACGAGATCGAACGGCTGCGGGCCGCGGGTGTCGCGCGCTGACGCGGGACGCGGTCGCACGCGCGCTGACGTGCATCGGGACGCTGGGACAGCACTACGCGCGCAGTGTCGTCACAGCGGCGCAAAGCGGCTCACCAGTTCCTTGACGAACTTGGCAGCCACGCGCGCGGTGAGATCGCGCAGGTCCTGACTCGGGTTGTACTCGACGACGTCGGCGCCGACGATGGGCACCGGCAACGCCGCCAGCACATCCAGCACGTCACGCACCAGCAGCCCGCCGGGTTCAGGATGCGAAATCCCCGGTGCGAGCATCGGCTCGAGCACGTCGATGTCGAGCGACACATACACAGGACCGGCCAGTGCGCCGACCACCGGCAGCGCCGCACGCCATCGATCCGCGGCGTACACCTCGACTCCGTAACGTTCGACCTGCGATCGCAGGTGTCCGGTCATGCAGCGGATGCCGACCTGAATCAACCGCGCGGCGAGGCCGTCTTCGAGCACGCGCGCGAACGGACAGGCGTGCGAATAGCGGTCACCCTCGAATTCCTCGTAGAGATCCGAATGCGCGTCGAAATGCAGAATCGTCAGGCCGGGATACTGCCCGCGCAACCCCGCCATGACGGGATAAGTGATCGAATGATCACCGCCGAGGATCAGCGGACGACGACCGGCTTCGATCAAGTCGCGGACCGCCGCCTCGATCGCTCCCCTGGCTTCGGCCGCGTCCGGCGGTAACGCCAGGTCGCCGGCGTCTTCAACCTCACCGGGCCGTGCGATGTCGATGCCGGCTTCGGTCCACGAGTTGGTGGACGGCGACCACAACGCCTCGCGAATCCGCGGCGGTGCGGCGGCGGCGCCGCGCAGGAACGAAGACGAGGCGTCCCACGGCACGCCAAGCAGCGTCACCCGTCCGGGGCTGCCCGTCAGTGGCACGTGCATCATGCCTCCCAGCAGACGCGGTTGCGTCCGCCGTGCTTGGCGGCGTACAGCCGCTTGTCGGCGGTGGCAATCAGCGCGTCAGGACCGTCACCATCCTCGAGCGACACCGCCAGGCCGATGCTCACCGTCACCGGAATCGTCACGTCCGTCCCGGGAATGACGCAGGGTGCGGCCTCGACAGCCGCGCGAATGCGTTCCATCGCGATCTGCGCCTCGCGCCGTGCCGTCTCCGGCATCAGGATGGCGAACTCTTCCCCGCCCATGCGGGCGACGCGATCGACGCGACGGAGCCGCCCCTGCAGCAGATCCGCGACGTGCCGGAGCACGCGATCGCCGACCGGGTGACCATGCACGTCGTTGACCGCCTTGAAGCGATCGATGTCGACGAGGCCGACGGCAAACGGCCGCAGGAAACGTGACGTGCGGATCCACTCGTCGTGCAGCAGCGTCTGCATCTCGCGTCGATTCAGCAATCCCGTCAACTCATCGCGCAGCGCCAGCGTCCGCAACTGCGCCATCGTGGCGCCGAGCTTGACCGCATAGCGCACGCTTCGTTCGAGCACACGCGGCGTCAGTTCGGACTTGATCAGGAAATCCACCGCGCCGGCTTCCGATGCGGCGATGTCCACTTCGGGCACGTCCGACCCGGTGAGCATGATCACCGGCGTCTCGGGGGCGATGCGGCGTGCCTCGTGCAGCAAGGCCAGCCCGTCGCGCTGACCGAGTTGGTAGTCGAGCAGGCAGGCGGCGTAGCGGACGGATACCAGACGACCCAGGCCTTCCTCGAACGACAGCGCGTGATCGCACTCGTACCGTGCGTGCTGGAACGCCCGCACCATGCCGGCAAGCACGCGATGCTGCACCGCATCGTCGTCGATGCTCAGCAGACGCGGCAGCGGGGCTCGAGCGTCGTCGCTCATCGAACCCGGGTGATTCAGCGCTGCTCGACCGGCAGCCACGTCTGCGGATACGCGGGACCGGTGTAGTCGGCGCGCGGACGAATCAGACGGTTGTTGGCGAGTTGTTCCAGGACGTGCGCGGTCCAGCCCGAGATGCGGCTCACCGCGAAGATCGGCGTGTAGAGATCGATGGCGATGCCCATCGTGTAGTACATCGATGCCGAGTAGAAATCGACGTTGGCATAGAGCCCCTTCTCGGCCCGCACCAGCGCTTCGATCCGTTCGGACATCTGGAACCAGCGCAGGTTGCCGGCTTGTTGTCCGAGTTGCTTCGACATCTGCCGCAGGTGCGTCGCGCGGGGATCTTCGGTGTGATAGACGCGGTGGCCGAAGCCGGAGATCTTCTCCTTGCGCGCCAGCTTGCCCTTGATGAACGCGTCGATGCGATCGGCCGGCGCGTCCTCGCCGATCTCGATCAGCATCTTCATCACTTCGGCGTTGGCGCCGCCGTGCAGCGGTCCCTTCAGCGTGCCGATGCCGGCGACGACGGCGGAGTGGATGTCGGTGAGGGTGGCGGCGGCCACACGTGCGGCGAATGTCGACGCGTTGAGTTCGTGATCCGCGTGCAGCGTCAACGCGATGTCCATCGCGCGCGTCGCCGTGGCGTGCGGCCTGGTGCCGAACAGCATGTAGAGGAAGTTGGCGGCGTGGCCCAGCACCGGGTCCGGCGCGATGGGGCTGCCGCCCTGCTGCATGCGGCCCCACGTCGCCACCAGGCTGGCGATCTGGCCGGTGAGGCGCACGGCCTTGCGATACGCGGCTGCCGGTGTATCCGCCGAGGCGTCGGCGTCGTAGTGCGCGAGGGCGGAGGTGAGGGTGCGCAGCGCGTCCATGCCATCGGACGGCGGCAGCATCTTCATCAACCGCAGGATCGCTTCGGGCAGCGGCCGCGCCGCCGCGAGTTGCGAGTGCAGATCACCGAGTTCGGCGCGCGAGGGCAGGCGGCCGTGCCACAGCAGGAAGCAGGTTTCTTCGAACGTCGCGTGGCGGGCGAGATCGTGGATGTCGTAGCCGCAGTAGGCCAGCACGCCGCGGTCGCCGTCGAGGAAACAGATGCGCGACGAGGTGGCGACGATATCCTCGAGACCGGCGCGGGCCTTCACGTCAGCGGACATGACCGCCGATCTTAGCACCGTGGGGTCAGGTCACGATTCGTGAGTCCCCGCTGGGGTCGTCCCCGTTGGGGTCAGGTCACGATTCGTGAGTGTGCCGGGCACTACCCACAAGGAATAGTCGACGACGCGGAGCGGCACACAAGGCGTGGGCGGTCGCTCACGAATCGTGACCTGACCCCCAAAATGACCCCCAAAACTATGCGGCTTCTTTGCTCTGCGCCACGGCGACGACCGTGTCGCCGCCGAACTGCTGCACCAGCGACAGCAGGCCGGTGTAGAGGAAGCCGACCTGAAACAGCATCAGGAATGGCACGGTGCCGTAGATGCCGTTGGCGAGCGCGTAGAAGAGTGTCGCCGTGAAGTAGAGGCCCAGCGCCACTTCGATCAGCGGCTGGATGGCGACGTTCTGACGATACTTCTTCGTCGCCCAGTCGTCGGCGCGTCCTTCGACGCCGTACTTCGGCGTGCGCGCAAACTCGCTCGGCTTGTGGAACAGCGCCTCGAACACCGCGCGCGTGTTGTTCACCGCCAGGCCGATGCCGATCGACATCAGGAACGGCAGATACTTCAGCCGATCCGTCCACGTCTCGGGATAGACCTCGCGCTGCGACACCATGTAGAAGTTCGCCACCGACGCCGTCGCCGCGAAGAACAGCGGGATGTCGATGAGCATCATCTCGTACCACCCCATGTTGTAGCGGATGATCATCGACGGCGCCATCAGCACCGACAGCACGCACATCAGCGGGTAGTTGAGGTTTGCCGAGAGGTGGAAGAACGCTTCGGTCTTCACCTTCGCCGACTGATTCGAGCGCAGGATCCGCGGCATCAGCTTCAGGAACGTCTGGATCGATCCCTTGGCCCAGCGGTGCTGCTGCGACTTGAAGGCGTTCATCTCGACCGGCAGTTCCGCCGGCGCGACGTGATCCTGCACGAACACGAACTGCCAGCCGCGCAGCTGCGTGCGGTAGCTGAGGTCCAGGTCTTCGGTGAGCGTGTCGTGCTGCCAGCCGCCGCCGTCGGCAATCGCCTCGGGACGCCAGATGCCGGCGGTGCCGTTGAAGTTGAAGAAGCAGCCGCCACGGTTGCGGGCACCGTGCTCGAGGACGAAGTGCGCGTCGAGCAGGATGCTCTGGATCTTCGTCAGCAGCGAGTAGTCCTGGTTGATGTGGCCCCACCGCGCCTGCACCATGCCCACCTTCGGATTCGTGAAGTAGTGGATGGTGCGCATCAGGAAGTCCGGCTTCGGCAGGAAGTCGGCGTCGAAGATGGCGATGAACTGCCCGCGCGCCACCTTCAGCCCGGCGTCGAGCGCGCCGGCCTTGTAGCCGCTGCGGTCCACGCGGTGCAGATACTTGATGTCGAGCCCCTGCGCGCGGTGACGCCGCACGGCCAGCTCCGCGATGTCGCGCGTCTCGTCCGTCGAGTCGTCCAGCACCTGGATTTCGAGCAGTTCCCGCGGGTAATCGATCTGCGCCACGGAGTCGATCAGGCGATCGACCACGTACATCTCGTTGAAGAGCGGCAGCTGAATGGTGACGGTGGGCAGCGACGTGAAGCGCTGTGCCGGCACGGGCTGCTCGTCCTTGTGCTTCATGTACAGGTAGACCATGTAGTAGCGGTGCCACCCGTAAACGGCGAGGATCAGCAGGACGAAGAAGTACGATGCGAGGATGACGGTTTCAATCGGCGTCATGGATGCCCGGTTCAGACTACGCCCACGAAAACCTCCATTCTACTGCCGCGTCCCCTAAAGTCAACAAAACAGGCACGATAGCCAACCGCCGAGGCATTCAGCCCGGCGCCAGGAACGCCGTCCATGACCCCCGCCGCACTCCGCCGCCTGCTCGACGAGGTCGAAGCCGGCCGCCGCACCGCCGCCGACGCCCACCACGACGTCCTGGCAGCGCTGCGTGCCGAACCGCTCACCGACCTGGGCTTCGCGCGGGTCGATCACCACCGCACCACGCGCCAGGGCTTCCCGGAGGTGGTCCTGGGCCTGGGCAAATCGCCGGAACAGGTGGCCGCCATCGCCGCCGCCATCGCCGGTCGCGGCGACCCGCTACTGGTGACCCGCGCCGATGCCGCCATCTGGAAAGCCGTGCAGACCCGTCTGCCGGAGGCGCGCTATCACGAGGCCGCGCGCGTGATCGCGCTGACGCGCGAGATGCCGCGCGGACATGGCACCATCGCCGTGGTGTCGGCCGGTACGTCCGACATGCCGGTGGCCGAAGAGGCCGCGGTGACGGCCGAGGTGATGGGCAACGATGTGGAGCGGCTGTATGACGTCGGCGTTGCCGGCATCCATCGCGTGCTGTCGCAGCGCGCGACGCTCGAAGCCGCACGCGTCATCATCGTTGTCGCCGGCATGGAAGGTGCCCTGCCCAGCGTCGTCGCCGGACTGGTGCACGTGCCGGTGATTGCCGTGCCGACGAGCGTCGGCTACGGCGCCAGCTTCGGCGGTGTCGCCGCGCTGCTCGGCATGCTCAACTCATGCGCCAACGGCGTGTCGGTGGTGAACATCGACAACGGCTTCGGGGCCGGATGCGTCGCCAGCATGATCAACCACTTGTGACCCGTTCATGTCCACGACCAGAACACTCGAATTCGATCGCATCGTCGCTGATGTCGCCGCGCTGTCGCTGACACCGCTCGGGCGGGCGCGGCTCGACGTCGTGGAGCCGGCGACGGACGTGCGCGTCGTCAAGCTGCTGCAGCAAGGCACGAGCGAGACGGTCCGCTTCTTCGAGCTGAATCCGGCGTTCCCGCTCCGGGCCGGCCAGGGACTGCCGGACGCACTGGCGGGGCTGGCCATCGAAGGACGGCCGCTGGAAGCGCTGGCGCTGCGGACGCTGGCGGATTTCATCGATTCGGTGGAACGCTCGCGTGCCGGCATCGTCAAGGCGGCGGGATCGTTTCCGCTGCTCGAAGCGATCGTCGAACCGCTGGCGTCGTTCCGCACCGAGATCACCGCGGTGCGCGACGCCATCGACGGCTCGGGCGAAGTGGTGGACGATGCGAGTCCGGCGCTCCGGGGCATTCGTGAGCGCATGCGGCAGCTGCGGCAGCGACTGCGGCAAACGCTCGAGCAGTTCGCGCGCGGACGCGACACCGCGAAGTACCTGCAGGACGAAGTCATCACCGAGCGCAACGGGCGCTTCGTGCTGCTCGTGCGCGCCGAGCATCGCGGCAACGTGCCAGGCATCGTGCACGGCAGTTCGGCCAGCGGCGCCAGTCTGTTCCTCGAGCCTGCCGCCACCGTCGAGATCAACAACGACATCGTCGAACTGGAGGAACGCGAGCGCGAGGAGATCTTCCGCATCCTGCTCGCGCTCACCGATCGCTTTCGGGCGCGACCAGACGATGTGCGGGCGGTGGAGATGGTGGCGACGGAACTGGACGTGCTGCAGGCGCGTGCACGGCACAGCGCGCGCGTGAACGGCATCGAGCCGACCTTCGTCGTCGATCAGTCGTTCGAGTTGCGCGGCGCTCGCCATCCGCTGCTCGAAAACGCCGTCCCCATCGATATCGTGCTCGAACCACCGAGCCGCGTGCTGCTGATCACCGGTCCCAATACCGGCGGCAAGACCGTCGCGCTCAAGACGGCGGGACTTTTCGCGCTGATGGCGCAGTCCGGCCTGCACGTGCCCGCGACGACGGCGCGGCTGCCGGTGTTCCGCTCGGTGTTCGCCGATATCGGCGACGAGCAGTCGATCGCCGCCAGCCTGTCGACGTTCTCGGCGCACATCAGCAACCTGGTGCAGATGGATCGTGCGCTGCAGTTGCCGGCGCTCGTGCTGCTGGACGAAGTCGGTACCGGCACCGATCCGAACGAGGGCGGCGCACTGGCAACGGCACTGGTGAATCACTTCCGCCAGCGCGGCGCGCACCTGATGGCGACGACGCACTTCGACGTGGTGAAGACGTGGGGCACGGCGACGTCGGG
>JADZCY010000378.1 GCA_020851325.1 Acidobacteriota bacterium | reverse complement strand
GGTCATCGACTGCGCGATGTTGCGGAACAGCTTGTGCGCGCCCTTGGTGAAGACGATCTCTTCGCGCTTCTCGGCCGTGTAGCTCTTGACGATGCGGATGCCGCCGAGGGCTTCGGTGAGCCGCCCGCTGACCTCCGCCTGGATCTTGCCGCGCTCGCGGAACAGCGGACGCAGCCGCTTGAACGCGTACGCCATGCCGCCGCCGAACATGCCCAGCGCCACCGCGGTGACGAGCGTGAGACGCCAGTTCAGATACAGCAGCACGCCCAGCGCGATCACCGCCGTCACCATCCCGCCGACGAGCGACACCAGTCCGGTGCCGACGAGGTTCCGGATGCCCTCGGCGTCGGTCATGATGCGCGACAGCAGCACGCCGGTCTGCGTCGAGTCGAAGTAGCGCACCGGCAGACGCATGATCTTCGCCTGGACGCGCTTGCGCATGTCGGTGATGGCCCGCTGCGCGGCGACGCCGAGCAGCTGCGACAGCGCGAAGCTGGTGATCGCCTGCACCACGGTTGCCGCGCCGGCCGCCAGCGCGATCGGCATCAACAGGTCGTGCCGCGCCTTGCCGATCACGTCGTCGATGACCACCTTCGACAGCGCCGGCAGGACGATGCCGGCCAGCCGCGACACGAGCATCAGCGTCAGGCCGACCAGCAGCCGATGACGATGCGCGTAGAGCAGCGAGCGCGCTTCGCGCCAGGCGGCGGACTTGTTGAAGGGTTTCTTCGGCGGGTCGGTGGCACCCGGGATGCCACGGCCGGCGCTCGACCGTTCGGCCCTGGCCATGCGCGGCGCTCCGGATCGCATCAGTGCCATGGGTCAGTTCAACGCAAACGGCACGGCCAGCGTGAACGGCGCGATGCGCGCGTGGAACAGGGTGCCGGTGGCCGTCACCATCGTGTAACTGCCGTGCATCGTCCCGACGTTGGTCTTCAGCGGGCAGAAGCTCGTGTAGGAGAACTCATCACCCGGACTCAAGTGCGGTTGTTCGCCGATGACACCGGGGCCCTGCACTTCCTCCGTCTGGCCATCGGCGTTGGTGATGATCCAGTGGCGACTGATCAGCTGCGCGGTCTCGGCGCCGACGTTCGAGATGGTGATGTGGTAGGCGAAGACGTACTGATCTTCCTCGGGCGAGCTCCGCTCCGGCAGGAATTGACTGGTGACACGGACGCGGATGCCGTTGGTGGTGGTGTCGCTCACGTAAGCATTATCTCAAAGCGGGAGGCGGGAGACGGGAGACGGCAGGCCTTCACGAGAAAAACGGGAGCCGACGCTTCGCGCAACAGGTGGCGTCAATCGAGATGGCCTCTCTCCGAGTCGCCCATCTCGACCTTGGTGTCGCCCGAGAAGTAGTCGCGCCAGCGCTCGGTGACGCGCGCGGCGATGTCGGGGCGGCACGTCAGTTCCGCCGGATACCACGGCTTCATGCGGGCGTCGATCACCACCGGCGGTTCGTAGCTCACGTGATGACGGACGACGCGCGTGGCGGCGGCGTGGATGTCGGCGGCCGGCTCGAAGCGCGTGAATGTCGTCCACAAAAAGTTGATGTCGCTGCGCGTGGCGCGTGCGGCATCGTCGGTGATGACGATGAGCGGCCAGCCGGTGAAGGCCGCGTGCGCGGCCAGGCGCGCCGGCGCGTCGCGATCGTCGGCGTAGCTCCGCGTCTGCACCACGAGGCACCCACCGCAGAAGACACGCACGTCCTGCACGTCGCTCGGCGGCGGCACCGGCGGCTGGAATTGCCGGGGCAGGTCGCGCACCGGATCGCCGAGGCCCAGCCACACACCCTTCGAGCCTTCGTTCACTGTCGGCCCGGTGTAGTCGAGCGTGTCCATCGACAGGTTCGAGAACACGTAGAGATCGCTGCGAGGGTCGGTGCGCGCCAGCACGTGCTCCAGCGTCGCACGGAAGTCACGCAGGTCCACTACCCGATCGGTCAGGAGCAGGAACTTCGTCAGCGACAACTGCCCTTCGCCAAGGATGCGGAAGGCGCTGGCCATCGCTTCGCGCTTGTAGCGCTGCTTCACCACCGCGGCCGCCAGCGAGTGATAGCCGGTTTCGCCGTACGACCACAACTGCTGCACCGCCGGCATCACCAGCGGGAAGAGCGGCGACAACAGGTCCTGCAGCAGGTCGCCGATGAAGAAGTCCTCCTGCCGCGGCTTCCCCACCACCGTCGCCGGATAGATGGCGTCGTGACGATAGGCAATCTGCCGGATGCGGAACTCGGGATAGTCGTGCTGCAGCGAGTAGTAGCCGTAGTGATCGCCGAACGGTCCTTCGGGTCGGCGAACATGCGGCGGCACCTCGCCCATCAGCGCGAACTCGGCCGAGGCCACGAGCGGATGCGGATGGCCGTTCGGCCCCGCCACCTGCGGCAGGCGCTCTCCGGCGATGAGCGATGCCAGCATCATTTCGGGGACGTTCTCGGGCAGTGGCGCGATAGCCGCGAGGATCAGCGCCGGTGGCCCCCCCAGAAACACCGTTGCCGGCAGCGCCTCGCCGCGGGCCTCCGCCATCTGGTAGTGGAAGCCGCCGCCCTTGCCGATCTGCCAGTGCATGCCGGTGGTCTTCGCATCGTGCACGTGCAGGCGATACATCGCCAGGTTCGATCCGCGCCCATCGGGATGCTGCGTATACACCAGCGGCAGCGTGATGAACGGCCCGCCATCGTCCGGCCAGCTCGTGATCACCGGCAGGCGATCGAGGCCGAGCGAGGACGACACCACTTCGGTCACCGGACCGCTGCGGCGCCGCTTCATGCCCACCTTCGTCAACTCGCCGGCAAGGCCGCGTGCGCGCCACAGCTTGCCCGGCGTCGGCGGCATGATCGTCTCCGCCAGGTGGACGATGTCGCGAATGAGGCGGAGCGGCCGCTCGCCAAACGCGAGTTGCGCGCGACGCGCCGTGCCGAACAGGTTGGTGACGAGTGGAAACGCCGAGCCCTTGACGTTGGTGAACAGCAGCGCCGGACCGCCGGCGGCAATGACGCGGCGATGAATCTCGGCCACTTCCTGATCGGCATCGACCGGCGCGGTGACCTCGATGAGGTCGTGGTCGCGGCGGAGGTCGTGAAGAAACGCGCGGAGATCAGGGAACATCGTGCACCACCTGCCCGCCAATCAGCGTAAGG
>JADZCY010000377.1 GCA_020851325.1 Acidobacteriota bacterium | reverse complement strand
CGCCGTCCACCGGCGCCCGCACCTCGAGCACGCGTCCCGTCGCATCCACACTCGTCGGCATCAACCGCGCCCGCGCCCGGTCGAGTTCGGCGTTGGCGGCGGCGGTGGCAAACGTGGCGGCGTTGAGTGTCTCCTCCGTCGTGACAAGCGCGCTCCGTCGCGACTCCAGCGATTGCGCGGTGGTGGCGCCGGCGCGATACAACTCCTCTTCGCGCTTCAGTTCGCGTGTCGCCAGATCCAGTGCGGCCCGGGCGCGTTGCTCATCGGCGCGGGCGCGGCCCAACGTGCCGCGCGCCGTCTCCACTGCTGCCTGCGCCTCGACACGCGAGCGCGCATCCAGCAATTGCGGCGCCTCCGGCCGCAGCCGCGCCACGACGGTGACACCACGCTGCACGAGATCACCGGGCTCGAGTTCGATGCGATCGACGCGTCCGGACACCGGCGCCGAGACGAGGAAGCGATGGTGCACGCGCGTCTCGCCTTCTTCGTCGATGGTGACGACGAGCGGCCCGCGCGAGACGGCCGCGGCGTCCACGGCAATGGCCCGCGGCCACAACGCCACGGCCAGCAGCACCGCCACCACGGCGGCGCCCTGCCATACCCGACGGTTCCTCCACACGCTCGCCATGATCACTCCCGCGACTTGAGCACGCCCACCAGGTCGAGCCGATCGAGCTGACGCCGCACTGCCCAGGCCGACAGCGCCGCGGCCGCCAGCACCGTCAGCCACGTCCACGCCACCGTCTGTGAGGTGACGTGAAACGGCAGGCGATAAACCTCGTTGGTGAAGATCCCGAGGATGAACACGCCAAGGCCGTAGCCGATGGCCGACCCGAGCGGCAGCGACACCAGTGTCAGCAGCGCCAGTTCGCCGATGAGGATTGCCGCCACTTCTCCGCGTGTGAAGCCCAGCACGCGCAGGCTCGCCAGCTCGCGGCTGCGCTCCGACAGCGACACCCGCGCCGCGTTGTAGACGACGCCGAAGGCGATGACGCCGGAGAAGAACACGTTGATCCCGAGCATGACGTTCATGTTCTCCGCCATTGTCTGGCGAAACGACGAGATCACCGCAGCCTGCACGGCCACGCCGGCCACCGCCGGCAGGCGTTTGAGCGTCGCATTCAGCGCCGGGATGGCCGCGGGATCGACACGCAGCGCCGCGCCGGTCACGGTGCCGCCTTCACCGAGACGCCGATGCAGCGCGTCGATCTGCATGTAGGCCTGAAGGCCGAGGCTGTCGTCCACCAGCGCCGCCACCGGCACGTCGATCACCTGCCGCGCGCCTTCGAGCACCTCCACCCGCACGACGTCGCCAGCGCGCACGTCGAGGCGCTCGGCCAGCATCTGCGACAGCACGAGCCCGTCGGGCGGCAGCGTCACCACACGGCCGCTGCGCTCGACGACGCGGTTCAGCGTCGGCCGCGCCGGCAGCCCGGTCACCGCCAGCGTGCGATGCCGGTGTCCCGCCCGTAGCCGTGCCGGCACCGTCCGCATCGGCTCGACGTCCATCACGCCCGGCAGGCGCTGCACGGCGTACACCGCCGACGCCGATCGCGGCTGCGCGAACGTCACGGTGACGTCCTGACGCATGGCACGGACGAACTGCTCGTCGATCAGCACGTCCATCACATCGATGAACGCGAAGCCGATGAGCAGCACCGCGCCGGCCAGCGCCAGGCCCACGACGGACAGCAGCGCGCGCACGGGCTGACGCTCCAGGCTGCGCAGGATCATGCGCGCCGCCTGTGGCAGGCGACGAAACAGGCGCCAGCGCTCGGCGACACTCTGGCGGTACTTCACCGGCGCGTCTGGACGCATCGCTTCCGCCGGCGGCACCGCCACGGCACGAGCGACGGCGGCACGAGCGCCCAGTGCGGCGGCCAGCAGGCTGCCCGCCAGCGAGCCCAGCGCCACACCCGCGGACAGGCGATAGTCGAGCGAAGGAAAGCGGAAGTACTGGTTGTACAGCTCCGCCGTCTGCGCGCCGAGCCACCAGCCCATGACGATGCCGGCGAGCGATCCCGCGGCGGCGATCAGCAGCGCCCACTTCACGTAGTGCCACGCGAGATCACGGTTGCCGTAACCAAGGGCTTTCAGCGCCGCCATCTGCGGCCGCTGCAGCGCCAGGGCGCGCGCCAGCGCGATGTTGAGGATGAAGGCGGCCACCGACAGGAAGATCGCCGGGGTGACGAAGCCAAAGGTCTGGAGCTGCGTCAATTCGTTCTCGAGCGTCCACGCCGACATCTGCAGCGCCTGCGGATACGCGCCACGCCCGCCATACGGCGCCAGCACCCGATCCACCCCGGCGATCACATCGTCCACCGACGCGTCACGCGCCAGCGACAGCGACACGTCGTTGAAGCCGCCGTCCATGTCGAAGGCCGACGCCAGCGCGCGGCGATCCATCCAGAAGATGCCAAAGCGCCGATTGTCCGGAATCAACTCGCCGGGCTTGACGCTGTAGACATACTCCGGCGACAAGCCGACGCCGACGATGGTCAGCGTGCGCCGGCGGCCGTTGACGATGGCGCTCACCTGGCTGCCGGGGCCGAAGCCGTGCGCGTCGCAGAAGATCTCGCTGGCGACGACCTCGTCCGGACGTCCCGGATCCGGCCACGCACCGCGACGCAGCAGCACGGCGTTCAACGCGGCGGCGCCGTTCGGCGGCAGCGAGATCAAGCGCCCGGCCGCGGGTTCGTCAACACCGGGCACGTCGAGCGTCACATCCGCCACCACCCGCGTTTCCACGGTGACCACGCCGGGCAGATCGCCCAGTCGCGCGGCGACGCGTTCGGGCACGCGCGTGGCGTTGGCGAAGACATCCGCCAGACGCTGCTGCTCGTAATACTGATCCACCGTCCGCCGCAGCGAATCGAAGTTCGACAGGAACGTCACGAACATCGTCACGCCGGCGGCGATGACGGCGGCAATGGCCAGCGCCTGTCCGCGCATCTCCCAGAGATCGCGCAGCAGCTTGCGATCGAGCGCGCGGATCGGCAGGCGGTTCACCACGACAAGTCTCGCGGCGACAGCCTCGTCGCATTTGTCGTTTCGCTGACGATGCGTCCGTCGGCCAGTCGCACCACCCGGTCGGCCATGGCGGCAATGGCCGCGTTGTGCGTGATGACAACGGTGGCGGTGCCGAGTTCCTGGTTCACGTGCGCCAGCGCTTCGAGCACGACGACGCCGGTGGTGATGTCGAGCGCGCCGGTGGGCTCGTCGCAGAGCAGCACGTCGGGACGCTTGGCGATGGCGCGAGCGATGGCGACGCGCTGCTGTTCGCCGCCGGACAACTGCGCCGGGAAGTGATCCAGGCGTGCGCTCAAGCCGACGAGGTCGAGCGCCGCCTCCGGCGTCATCGGGTTGCGGCTGATCTCGGTGACCAGCGCGACGTTCTCGCGCGCGGTCAGGCTGGGGATGAGGTTGTAGAACTGGAAGACGAAGCCGACGTGATCGCGGCGATAGGCGGTGAGCGCCGCGTCACCGGCCGCCGTGAGGTCGTGATCGCGATACGCAACGTGACCTGCCGTCGGCACGTCGAGCCCGCCGAGGATGTTGAGCAGCGTCGACTTGCCGCTGCCCGACGGACCGAGCAGCACGACGAACTCGCGGGGACGCAGTGCGAAGTCGACGCCACGCAGCGCCTGCACGTCGACCTCACCCATCGAGTACACCTTGGTGAGACCGCGCGCCACGAAGACGGAAGTGGTGTCGTCGGCCATGACAACGCCCGGGAGCCGCGGAAGGGCGTTATCTCAACTATTCCACGACGACCGCCGTGCCCGACACGCTCACCATCAGCATGCTGCCGCTGCCGCCGACGGTTTCGTAATCGATGTCGATGCCCACCACCGCGTTGGCGCCGGCTTCCACCGCGGCCTGCTTCAGCTCGGCAATGGCAATGTCGCGCGCCGAACGCAGTTCGCGTTCATACGTGGCCGACCGGCCGCCGACGATGTCGCGAATGCCGGCGAAGAGATCCTTGAGGATGTTGGCGCCGAGGATGGCTTCGCCGGTGACAATGCCGGCGTAGCGGATGATGCGTCGTCCTTCGATGGCCGGAGTGGTTGTGACAATGATGTCTGCCATGGTGTCTACGCCCTCGTGCGTGCTGGTGACGTGGGGATGAGATGGACAATACACGCAAGTGTACTGAGGGGTTATAGTACGCTTCCCGCTGGAGGACGTTCCGTGACCCGACCGATTGCCGCCCTGATTGCCGTTGTGGCCGTGGCCGCCGTGAGCCTCGGCGCCGAGCAGGCTGCCACCCGCAAGGCCCTGATGAATCCTGCCGCGCTGAAGGCGCAGGCCCCTGCCACCTACAAGGTGAACTTCGACACCACCGTCGGCACGTTTGTGGTGCAGGTGCACCGCGACTGGGCGCCGCACGGGGCCGACCGGTTCTACAACCTCGTGCGCAACGGCTTCTACGACGATGCCCGCTTCTTCCGCGCCATTGCCAACTTCATGGTGCAGTTCGGCATCAGCGGCGATCCGGCGGTGTCGAAGGTGTGGCGCAACGCGCAGATCCCGGTCGACCCGGTCAAGCAGTCGAACAAGCGCGGCTATATCACCTACGCGATGGGGG
>JADZCY010000376.1 GCA_020851325.1 Acidobacteriota bacterium | reverse complement strand
GGCGAAGACGACGATCCACAACCGTGGCGCATTGTCGCCGTCGAGCGTTTGTCGTCGGTGGATGGTTTGCACCGGCTGCACCTGCGAACGGATCAACAGTTCAACGCGCAGGACCTCAGCATCCGCTCCATCGACTTCGAGATTCGGCTGCCGGCCGGCCAGGTGTTCACGGCCGACACCATCGACGGCGCGACGGCGCTGGTGCTGATCGGCGACGGCACGATGCGGTTCTCGCCGGCGCCGCGCGAGGAGCGCGGACAGGTGCGCATCTTCGCCGGCAGCGAATCCCTCGACGCGCCGTTCACCACGGCGATGATCCGGATGTCGCCGTTCGACTTCAAGTCGATGGTGGCCGACACCATGCTCGTCCCCGCGGCGAACGTCGACACGCGACTGCTGCGGCGCGCGCAGCAGGTGTTCGACGCCGAGATCGGCAAGTCGTTCAGTCTCGACCTGAGCGACCTGAGCCGCGACACGTGGTCGCTGCTGCCGCAGCCGGGCGATTTCGTCGCCGAGGTGCGCACGCGCCGTTATGAAACGCTGACCTACGCTCGATCGACCACTGAACCGGAGGACGTGTCGCTCTTCCAGCGATCGCGCAAGCGCAACATCTCCGTCTATGCCTCGGAACAGAAGCTCGCCGAGCGCGGCCGCTTCTACAACGAAGACGACCTCGTCGACTACGACATCCTCGACTACGAGGTGGACAGCACGTTCACGCCGGCTCGCGAATGGCTGGATGGGCGCACGCGACTGAAACTGCGCGTGCGGGCCTTCGCCATGCCGGCCGTGACGTTGAAGCTGAACGAGGCGCTGACGGTGAACAGCGTCACGAGCGACGAGTTCGGCCGCCTGCTGTTCCTGCGCGTCAAGAACCAGAGCTCGATCGTGATCAACCTGCCCGGCCCGGTGCCGCAGGGCACGGAACTGACGCTGCATCTCACGTATCAGGGCCGCGTGCCGCGCCAGGGGATCAACGACGACACGGTGGCGCCGAGCGCGGATCAGCAGGGCACTGGACGGCAGCGCGAGTTCGAAGAAGAAATGCCGCTCATTCAGCCCGAGGCGAACTGGCTGTTCAGCAGCCGCGCGCAGTGGTATCCGCAGGGAAACGTCACCGACTTCGCCACCGCGACGCTCCGCATCACCGTGCCCTCCGAGTTCACCGTCGTCGGCAGCGGCGTGCAGGCGATGGACTCGCCGCTCGTCGTCGATGCGCTGCCCAACGGCACCGGCGGCCGGGCCCTGTTCACCTTCGTCGCGGCGCAGCCGGTGCGCTACTTGAGCATGGTGGTGTCGCGGATGAATCGCGCCGACGCCGCCACCGTTGCGCTCGACATCGTCCCGCCGCAGACGCCAGTGGTGAGCACCAACGGCAAGCCGGCGGCAGGCAAGGCGACGACGCCGCTGGTTCCCCCCGTCGGCTCGCGCAACACGCTGCCCGTGACGGTGGACGCCAACCGGCGTCAGGAAGGCCGCGGTCGCGACAGCATGGAGACGATTGCCGAGATCGTCCGGTTGTATGCATCGCTCGTCGGTGACGTTCCGTACGACGCGCTGAACGTCGCCATGATCGAGGACGACTTGCCGGGCGGACACGCGCCCGGCTACATGGCCGTGATCAACAACCCGCTGCCGACCAGTCCGTTCACGTGGAAGAACGATCCGGCCGCGTTCCCCAACTTCCCCGAGTTCTTCCTCGCGCACGAACTGGCGCACCAGTGGTTCGGCCAGGCGGTGGGGTGGAAGAACTATCACGAGCAGTGGCTGAGCGAAGGGCTGTCGCAGTACCTGGCCGCGCTCTACGCCCGCGAACGCCGCGGCGACAGTGCGTTCCGCGATCTGCTCCGGCAGTTCCGCCGCTTCAGTCACGACTCGACGGAGGAAGGTCCGATCTCGCTGGGCTACCGGCTCGGACACATCCGCAACGAATCCCGTGTGTTCCGCGCGCTCGTCTACAACAAGGGCGCCGCCGTGCTGCACATGCTCCGCCGCTTCGTCGGCGACGACGCGTTCTTTGCCGGGCTGCGCCGCTATTACCGGGAGAACCGGTTCAAGAAGGCGGGCACGAGCGATCTGCAGCAGGCAATCGAAGCCGAGAGCGGACAGGACCTGGAACGCTTCTTCGAACGCTGGGTGTTCGACAACGGCATCCCGCGCGTGCGCTACTCCACCAGCCGCACCGGCGACGACGTCGTCGTGCGTCTCGATCAGGGCCCCGAGATCTACGACATCCCCGTCACCGTCACCATCCAGCGCGGCGATGGCACCGTGCTGGAAGAGGTGCTGCGCCTCACCGAGCCGACGCTCGAGGCGCGCATCAGCGTCCCCGGCCCCATCCGCGCGATCGAGCTGAATCAAGACTACGGCTCGCTCGCCATCTTCGAGCGCAGCCGCTAGACCGGAAACAACGCAACACGAAGATCACGAAAACACGAAGCAACGCACGAAGATCATCAGATAGCTCTACAGATCAACAGATCGATCGCCAGATCAACCGATCCCCAGATTGATCACCAGATCACCACCTCACCAGATCACCAGATCACCAGTCAGCGTCACCTCACATAAATCCCGGTGACCTCCCGGTCCTTCCCGGGCGCCATCCGGTCGAGCACGACCCAGAAGCGCATGCTGCCGGACTGGAACGCGCGGATGAGGCGGCTGTCGAAGACGCCCGCCACCGCCAGGGACGGCGCGACGATGAGCCGGGGGAAGGGCGGCGCCGCCAGCGCCGCTTCGGGCATGCCGAGGCGGAGGCTGGTGCCATCCAGCAGGATCAGGAACGGCACCGGTTCGGCCGTTGGCGGGATGCCGGGCGGCAGGCTCGGCAGCGACGACTCGACCAGCGTCACCGCCGGCGAGCCAAGCGGGGTCCACTGGCGGACGAGCGGGACGACGACCCGCACCATCCCTGCCAGCACGGCGAGCGCGATGACCCATTCGGTCAGCGAACGCATCCGGCCACCCCCGCCAGTGAAGTATCATTTCCAGGTGGAAAAAGTCACGCTGACCATCGATGGGCGTGCCATCTCGGTGGCCAAGGGCACGACCGTGCTCCAGGCCGCCATCGAAGCCGGCATTCAGATCCCGTACTACTGCTATCACCCCGGTCTCGGCATCGACGCGTCCTGCCGCGTCTGCCTCGTCAAGATCGAGAAGATGCCCAAGCTCCAGACGTCGTGCTCGACGCCGGTGGCCGAGGGCATGGTGGTGCACACCAACGACCCCGACGCGGTCGAAGGCCGGGCCGGCGTGTTCGAGTTCCTGCTGATCAACCACCCGCTCGATTGCCCGGTCTGCGACAAGGGCGGCGAATGCCCGCTCCAGGACTTTTCCTACAAGTTCGGTAACGTCCAGAGCCGCATGGACTTCGCCCGCCGCACGTTCGACGGCGACGGCGTCAAGGCGGACGTCGACTTCGGCCCGACGCTGATGCTCAACCGCAACCGCTGCATCATGTGCACGCGCTGCGAACGCTTCATGCGTGAGGTCGACGGCGACGCGCAGATCGGCATCATCAATCGCGGCAACGGCAGCGAAATCGCCACCTTCAACGATCAGGGCATCCACTCGCTGCTCTCGGGCAACCTGATGGACGTCTGCCCCGTCGGCGCCATCACCACCAAGCAGTACCGCTTCCGTTCGCGTCCGTGGGACAACCCGCATGCCGTGGACACGACGTGCACGCTCTGCTCGAAAGGCTGCAGCACCACGGCGTGGCTGAAGGCGAAGCCGGAATGGGCCAAGGGCTCGCGCCTCGTGCGCATCACGCCGCGCTTCAATCCCGCCATCAACGACTACTGGATGTGCGACATCGGCCGCTTCCAGTACCTGTGGGTGGAAGGTGACGGACGCCTGCGCCGGCCGCAACTGCTGGCCAAGGACGGCGTCGCGCAGGTGGTGACGTGGAAGGACGCGCTGATCAAGGTGCGCGACCTGCTGAACGCCGCCGGCCGCAAGGACCCGGCGTCGGTGCGCATGCTCGCCTCCGCGCACGCGTCGATGGAAGAGATGTTCCTGCTGAAGCGCCTCGCGCAGGACATGAAGGGCGAAGACGGCACCGCCGACGTCCACGTCGCGTGGAAGCGCAGCGAGAAGCCGCAGCCCGCCGGCACGAAGTTCCATGTGCCGGCGACCGATGCGCCGAACGTCTCGGGCGCGCAGGCGCTGGGCCTCACGGTGGGCGCCGGTCTCGAAGGCGAGGCCGATCTCTCCGGTCTGCGTTCGGCCGTCGAGCAGGGCCGCGTCGAGGTGCTCTACGTGCTCGACCCCGGTCCCGACGGCTCGATGGGCGATCTGCAGTGGCTGGCCGAGGCACGGCTCTCGGGCCGCCTGCCGGTCCTCATCTATCAGGGCGTGCTGACCACCGCGCTGTCGAAGGTGGCAGACGTGGTGCTGCCCGGCGCCGCGTGGGTGGAAAAGGACGCCATCTACACCAACGATCAGGGCCACGTGCTGGCCGCGTCCAAGGCGATTGCGCCGCCGGGAGAAGCCGTCGACGACTGGCAGATCCTCACCTCGGTCGCCGCGTCGCTCGGACTGCCCTACACCTACACCGCCTCTCAGCAGGTGCGCGCCGACATTGCCGCGGCGATGCCGGACTCGCCGTATGCGGGCCTCGGCGACCAGACGTTCAATCGTCCGGTCACCGCCGAGCACTGGCTGCAGGCCAGCAACCCGATGGAACGCATGAAGTGGAACGACATGTTCCAGGACCTGCCGCCCGTCAAGGGACACAACGTGCAGATGGAACATGCCGCGGTGTCGACGGTGATTCCGCTGCGGCTGGTCACCGAGGAAATCTCGCGCGCCTCGGAGTAGGCACGCCGGGCGCCCCCTGCCGCGATGCTGCGACGCTCCGGACGCATCATCCTGCTGCTCGTGATCATCGCGGTCACGGCGGTCGTCGTCTGGAGAGCGACGACGAACGAGATCGCCAGAGCGCGCACGCGTGCGGCGGCGCAGCAGGTCGACGTCGCTGCCGCCGACGCGATCTACCTGCTGGCCGATCTGCGCGCCTCGCTGCACGCGCTGCCGGCGCCGGGTCAGGGTTCCGACTTCTGGGCCGAGCGCGCCGCGACGCAGATCGAAGACATCCGCGCCCGCATCACCACCATCGAACCCACCGCCGCCGCCGCCAACGTGTCGCTCGCGGACACGCTCACCGCGCTCGATACCGTTGCCACGCGCACGCGCCAGGCCGCTGTGCTCGCCGGCGATGGCCGCACCCGCGACGCCTCGTCGATTGTCTTCAGCGACGCGCGCGAGCTCATCGAATCGATGACGGCCAACCTCGACGACGTGCGACAGACGATGTCGCG
>JADZCY010000375.1 GCA_020851325.1 Acidobacteriota bacterium | reverse complement strand
GGCGTTCACAATTCGTTCATGTTCATGAATTTTGAACAAATCTGAAAAATGAACGCCGTCAAGAAAGCCAACTACCTGGACGGTGCCGTGGCTGCCCTGGAACAGGCAGGTCTCCAGGTAGCCCCCTTTCGCGCGCCCACCGGCATCCCGGACGGATTTGCCGATGCATGGCTGCGCATTGGTCGTGGCAGGAATGGCGTTCGCTACCTGGTCGAAGTCAAATGTGCGGTGACGGCGAGCACGGTCGGGGGGCTGGTTGCCCAGTTGCGCGACCGCGCGGCTAAGGCCGGCCTGTCGACCCTGTTGGTCACGCCTTATTTGACGCCACCTGTCGCGGAGGCACTGCGCGCGCAGGGGCAGCAGTTTGCGGATGCGGCCGGTAACGCCTTCCTCACCGGGCCGGCCCACTACGTCTACATCGCCGGCCAGCGGCCCAAGGAACGGGGGTTGCCTGCGCATGGCGGCGGCGCGCTCACCGCCAATGGGCTGAAGATTCTCTTTGCCCTGCTGTGCAACCCGGCGCTCGCATTGGCCCCGCAGCGCACGCTCGCGGCGGCGGCCCATGTGGCCCTCGGGGCCGTGCCTGCGGTGCTCAAAGCCCTGCAGGGCGAAGGCCACGTAGTGATTATTCAAGGGAACCGACGCTTCCGCGGCACCAAGCGCCTGCTGGACGAATGGGCGCAGGGCTATGCGCGGCGCCTGCGTCCCAAGACGCTGCATGCCACTTATGTGGCGGAGCGCTTCGACACATGGCGCGACTGGCCGCTGGACCCCAACGAAACCCGCTGGGGAGGCGAACCGGCCGCCGCACTGCTGACTGATCACCTTCGGCCCGGCGTGCTCACGCTGTATGCAGACCGCCTGCCGCCCCGCCTGCTCGTCGAGCAGAGGCTGAAACGGGAAGAGCATGTTGACGCGCAACGCTACGTCGAAGTACGACGCCCGTTCTGGGGCACTCTGCAGGTCGAACAGCCGCGAGCCGACGTGGTGCCCATGGTGCTCGTTTACGCCGATTTGCTGGCCACCGGAGATGGGCGCTGTCTCGAGACGGCGCAGCTGCTTTACGAGGCGCACCTTGCTCGACTTCTCCCAGCAGCGTGAACTTGGCCTGCACGCAGAGGTGATCGCCGAGATGCAGGCGGTCGCTGCCACGCTGGGGGTTCAGCCGCTCATCATTGGCGCCTTCGCGCGGGACTTGCTTCTGAACTACGCGCACCGCATTCCGGTCATGCGACAGACAGAGGACATTGACGTGGCGCTGGCTATCGACGGCTGGTCCGCGTTCGCCGAACTTCGCGAAAGGCTCGTGAGTTCCGGGCGGTTTGCGGAAACGACGTCGGTACATCGGTTGCAGCACGGCGCACTTCCGATCGACCTGGTGCCCTTCGGGCGCGTGGAAACAGTAAAGCGGACCATCGCCTGGCCCCCGCACGGGAACGTCGTAATGGATGTCTTTGGCTTTCAGGAGGCGCAGCGGGCCGCCGTCGAGGCCCTGCTACCCAACAGCGTACGCGTCCAGCTTGTGAGCCTTCCTGCACTTGCACTCCTCAAGCTCGTCTGCTGGCAGGATCGCCGTCTGCGCTCGCCCAGGAAGGACGCGTCCGATCTGCAACTCGTCGTCTCGAACTACCTTGAAGCGGGCAATGACACGCGCCTGTGGCAAGAGTTCGTACACTGGACGCAAGAGAATGATTTTGACTACGAGGCGGCAGGTGCCCGAATGCTCGGCCACGATATCGCGCTGCTGCTGGAGGCGGACGGCCGCAACCGGATCACCGCACTGCTTGAAGTGCAGACTGATCTCGAAGCGCCGGGCGCATTACCTATCGAAATGAACGATCAGCGCCCCGAACAGGCGATACGCCTGTTGGCCGAACTGCTACGTGGACTCCGAGAACAGGCCCGATGAACATCTCCACCCTCATCCAGAAGCTCTGGAACTACGGCAACGTCCTGCGCGACGACGGCATGAGCTATGGCGACTACGTCGAACAGCCGGACGGGCGCTGGTGCGTCTGTTCGTATGACGAACTCATCGCGCGCGACAAGGCAAGTCTCGACATCTTCGGGCTGAAGGACGAGAGCCTCGCGGATTGCGAGAACCTCCCGCCACCGGAAGTTATCGCGCAGGAAATAGTCGAAGACCTGGAAGCCGAGCTCGAACAATTCCGGCTCATCGCCGGCGAGCTGCAGGCCGGGACCGCCGAGTGAGCTTGCGGCTCCTCGGCGATTCCGTGCGACCGTTGAGGGTTGCGGGGTAGCAATGCGCTACTGGTGGGTCAATCAGAACCAGACTTACCGTCAGGAAGTGACAGGCGGCTACCTCTGGTCGCCCAAGCGCAAGAGCAACGGCCAGCGCAACGCGTTCTACGAGTTCATGCGCGAAGTGTCGCCTGGGGATCTTGTGTTTTCGTACCGCGACACCCGCATCTTCGCCATCGGTATCGCGAATTCCTACTGCTATGAGAGCCCGAAGCCGACCGAGTTCGGCACCATCGGCGCGAACTGGGAGGCCATCGGCTGGAAGGTCGACGTCACGTTCCGCGAATTGCAGAACCGGGTGCGACCAAAGGACGTCAGCAATCAGCTCGCGCCATTTCTGGGTGACAAGTACGCGCCGCTACGGATGAATGGCGACGGTCTGCAGAGCGTGTATCTCGCAGAGATTTCGCCGGGCTTTGCGGCGACGCTGTTTCGTCTGATCGGTACCGAAGCGAACAGCGTGCGCGACGCGGCCTCGGTCGTGGCGCTGGAGGCCCTTCAAACACCGGCGCGGGAGCCAACGCTGGAGGAATGGGAGCAGCGCGAAGAAGCGCGCATCGTCGCAGCGTCCGATATTCCGGAGACCGAACGCCGGGCACTGGTCCTCGCGCGGCGCGGCCAGGGCGTGTTCCGCAACAATGTCCGTGGTGTGGAGCGGGCCTGCCGAGTCACTCGGGTCGACCGCCCGGAGCATCTCGTCGCGAGTCATATCCAGCCGTGGCGGCACAGCGACAATGCGGCACGCCTGTCCGGCGAGAACGGCCTGATGCTGACACCCACCGTGGATCACCTCTTCGACAAGGGCTTCATTTCCTTCGAGGGCCAGGGCCGTCTGATCGTGTCGCCAGTCGCGGACCGTGGTTCACTGCTGAAGATGGGCCTCGACCCGGGCTCCACCATGAATGTCGGCAGCTTCTCGCAAGAGCAGCGGCGGTTTCTCGAATTCCACCGGGAGAATGTGTTTCGGGCGGCGGCCATCAGGCGCGAACTTACGTGACTCCGGATGCTGCGATGAATGCCTCCCTGGAAGGACTGGCGCTGCCCGTCATGTCTCGATCAGCGTTTCGAGCCTCCGCCGCCACGCGTGATTCGTGAAGTCCAACTGGATCGGCGTGATCGACACGGCGTTATCCTGGATCGCGTGGAGATCGGTGTCCGGTCCTTTTTCGCCTTCTGGGTAGCTGATCTTCACCCAGTAGTACGGCACGTTGCGGGCGTCGATGCGGGCGTCGATGCTGAAGGCACCGGGCGGGCGCTGGCCTTGCTCGGTGACGCGGGTGCCGGTGATCTCGTGGGGCAGGGCGTCCGGAAAATTGATGTTGAGGAAACTGCCTGCCGGCCAGTCGTCGTTGAGGATCAGATTCGTCAGCAGCTCGGGCAGCATCTGCCGGGCCGCGTCCCAGCGTGCGGTGCCGCCCAGCGCGCGCACCACTGACATTGCAATCGCGCGCAGGCCGAGCAGCGTGCCTTCCATCGCCGCCGCACACGTTCCTGAATAGCTGACGTCCTCGCCGAGGTTCGCGCCGTTGTTGATGCCGGACAGCACGAACGTCGGGCGCGCGTCCTTCATCATTTCGTGGAAGGCCATCAGCACGCAGTCGGTCGGCGTGCCATAGATCGCGAAGTGGCGCTCGTCGACCTTGCGTACGCGGATCGGATGATGCAGCGAAATCGAGTGGCTCGCGCCGCTGCGTTCACTGTCCGGTGCCACCACCCACACGTCGTCGGACAGCTCACGGACGATGTCCTCCAGCAGTTTGAGGCCGGGCGCCTCGAGGCCGTCGTCATTGGTCAGGAGAAAGCGGTGATGGGCGAGGGGTTTGCGCGTACTCATGGTCGATGGTCGGGATGAGGACATGAAGAAGAATTGATCGGATATTGAACGAAGCGTGCCGCGATGAACAGGCGATGCCTCCTCATGATCGTGGCGCGGCCGTGGCGGTATCGGCGGCGTCGGCTGCAAGCCGGGGCGGTGGGGCGCCGTCGCCGCCGTCCGGCGCGGTCACGGAGTCGCTCGCGATACGCCCGTCGACAATCGTCAGGTGCCGGTGCGCGCGCGCGCCGAGTGCGGCGTCGTGAGTGACGACCAGCAGCGTGACGCCGCGCTCGCGTTGCAGGCTCTCGAGGATGTCGACGACCTGGGCGCCGGACGCCGAGTCGAGATTGCCTGTCGGTTCGTCGGCAAGCAGCAGCGGGGGCTTCATGATCATCGCCCTGGCGATGGCGACGCGCTGGCGCTGGCCGCCGGAGAGCTCGGCCGGCCGGTGCGTGGCGCGATCGCTCAGCGTGAGCGCGGCGAGCGCATCGCGCACGCGGCGTTCGCGTTCCCTCGGCGCGAGGCCGGCGAGCAGCAGCGGCAGCTCGATGTTCTGCGCGGCAGTCAGGCGCGGGATCAGGTGGAAGGACTGGAACACGAATCCGATCGTGCGATTGCGCACGGCGGCGAGTTCGTCGTCGGACAGCGCGGTGATGTCACGTCCGTCGAGGAGATAACGGCCGCTGGTCGGGCGATCGAGCAGCGCGATGAGGTTCAGCAGCGACGACTTGCCGGAGCCGCTCGGGCCCATCACCGAGCAGTATTCGCCACGGCGGATCGACAGCGTCGCGCCGACCACCGCGCGCACCGAGTCCCCGCCGAGCGTGAACACGCGGGTGACGTCGCGCAGATCGATCAGCGGCGGCTCGGCCTCGGGCGTGGCGGACGGATCACTTGTCGACGCCATCGTCCTCGACCACCGCCACGCCTTCCTTGACGCCGTCGCGCCCGACCGACAGCACGATGCGGGTGCCCGGATCGAGGCCGGATTTCGCCTCGGTATACTCCCAGTTTGCGAGCCCGCGCTCGAACTCGTGCAGTTTCAGCACGCCGTCCTCGAGCACGTACACGTAGTTGTCCTTGACCACCGCTTCGGTCGGCACGCGCACGGTGTCCGGGCGCTCGTCGATCAGCACTTCGATGTCGGCGCTGTAGCCCGGCAGCAGGCCCTTCAACTGATCTGCCTGCGTGAACTCGACCTCGACCTCGACGGTGCGAGCCTGTTTCTCACGATCGAGCACGTAGGACGCAATGCGCCGCACGACGGCGCCGCAGCGCTTGTCGTCGAAGGCATCGAGCGACACGCAGGCCGGCATGCCGACGGCGATCTGCGGCGCGTCGACTTCGTCGATCGGCGCGGACACATACAGGCAGCTCATGTCGATCAGATCGACGGCCGGCAATGTCGGAATGCCGGTCGGCGAGGGCGTGATGAACTCGCCGAGCTTCGCGTTCAATTCGGCGATCACCCCGGCGAACGGCGCGCGCAGGCGGGTGCGCTCGATTTCTTCGGCGACGACGTCGCGGCTCTTCTGGCTCACGTCGACGGCGGCGCGCGCGGCGCCGCAGCTCGCGCGTGTCGCCGCTGCCCGTGTTTCGGCCGCGTCGAGCGCTTCCTCGGACACGAGCCGCTGGCGGCCCATCTTGCGCAGACGTTCCGCTTCGCGGCGCGCGCCGTCGGCCTGTGCACAGGCTTCTTCGACACCGCGATTGGCGGCGACGATTTCGGCCTCGGTGTGACGCAGGCGCGCGGTGAGATCGTCGTTCCAGATTTCGAGCAGGATCTGTCCCGCCTGCACCTCGTCGCCTTCCTTCACCGGCAGGCTCGCGACCTGCCCGGCCGCGGACGGCGACATGCGCGCACGGCGGCACGCCTCGACGGTGCCGACGCGCGTGTTGGAGACGGTCGCGCGCACCTCGCCACGTTCGACGGTATGGAGCACGACCTCGACGGGTTTCGGCCGGCTCAGCCAGAAGGCGGCGCCGCCGAGCGCGGCGGCGAGCAGGACGATGAGGAGGTAGCGCACCGCGATATTATGCCGTGCGGGCCGCATCGGCGGCGACTCCGGGGCTTGGCGTCACTCGGGCGCGGGTGGGACACCGTTGCGCGGGCGTGCTAGCGTTCGGCTCTTGCAGCCTCGTCGGCGACGAGGCATCGAACGACACGAGGAAGAACGATGCGAGCGTTGGTGAGTGAAGCCGTCGGCGGGCCGGACACGCTGGTTCTGCGCGACGACATGCCGGTCCCCGTGCCCGGCGCAGACGACATCCTGATCCGCGTCCGCGCCTGCGGCGTCAACTATCCCGACACGCTGGTGATCGAGGACAAATACCAGTTCCGGCCGCCGCGACCGTTCGCGCCGGGCGGTGAAGTCGCCGGCGACGTGCTGGCCGTCGGCACCAATGTGCGCGACTTCGCGTCCGGCGATCGCGTGCTCGCGCTGGTCGGCCACGGCGGCATGGCGGAACAGGCGGTGGCACGCGCGGCGAAGGCGTTGAAGATGCCGGACGGCATGCCGTACGACGAAGCCGCTGCGTTCGTGTTCACGTATGGCACGTCGTATCACGCGTTGAAGCAGCGCGCGGCGCTGAAGCCGGGCGAGACGCTGCTCGTGCTCGGCGCGGCCGGCGGCGTCGGGCTCGCCGCCGTCGAACTCGGCGTCGCGATGGGCGCGCGCGTGATCGCGGCCGTCTCCAGCGCGGACAAGCTCGAAGTCGCGAAGCGTCACGGTGCCGCGGACGGCGTCGTCTATCCGCGTGGACCTTTCGACAAGGACGGCGCGAAGGCGCTCGCCGAGCAGTTCAAGACTGTCTGCGGCGCACACGGCGCCGACGTCGTCTACGATGCGGTCGGGGGCGATTACGCCGAGGCGGCGCTGCGCGCGATCGCCTGGGAAGGGCGCTTCCTCGTCGTCGGCTTTCCGGCCGGCATTCCGCGCATCCCGTTGAACCTGCCGCTGCTGAAGGGCTGCCAGATCGTCGGCATCTTCTGGGGCGCGTTCACCGAGCGCGATCCGGCCGCGAATGCGCAGAACAACGCCGAGCTGCTCGCCTTCTACACCGCCGGCAAGGTGCGGCCCTACGTATCGCTGCGCTTTCCGCTCGACACCGGTGGCCAGGCGATCACCGAATTGTCGGCGCGCCGGGCGCTCGGCAAAATCGTCGTCACGATCGATTGATGGAGTACGCGGCGAGTGACCCCGCGGTCGCCCGCCTTTCTCACGAGAACCTGCGAGGACTTTGCATGACCACCGCCGCCGAACGCTACAGCCGCGAAGACGAAGCGATCCTGCTCGAAACAATCCAGCGCTGGACCGACAAGGAACTGAAACCGATCGTCAAGGAATACGATCACGCCGATCGCTACCCGACGCACATTGTCGAACAGATGAAGGAAATGGGCCTGTTCGGCGCGACGATCTCGCAGGAATACGGCGGGCTCGGGCTGCCGGCGACGACCTACGCAAGACTCGTGATGATCGTCTCGTCGGTGTGGATGTCGATCACCGGCATCTTCAACTCGCATCTGATGCTCGCGCTCGCGGTCGAGAAGTTCGGTACGCCGGCGCAGAAGGCGCTGTGGCTGCCGAAGTTCGCGAGCGGCGAAGTCCGCGGCGGCCTCGGCCTCACCGAGCCCGATGCCGGCACCGATCTCCAGGGCATCCGCATGACCGCGAAGTGGAACGGCAGCGAGTATGTGATCAACGGCACGAAGACGTGGATTTCGAACAGCATCGAAGGCTCGTGCATCGCGCTGCTGGTGAAGACCGATCCGAACGCCGAGCCGCGCTACAAGGGCATGAGCCTGTTCATCGCGCCGAAGAAGGAAGGGTTCACCGTCGGCCGCAAGCTCGAGAAGCTCGGTTACAAGT
>JADZCY010000374.1 GCA_020851325.1 Acidobacteriota bacterium | reverse complement strand
CGGCCCCGCCGATGACCGTCGTCGTGTCCTTGTCGATCACCACGCGCCGCGCGCGGCCGAGGTGTGCGATCTGCACGTCTTCGAGCCGCAGCCCGAGTTCTTCCGAGACCACCTGGCCGCCGGTCAGGATTGCGAGATCCTGCAGCATCGCCTTGCGCCGGTCGCCGAAGCCTGGCGCCTTCACTGCGGCGCTTTTCAGCACGCCGCGCAACTGGTTGACGATCAGCGTCGCCAGCGCTTCGCCGTCGACGTCTTCGCCGATCATCAACAGCGGACGCCCGGCCTTCGCGATCTCTTCGAGCAGCGACAGCAGGTCTTTCATCGCGCTGATCTTGCGATCGGTCATCAGCACCAGCGCGTCCTCGAGCACGGCCTCCATCTTCTCGCCGTCGGTGACGAAATAAGGCGAAATGTAGCCGCGGTCGAATTGCATGCCCTCGACGACGTCGAGCAACGTCTCGGTGGTCTTCGATTCGTCGACGGTGATTACGCCGTCGCGCCCGACCTTCTCCATCGCGTGCGCCACGAGCTCACCGATCTCCGGATCGTTGTGCGCGGCGATCGTCGCGACCTGCGCCATCTCGCGCGGCGTCGTGACCTTGGTCGCCTGCGCGTGCAAGGCGGCGACCGCCGTCTTCAATCCGCGATCGAGGCCGCGCTTCAGATCGATCGCGCTCGCGCCGGCGACGACGTTGCGCACGCCGTCGGCGAGGATCGCGTGGGCGAGCACCGTAGAGGTGCTGGTGCCATCGCCGACGAGGTCGCCGGTCTTCTCGGCTGCCTGACGCAGCATCTGCGCGCCGAGGTTCTCCTCCGGATCCTTCAGGGCAAATTCCTTCGCAATCGTGACGCCGTCGTTGCAGACCACGGGCGCGCCGAACTTCTTCTGGATGAGCACCGACTTCGACTTCGGCCCGAGCGTGATCCGCACGGCGTCGGCGAGCTGCCCGGCGCCACGCAGGATCTTCTCGCGGGCTTCCGAGCGGAACATCACCTGTTTGTAGTTCATCGGAGTCTCCTCGCACGTTGGCCGGCGGTCCTCCGGCAGGGAAAAGTTAGTCGCGTGCCGCGCCGACGGCGTTGATCGGGCTCAACGGGGCGGCGGACGCGTCCTGCAGGAAACGTGCAGGCTCGTGACGGCTCGCGCAAAGGCGCCGGGCGGCCAGGCGTGATAAATGGCGGATCGCCGACAGCCACGCGGCCGGCTGGTGTATCGACAGCACAGGGTGCGATCGGGGATTGATCAGCCCGACGGCGCAGGTCTCTCCCGGCGCCGCGGTATCCAGGCGAGGAGACCCCATGTCCAGCGTCGGTTATCACGAAGCCATCGAAGACATGTCCGACGACGTGCGCGACATGCACCGCGCGATCGTCTCCCTGATGGAGGAGCTGGAGGCCATCGACTGGTACAACCAGCGCGCACAGGCCTGCAAGGATGCGAGTCTGCGGAAAATCCTTGAACATAATCGCAACGAGGAGATGGAACACGCGGCGATGGTGCTCGAGTGGATCCGCCGGCACGACCAGCGCTTTTCGCTGCAATTGAAGGATTATCTGTTCACGAGCAGGAGTCTCGAAGGCGACGCGCACGAACATTGAGCGGTATAGAGGAGAGGTCCATTCTGAACCTCGTGCATGACTGATGAATGCTGCTCCGCCTGTTCACTGAAGATTTCGAAAGGAGGCGCCCACCATGAGCACCGGCACCGTTCACCTGCATCGCGTTCTGCGCTCGCCCGCGGAGCGCATTTATCGCGCCTTCGTCGAAGCCGACGCCTTGGCCAAATGGCTGCCACCGAACGGCTACACCTGCACGGTGCACCAGTTGGAAGCCGCGGTCGATGGCCGCTTCCGCATGAGCTTCCGCAACTTCGCCACCGATCACAGCCACACCTTTGGCGGCGAATACCTCGAGCTGGTGCCGTTCACCAGGCTCCGCTACGTCGATCGCTTCGACGATCCCGACCTGCCGGGGCAAATGGAAGTCACCGTCACACTGCGTGAAGTGTCCTGCGGCGTCGAAGTCGAGATCGTGCAGGCCGGCATACCCGAGGTCATTCCGGTCGAGCAGTGCTATCTCGGCTGGCAGGAATCGCTCGCGCAGCTCGCAAGGCTCGTGGAATCAGAAATACGGGACTGAGAGGCATTGGAGACGGCGTGCGTTCAGTTTTCGCAACCGTGAAAGGGCTACGGTGTCCCTCGAGACCCAGGCCGGTGATCGCCCGGCACGTCGGGACAATTGCACCGATTGGCGAGACGGCAACACTGCCGTTACTCTGACGTCATGTGCGATGTCCCGCCATTCCGGCTCCAGTCCCTCGATCATCTGGTGCTACGCATCGTCGACGAGGCGCGCATGCTCGCGTTCTATCGCGACGTGCTCGGCGCATGCGAAGAGCGGCGTCTCGCGGAATACGGACTCGTCCAGTTGCGCGCCGGCTCGGCGCTGATCGATTTCGTGACCGTCGACGGCAAGCTTGGGCGGGCCGGTGGTGCGGCGCCGGGAGCGACGGGGCG
>JADZCY010000373.1 GCA_020851325.1 Acidobacteriota bacterium | reverse complement strand
TACACCGAGCCGAGCGCGGAGGTGGACATCCGCTGCATCCGCTGCGGCGGCGACGGCTGCGCGATGTGCAAGCGCACGGGATGGATCGAGATCCTCGGCAGCGGCATGGTGCACCCGGCGGTGTTCGAGCATGTCGGCTACGACCCGAACGAGGTGACGGGCTTTGCCTTCGGCATGGGCATCGAGCGCGTCGCGCTGCTGAAGTGGGGCGTCGAGGACATCCGCCTCTTCTACGAGAACGACCTGCGTTTCCTGGAGCAATTCGGCCGATGAAGGTGCTGCTGTCGTGGGTGCGTGAGTTCGTGGACATCGACGAGACGGCCGAGGCCATCGGCCGGCGGTTGTCGCTCCGCGGGCTGGCGCTCGAAGGACTGGACCATCTGCCGCAGAACACGGCCCGGCCGGGCGGCGGCACGGATGCCGGCGGCGACTGGCTGCTCGACTTCGACGTCACCGCCAATCGGCCGGACTGCCTGTCGGTGGCGGGCGTCGCGCGCGAGATCGCGACCGTATACGGCCTGCCCTTCCGCGAACCGGCGCAGCGCTGGCCGGCCGCGGGCCGCGGCGCCGCACCCGACCCGCGCGACATCGCGGATCCCACGGGTCTTCTCGGCTGGCCAATTGCCGGCACCGAGCCCGCCTTGGCCGTACCGGTGACGCCAGTGGCGCCGACGCCCGCGGTGGGCGGCGCACTGCCCATCTCGATTCACGCGCCGGACTTGTGCGCACGCTACGTTGGCGCGCTGGCGGACGTGACGATCGGTCCTTCGCCCGCGTGGATCACCGAACGCCTCACCGCCTGCGGCGTCCGGCCGATCAGCAACATCGTCGACATCACCAACTACGTGTTGCTCGAAGTCGGCCACCCGATGCACGCCTTCGATTACACGACGCTGGCCGGGCCGGCGATCGTCGTACGGCAGGCCCGCGAGGGCGAAACGCTGACGACGCTGGACGGCAAGGCGCGCACGTTGACCACCGACATGCTGGTGATCGCCGACGCCGAGCGGCCGACCGCGCTCGGCGGCGTGATGGGCGGCGCCGACTCCGAGGTGACGTCAACCACACGACGCATCGTCTTCGAGGCGGCGTGGTTCAAGCCGCAGATGGTGCGTGCCACGGCCAAGGCACTCGGGCTGCGCACCGAAGCCTCGATGCGCTTCGAACGCGGCGCCGACGTCACCGCGCCGCCTGTGGCGATGACGCGCGCGCTGGCGCTCGTCGAAGAGCTGGGCGCCGGCACGGCGGTCGGCGGGATGATCGACGTGTATCCACAGCCGCGTGTACCGCGCACGATTGCGCTCGATCGCGATCGCATCAGCGGCCTGCTCGGCATGACGGTGCCGGACGCGGAGGTCACACGCATCCTGACGTCGCTTGGCTTCGGCGTCGACGCGGCGGCACACGGGTGGCTGGTGACACCGCCGGCGTGGCGCGTCGATCAGCATCGCGGCGTCGACCTCATCGAGGAAGTGGGACGGCACTACGGCTTCGAGCACCTGCCGGCGACGTTCCCCGGCGTGCAGCAGGCGCCGGCGGCGTCGGATCCGCGCATCGCCCGCGACACACGCGCGCGTCGTGTCGCGCTGGCGCGCGGCTTCTCCGAGGCCATCAGCTTCGCGTTCATCGAGGCCGCGGCGGCCGCGCCCTTCACCGGCACTGACGCGCCGGTGGCGCTCGCCAATCCGCTGTCCGAGAAGTTCGCGGTGATGCGTCCGAGCCTGCTGCCCGGCCTCATCCAGGCCGTGAGCCACAACCGCCGGCACGGCCGGCGCGACATTCAACTCTTCGAGATCGGCACGCGGTTCTCGCCGCGCGGCGAATCGCGCGTGCTCGCGCTGGCGTGGACGGGACTTGCGACGCCGGACCACTGGAGCGGCGCGCGCCGCGACGTCGACTTCTTCGACATGAGCGGCGCCGTCGAACAGATCGCGTCGGTGTTCGATCGCGTGCTGACGCCCGTCGTGCCAGAACCGGGTACCGTGGCCGCCAGCGTGCTCGTGCCGGGACGCGCCGCAACGCTGCTCCTGAACGACGTGGCAGTTGGCTTCGCCGGACAACTCGACGCCGCCATTGCCGACGCGCACGACGTGCCGGCCAACGACGTCATCTACGTCGCCGAGGTGGACCTCGACGCGCTGTCCGGCGGCGACACCTCGCAGCGCCATGCGACGTCGCTGCCGCGTTTCCCCGCGGCGGTCCGCGACGTCGCGCTGCTCGTCGACGATGCCTTGTCTGCGGCCACCGTTCGTGGCACCATTCAAGCGCACGCGCCGGCCGCGCTCGTCAGCGTGGTCGAGTTCGATCGCTATCAGGGCAAGGGCATTCCCGAGGGGAAGGTCAGCCTCGCGCTCCGCCTGACATTCCAGTCGGCCGAGCGCACGCTGACCGACGCCGAAGTGGAAGCCGCGACCTCGGCGGTCGTGCAGGTGCTGTCTTCGCAACTGGGCGCCGTGCGCCGGTAAGCCTTCCCCGGCCGCTCACGGTGCGGCCAGCGATATTCACGGTCAGGGATTCACGACGTTCGAGGTACACGTGGCAACAAAGGGCGCCGCCGGACTGGAGCCGATCGATCGGCTCGAAGAAAAGATCAAGACGCTGGTCAGCCTCATCGGCCGGCTGAAGAACGAACAGGCTCGCGTCGTCGACGAGAACGCGCGGCTGCAACGCGAGCTCGACAGCGTCAAGGCGCGGCTGACCGACGCTGAAGGCTCGTCGGTCGAAGCGACGGCCCTCCGCGAGGAGCGCGACATGATCAAGGCGCGCGTCACCGAGATGCTCCAGCAACTGGACGGCCTGAACCTGTAAGCTCCAACCGTCATGGCCGAGGTCCACGTCGTCACCATCGAGATCCAGGGACAGCGCTATCCCATCAAGACGACGCTGGAGTCGGGCTACGTGCATCGACTGGCGGCGCACGTCGAGTCGCGGCTGCAGAAGGCCGCGCTGACGGCGCCCTCGGCCGACACCGTCGGCCTGGCGATCCTGACGGCGCTCAACATCACCGACGAGCTGTTCCGGGCGCGCGATGCCCGGGCCAGCGAGTCGGGCTCGCTCGCCGAACGCACCGCCGCCCTCGAGCGCATCGTCGATCAGGCGCTGGCGCTCGCCGACTGACCGCTTCGTTCTTTCTTCGATCACACCTTGACCCGGTGGCCCTCGCCACCTAAGATCGGGATGTCCTGCATTGTTCGTGATGGTTTTCCGGAGGCTTGTCTGAGCCAACGTTAAAACCAAGCGAGTTGCGACGGCCGCGTGGTGTGCATGCCTCCGTGGAGAGGAAGCCTGAAGCGCGGTTCTTACAGCGGCTCCACCTGCTACCGCAGGTTCAGCAATCCTCCCCACACGGCAAGGCGGGACATTCTTTTTTTGGTGACGGTAGCGGACCTGGGCGAACACGCCTTGTTGGCGCGCCTGCTGGCGCGTCTTCCCCGCCCAGGGGCCCAAATCCTGGTCGGGCCGGGCGACGATGCGGCAGTGATCGAGACGGGCCGCTACGAACGGCTCGTGGTCACCACCGACGCGCTGGTCGAGGACGTACACTTTTCGTCCGCCTGGCAGGCGCCGGCGGATATCGGCCACAAGGCACTGGCGGTGAACGTCAGCGACCTCGCGGCCATGGGCGCCACTCCCTCCTGGGCGCTGGTTTCACTCGGACTCCCGGGCCACTGGCCCGTAACCGCCGTCGAAGGCATCATCGACGGCGTGGCGGCGCTCTCCAGCCGCCTCGGCATCGCGATCGCCGGCGGCAACATCACGCGATCGCCCGGCGGGTTGTTCGTGGACATCACGGCCGCCGGCCACGTCGCGCCGCGGGAATGGCTGACGCGCTCGGGCGCGTATCCGGGCGACGAGTTGTGGCTCAGCGGCACGATCGGCGGCGCGCGCGCGGCGCTCGAGATGCTGACGACGGGCGACACGCCGGACGCGGCATGCGTGACGCG
>JADZCY010000372.1 GCA_020851325.1 Acidobacteriota bacterium | reverse complement strand
CGCCGCAAGGTCACCGTCACCGATCGCGGCGGCCAGCGTGCGGTCACCCTCTACGAGCTTCTCGCCGTGAACGATCACGTCGGGAGCCGGGATACGTCGCTGGATCGTGAAGCTATCGGGAGGCGGGAGGCGGGAGGGGACGATACGGCGCCGACGATCTCGCTCGTGCGCTGTCGTCTGGTCACCGGCCGCATGCACCAGATCCGCGTCCACCTCGCGCACAAGGGCTGGCCCATCGTCGGCGATCCGACGTACGGCCGACCCGACCTGCCGCCGGCATTTCCGCGTCAGGCGCTGCACGCGTGGCGACTGAGCCTCACGCATCCGGTCACCGGTGAGCCGCTCATCGTCACCGCGCCGGTGCCCGACGACATGCGATCGATTGTGAACGAGCACGGACTGGAGAGTCCGGACCTTCGCTAATCTCCCAGGCCCTCACTTCGGGCGCCTGGTGATCTTCTGCAACACCGCCTGCCCCCAGGCGACGGCGGCCGGCACGCCAGCCAGGATCCAGAGCACCGCCGCGGCCGAGGTGGCTTCGTGATGACGCCGCATCACAGCGACGATAGCAGATTGTCGGATTGACCCGCGTGGGCGATTGACTCGCGATGAACTGACAAGTGACCCAGGGAACTGAGGGCGCTCACTCCCGAACGGTTGACCGTCCCGGAGCGAGCGTTGTCCCGGTCGCGTGCTGTGTCCCGGCGCGCTCTTCCCGCCTATTGTGTCGGCCGCATGATCTGGCGGAACGTCAATGTGTTGATGTCGCGGAACATCGGCGTGCGCGGCGGCAGCAGTGCCGGGCTGAGGAACTCGACGTCGAACGACGCACCACGATCGGGTGGCGTGTAGATGTTGACGCAGCACTTCCATGTGCCCGTCGCCTGGCGCGCCGTGTAGAGCGAGACCATCGAGCCGCGGTAATAGATGATCGGGTTGAAGCTCGAACTGCTCCAGTTCTCGACGAAGCGCAGGAAGTTGTGCGCACCGCCATCCGATCCGAAGTTGGCGAACTCGCCATTGCCGGGATGGTTGAACGAGAGTCCCTTGCCGGAGATGACGGCCATGCGATACCAGGTGGTCATCGCGTCGCGATTGTTGCCGGCGGCGTTGTGCGGCGTCCGGTAGGAACGGTGGTCGTTCCAGTTGCGCGACAGCAAGGTCACCGAGTCGGCGATGACGGCGGCCGAGCGGTGTGCGTCGTTGGTCGGACCGAAGCCATTCGACGCGCAGTTGCCGGTCAGGGCGTTGCCACAGGCGTTGAAGTTGCCCTCGACGTACACCGGGTTCTCCGACGCGATCGTCAGTCCCTGCAACCCGACCGACGGCATGTTGCCCAGCCCGCCGTTCACGATCTTCAAGGCACGCCGGAAGAACACCGCTCGATTGGCGCGTGCCACGCCCGGGTTCACCGTGGTCGTCAGGGTGGCGGCGGCGGTGAGGGCCGCCCCTGTGCCCGTCCCATACAAACCGCCGGTGCCAGCCGCGCTGAAGGCCCAGCCGCCGGTGCTCAGCGTGCCACCGTAGGTCTGCAGCGTGCCGTTGGCGTTGAAGTCCTCACCCGGTCCCGGCAGACCTCCATTCGGAGTGCCGTTGACATCCGGATTGACGATGTCCTCGTAGCCGAACTCTGCCGTCTCGGCTGGCGGGACCACCGAGTTGTCCTTGTTGCCGCGGCGGTCCGAGAAATACACGACGTAGCCAGTGACGTTCATGGATCCAGGCCCGTTGACGCCGATCCCGCCCTCGATCCAGCGCTTGAAGTTGCCGACATCGAACTCGATGTAGTGCATGACGCCACCGAGCCTGACGAGCGTGTCGCCTGTCGCCGCGTTGTCGCGGCGCAGGCCTTCGCGCGGGTCGTAGAGAGTCATCGGCCAGAAGTTGTCGCCCGAGGTGGCCGCCGTAAAGGCGCAGGTGTTGGTGTCCTTCAGCCGCTGGATCCGGATCACCGCATCCTGATGCTGCTGAAGCAGCGTGCATCCGGCGCCCAGGGCCGGGGCGTTCGGCGGAGCCGCCGCTGCGGTGCCGCCGCCGATGTTGCGACCGGTGATGCCGAGCGCCAGGATTTCGCGGGTGACGTCAATCTGCGCGCCGCCCACCGACTGCCGGGTAATCAGGATCCAGCCGCCCAGCAGCGGCGTGTTGTTGACGAAGCGCGTGCCCATGTTGCGGTTCGCCGCGTCGTCGTTGGCGCGGGCAAGGTTCCAGCCGCCGGCCGCCACCGGCAACTGCAACTGTTCGAGCGAAACCGGCTGGCACGGCGCGGTGACGCCGGTGCAGCGGACCAGAAGTTCTTCTTCCGTATCGGACAGCAGGATGCGCAGCGACGCCAGGTTGTAGAAGCGCTGCGACGAAAGCTGCGGCGACTCGACCACCTGCTGCAGCACGCCGCCGACGCGCACGGTCGGCGGACGGCGGATGATGTCGATGGGCTCGGCGCCGTCGCTCACCAGCGGCAGGTCGAGACGACGCGCGCCGGTGTCGCCGTTGCGGAGGTAGCTGTTGTACGCGCCTACGGAGATCGACGCCCAGCCCGCGGTCTTCGCCGAGCCGACGTCGCCCGTCACGCTCCCTTCATTCATCGCCAGGTTGCGGCACGAACCGTTGGCCGCGGTTGGCGCCGACGGGCAGCCCGGCGCCTTGGCCATGCGCACCGTGCCGGTGTATCCGGCCGCATTGGTGCCGCGGCCGTTGGTGAAGTACTGCCGGACGATTTCCTGAACCGCCGTCACACGATCGGCGAGCGTCACCGTCGCACCGGACGCCGCGGCCAGATAGACGCTGTTGTTGGAATGGACGCGACCACCGAAGCTGAAGTTGTCGCCGGCGTGGAAGCTGAGATTGCTCTCCGAGAAGATGCCGAACTGGAACACCGGAATCGCCACCGTCTGCATCGTCCGGCGCATGCGGACCTCGGCATCACCGGCCGTGCGCGCCGTCACTTCGACCGTGTAGGGCGTAATCAAGCCGACCAGTCCCTGAAACGGGCCGGCGCCAATCGGCGTGCCGCCGGGATCGGCGACGTCGGGGTTGCCGTCCGCCGGATTCGTGTCGTTGAACGTGATGCGATAGCCGCTGGTGTCGTCCGGGCGCAAATACTGCACGCCCGGAATGTCGGGCTGCCGGTCATCGCCCGCCAGGACGCCGAGCTGCGCGCCGGTCGGGTTGAAGTTGGTCGCAAACAACTGCCCGAGGTCGGCCGTGAGCTTCTCCACGCCGGCGTGCGCCGCCGCATAGGCCTGCGTCTGGTCGCGCTCGATGCCGCCGGCCATCTGGTCGGCGTTGACCATCACCATCAGGCCGGCCAGCATGGCCGACATCATTGCCATCACCAGCAGCGACGCAATCAGCGCGACGCCGCGTTCACTCGAGGGGCGAGTCATGACCGTTCACTCCTACCGGTAGCGATCCACGAACGCCATACTGCGCAGGCTCACCTGCGTATGCAGCGTGTTCTGAAGATTCCGTCCGACGTCGGTGATGCTGCCGGCGCGGTTGCCGCTGGCGCGCATCGCCAGCGTCACATTCACTTTGCGAATCTGATTCTCGTTGCACGGCGGATCGCACACGCCGGAGGTGCCGTCGATATCCTGCGGCGTCATCCGCACGTTGGTGGGGTTGTCTTCGCCGTCGGCAATGTCGTAGGTGAGCCGGAACGCCTCGACGCCGACGGCCACGGGTTCGGCATCCTCGCCGCCAACCTGGCGCATCAGCCGCGGAATGCCGGGAATGCCGTCGGTATCGACGTAGTAGGTCAGGAAGCGCAACCGCGTCACCAGCGCCGTCGTCGGCTGCTGCAGGCCGCTGACGACGGTGGGCGTCGCCGGGATCGTCGGTGTGATCGCTCTGATCTGGTTGATCGTCCCCAGCATGGCCAGCGACGTATCGCGCTGGTTCAGTCGCAGAGGGTCGACGCTGGCGGCGGTGCCGAACGTCAGCGTGTTGTTGGCCGACACCGCGGTCACCTGGACGACGGTGCTCTCCGAACCGCGCTCGATCATCAGGATGTCGCCGGCGCGGATGTTGTCGCCGCGCGTGTCGGGGTTGTCGTTGATGTCGAGCACCGCCCCGTTCGCCACGTAGCGGTTCAGGATGCGCGCGGATGACCCGTTGGCCGCCATCGACGCCAGAGGCATCGCGTCGACGACGTTGTCCGCGGCCAGGATGGTGAGAATGTCCGTGCACACTTCGTTGACGGCGGGCCCGAGGTCAGGACCGACGGTCACCGCCGGCAATGACTCCATCAGCGGGAAGGTCGAGACGCCGGCGCATTCCCCCAGGGTCGCCGGACCGGGACGGTTCAACGGTTGCGCGCCGGGTCCGTTCGGAATGCCGATACGACGGCCCACCGGCAGCCCCTGTCCCACCTGCAGCAGGTCGCGTTGCACCAGATCCATCGTCGCGCGCAGGTTGGCGTTCATGTCGAGCACCTGCTTGGCGGCCGTGCTGTCCTCGATGGCGTCGCTCATGATCTGCGTGGTGCCGGCCAGCACCATCAGCATGATGGTCACCGCGACCAGCAGTTCGATCAGCGTGAAGCCGGATTCGGAAGAGCGCGTGGCCATCATGAGAAGCTCGAGATGAAGGTGGTCAACCGGTACTCGCGGCGCCGCTCGCCAAACGCGCTCGTCGAGTTGTAGCGGATGGTGACGTCGATCTGCCGGAGATCGGGATTGCCATTCACGTCGCAGATGTCAATCTGGCGCGTATAGCCATTGAGCGGTACGTCATCCTCGGTGCCGAGCAGGTGGTCCGGACCCGGCGTCGCTTCCATGCCGATGTCGTCCGGGGTGTTGACGAGGCCGTCGGGGCCTGGCGCCAGCATGTCGACCTCGCCGCTCTCGAAGACACCGCCGCCCACCCCCGTGGTGTCGCCAATACAATCGGGCGGCGCGTCGTTGTTGCGAATCTGCGCCCACTGGATGGTGTGCGTATCGCGCGCGGTGTGGACGCTTTCGATCGCCTCGCGCGCTTTCTCGCGGGCCACCAGGTTCGGCGTCGACGTCGCGGCGATCGACAGGCCGACATAGAGCACCTGCGCCAGACCCATGAGACCAACCGTCAGGATGAGGATGGCAACCAGGGCCTCGAGCAGCGTGAAGCCCGATTCGTTCGTGCGTGGCATCTGCGGTGTCACTTCGTCCACTCCCGGCCGTTCCACTGCCACCGCTCGACCATCGCGGACGCGCCCATGATGGTGACGGCTCCAAGCGTCAGGGGATCATTTGCGATGCTCATCGACACGACGAGTGCGCGCGGGTTGCCGGCGGCATCGGTGAACTGACCGTCGCTCGAGAACATGTGCGGCCCGGCACCGCCGGCGACGAGCCATGCGCCATTCGGGAGCGCGTTGGGCGGCTGGACGATGCTCTCCGCCACCACCATGCCCGGTGCGATGTACTCCGCGCCGCCTTCCAGCGTGATGGTCTCGAGCACCTCGGGGGCGGGCGTCGCGGCGGGCGGATTCGGAATCGCCCGCTGCAGGCTGCGCAACTGATTCGGCTGAATGAACTGAATCTCGATGTCACGCCGGCGTGCGATGGCCATTTCGCGATGGCGCTTGAGGAACGAGTCGATCTGTGCCGGTCCGGCCTGGGCCTTGGTCGTCCGGACGATGGTGTTGGAGACGCCGACACCGATGGCGGCCAGCGTCCCGAGGATGCCGGCCACGATCAGCACTTCGACGAGGCTGATGCCACGCTCGCTTCTGACCCCACTCATTGCCACGGGCTCCACCTGAGCAAGTCCCGCGCCGGATCCGGCAGGGACGCGATCCATATGACTTTGAAGCACTTCAGGCGCACCCAACAACGCGCAGGTCCGCCAAACTGCTTCAAATCGGCACATGAACCAACGAAAACGTAATGCGCCCCGGAACGGACGCCACGGTGGAGTTATCGGCGGGGACCGGCGGCCGCTTCACGCCGGGGAAGAAAGGAGAGTCCGAACACGCTGAGGACCCGAAACACGACGATCACGAAGGCGATTCTCACGAAAGGGGTCAGACCCCAGGCGTGAGTCCGGCGTGAGACCTCAGGCGTGAGTCCGTGAGCTCGCCGAAGGGTCGTGTTTCGTCCGGGCTTCTACTCCTCCGCCATGAACGGATACGTGTAATCCGTCGGCGGGACGAAGGTTTCCTTGATCGTCCGCGCCGAGACCCAGCGGAGCAGGTTCATCTTCGACCCCGCCTTGTCGTTCGTGCCGCTGGCGCGCGCGCCGCCGAAGGGCTGCTGACCGACCACCGCACCGGTCGGCTTGTCGTTGATGTAGAAGTTGCCGGCCGCATTGCGCAGCGCCGTGGACGCTTCGCGGATGGCGCCGCGATCGCGCGCGAAGACCGAACCCGTCAACGCATACGGCGACGTGCGATCGACCACGTCAAGTGTTTCGTGCCACTTGTCGTCGGCATACGCGTGCACGGTGAGCACCGGCCCGAAAATCTCTTCGCACAACAGGCGGTAGCCGGGATCCGCGGTTTCCACCAGCGTCGGCTCGATGAAATAGCCCTCGTCGCCGCGGCAGCCGCCACCCTGGATCACCTTCGCATTCGCCTTCGCGTCGTCGATGTAGCTGCTGATCTTCTTGAACGCCTTGGCGTCGATCACCGCGCCCATGAAGTTGCGGAAGTCGCGGACGTCGCCCATGCGGATGTCGCGCATCATCGCCACCATGCGATCGCGCACGTCGCCCCACATCGACTTCGGCACATACAGACGGCTGGCCGCCGAGCACTTCTGCCCCTGGAACTCGAACGCGCCACGCACCGCCGCCACCGCCACCGCCTGCGGCTCGGCCGAGGGGTGCACGATGATGAAGTCCTTGCCGCCGGTTTCGCCGACGATACGCGGGTAGCTGCGGTAGGTGGAGAGATTGCGGCCGACGCGCTCCCACATCGCGTTGAACACCGCCGTGCTGCCGGTGAAGTGAATGCCGGCCAGCGACGGGTGATCGATCAGCGTGTTGCTGATCTCGATCGGGTCGCCGGGGACGAAGTTGATCACGCCGGGCGGCAGACCCGCCGCTTCCATCAACTTGTAGGTGTAGTAGTTCGCCAGGATGGCCGTGGCGGCCGGCTTCCACACGACCGTGTTGCCCATCAGCGCCGGCGCGCTCGACAGGTTGCCGCCAATGGCGGTGAAGTTGAACGGCGAGATGGCGTAGACGAAGCCCTCGAGCGGGCGATACTCCATCTGGTTCCACAACGCATGACCGCTGATCGGCTGCTCGCCGAGCAGTTCCTCGGCAAAGGCGACGTTGAAGCGCCAGAAGTCCACCAGCTCCGACGCCGCGTCGATTTCCGCCTGGAACACCGTCTTCGACTGCCCCAGCATCGTCGCGGCGTTGACCGTTTGGCGCCAGGTGGTGGTGAGCAGTTCCGCGGCGCGCAGGAACACCGCCGCGCGATCCTCGAACGACCAGCTCGCCCACTCGCGGCGCGCCTCGATGGCGTTGTCCGCCGCCTGACGCACCAGCTCCGGCGTCGCCTTGTGCCACGTCCCCAGCACGTGCCCGTGCTTGTGCGGCATCACCACCTTGCCGGTGTTGCCGGTGCGGTATTCCTTGCCGCCGATGATGACGGGGATGTCCGCCTGCTCATCGGCCATCGCGGTCAGCCGCGCCTTGAGCTCGGCGCGTTCGGGCGACCCCGGCTTGTAGGAGAAGTTCGGATCGTTCTGCGGCAGCGGAACGCGGCGGCGGGCGGACAGGGTGTCGATGATCATGGAAGTCTTAGGTCTTAGGTCTTAGGTCTTAGGTCTTAAGTCTTAGGCCGTCCTAGGACCCAGGACTTAGGACCTAGGACCTGCTTCATGCGTGCGCGCCTTCGATCTCGACCTTGATCTGGCGCCAGCGGCCCTGACGGAAGCGTAACACCGTCAGCACCGATCGGGTGAAGTGGCCGAGGACGATGGCGAGCCAGATGTCGGAGGCGACGAGCGGGCGCATCGACTCGATGAACAGACACATGCCGATGGGCACGGCAATCTGTGATGCCAGCGTGATGAAAAGCGGGCTGCGCGTGTCGCCGGTGCCCTGCAAGCCGCCGGTGTAGGTGAGCGCGACGGTGATGAAGAAGCCAGAGACGGCGAGGTACCGGAGCAGTTGCTCGCCGTAAGTGGCGACGAGCGGATCCGTGGCGCCGAACAAGCCGAGCAGCGCATGCGGGGCGATGACAAACGCCAGGCCGACGCCAAAGGCCACCCACAACCCGATCTTCGACGCCACGTGCACGCCTTCGATGGCCCGTTCCGGATGCCCGGCGCCCAGGTTCTGCCCGGCCACCGTCGCCGCGGCCCCCATCAGGCCAACCGAGGTCCAGGTAATCAGCGAGAAGAGCTCCGTATAGCCGATGGCGTAGGCGGCCTGCGCGGCGGCGCTGTGCTCCAGCGAGCCGATGAACCGCAGCAGAGTGACGCCGGCGAGGTTCATGGCAATGCCCTGCACGCCGGTCGGCAGCCCGAACCGGAACAGCGAGCGGATGATGGCCCAGTCGGGCCGGAAATCCATCTGCTTCGAGAACCGGATGACCAGCTTGCCGCTGAACATCAGGTACAGCGCGACGAAACTCACCGTGTTCGAGGCGATGACCGTGCCCATCGCCGACCCGGCGGTGCCGTACCGGGGCACGAGGATCAGGTTGAGGACCAGGTTGAGGACCGTCATCGAAACGCCCAGCCGCAGCGGCGTCCGGGCGTCGCCGGCCGCGCGCAGGGCCGAACTCAGCATGAAAAACAGCATCATGCCGATACTGAAGACGAAGTTGATGCGCAGAAACGGCAGCGCCTGCGCCTTGACCTCGGGGGCGGCCTTCACCAGATCCAGCAGGTAGGGGGCGGCGAAGTAGCCGAACGGCGCCATCAGGAACGCGAACATGAACATCGCGGTCAAAAAGGCCTGGAAGACCGTCCGGTTCACCTTGTCGGGCTGACACGAACCGACAAAACGCGCCACGAGCACCGCCTGGCCGGTGAAAAGCGACGCCATGAACACAATGACGACCAGGAAGATCTGCCAGCTGACGCCAATGGCGGCGTTGGCCGTGTACCCGATCATGTTGCCGACCAGCACGTGGTCCACCACGCCCTGCAGACCGGCAATCACGTTCTGCAGCATCGTCGGCCACGCCAGCTTCCAGACAGCCGGCCCGATTGGCCCTTCAATCAGCGATCGGTCAAATGGGTTGGAGGACTTCTTCGCAGACGACGCCGGGTCGGCCATGGTGGGGGACGAGACTCGCCTTTCAGGTCGGACCCCGAATTCTACTCCAGTCCTCAACCCGTGTTAATTTAGACAGCTTCGGGACTACGACGTTTTACCGCTCAGGGTTTCCATTTTCTTTTCCTGCTGCACCAGGTCTGCATGCCCTTCATCCCCGGGTACTGGAACGCGACCGGCCATGACGCGCCTGAGTTTGGCGCGGCCGGCGTGCTGCCGGCGCTCGACCGCCCGGACCTCCCGTTCTGGATTGTCGGCCGCGGCGAAGGCACGGCCACGCGCCTCGGCCTGGCGGCCGGCGGCCGCGTGAGCGCCCAGCCCGAACCGGGCAGCCTGCCGATCTTCGGCCTGCTGCCGGCCGTCTATGCGGAGTGGCTGGGCGACCGGACGTTCAACGAGGCCCACGGCACCCGCTACGCCTACGTCACCGGCGCGATGGCCACCGGCATCGCTTCGGTCCCGCTGGTGTGCGCGGCGGCCCGGGCCGGCTTCCTCGCCTTCTACGGCGCCGGCGGCCTCAGCCTCGAACGCGTCGAACGCGACCTCGACACGATCATCGCCACCCTCGCCGACGCTCCCGGCGCCGCCTGGGGCTCGAACCTGATTCACTCGCCGGATCAGCCGGCGCTCGAAGACGCCCTGGTCGACGCCTTCCTGGCGCGCGGCGTCAACCGCATCGAGGCCTCGGCCTTCATGGCGCTGTCGCCGGCGGTGGTCCGTTTTGCGTCCACCGGCCTTTACAGCGATGCGCAGGGCCGCATCCATCGGCCCAACCGGGTGATGGCGAAGATCAGCCGCCCCGAGGTGGCGCGCCACTTCCTTCAGCCGCCGCCGGCGGCGATGCTCGACGCGCTGGTGGCGCGCGGCGCGCTGACGGTGGACGAAGCCCGCCTCGCCGCGCTTCTGCCCGTCGCCGACGATGTGACGTGCGAAGCGGATTCGGGCGGTCATACGGATCGGCGGCCGCTTTCAGTGCTGCTGCCGGTGATTCAGCGGTTGCGGGACCAGTTGACGCCTCCGGGCGGCTGGCCGCGTCCGGTGCGCGTCGGTGCGGCGGGCGGTCTTGGCGATCCGGCCTCGCTGGCTGGCGCCTTCGCGCTTGGCGCGGACTACGTCGTCACCGGCACCGTGAACCAGTTGGCGATTGAAGCCGGCACCTCCGACAACGCCCGCGCCATGCTGGCGCTGGCCGGCCTGGCGGATGTGACGATGGCGCCGGCGGCCGACATGTTCGAGATGGGCATCGAGGTGCAGGTGCTGCGGCGCGGGACGCTGTTCGCGCAGCGCGGCAAGCGGCTGTACGAGCTGTATCGCGAGTACGACAGCCTCGAAGCACTGCCGGCGGACGTGCGGCAGAAGCTGGAACGCGAGGTGTTCCGCGCCAGCGTCGACGAGATCTGGCAGGAGTGCGAGCGCTTCTGGACCAACCGTGAGGTGGCGCAGGTGGAACGCGCACGGCGCGATCCGCACCACCGCATGGCGCTGGTGTTCCGGTGGTATCTCGGCAACTCCAACCGGTGGGCGCGCGAAGGCGTCGCCGACCGCCAGCAGGACTATCAAATCTGGTGCGGCCCGGCGATCGGGGCGTTCAACGCATGGGCGGCCGGGACGGAACTGGCCCAGCCGCAGGCGCGCACCGTGGCGGCCATCGGCCTCAACCTGCTCGCCGGCGCGGTGCGCCTGACGCGAGCGCAGCATCTGCGGGCCGCCGGCCTGCCGGTGCCGGACGGCGCACTGGGACAGCCCACACTCGCCGTGGAGTCGTACGCGTGAACGCTTCTCCCATCGCCGTCGTCGGACTGGCGTCGTTGCTGCCGGGCAGCGACGACCTCACCGGCTTCTGGCAAAGCCTGATCGAGGCGCGTGACTGCTTCAGCGATGTGCCGGAGCAGCACTGGCGCATCGAGGACTACTTCGATCCGACGCCGCGCGCCAAGGACAAGACCTACGGCCGCCGCGGCGGCTTCATGCCGCCGCAGCCCTTCGACGCGCTGGCGTTCGGCATGCCGCCGGCCAGCCTGCCCAGCACCGACGTCGCGCAACTGCTGGCGCTGCTCATCGCGCAGCGCTGCCTCGCCGATGCCGACAACGGCTCGACGCCGCGGTTCGATCGCAAGAAGACCAGCGTGATCCTCGGCGCCGCCGCGACGACGCAGCTCGTGGCGCACATGTCGGGCCGCATGGCGCGGCCGATGTGGCGCGAAGGCCTGCGCCGCATGGGCATGGACGATGCGCTGATCGAGAAGGCGTGCGACGCCATCGCGGATCAGTTCGTGCCGTGGCAGGAAAGCACCTTCCCCGGACTCCTCGGCAACGTCATCGCCGGGCGCGTCGCCAACCGTTTCGACCTTGGCGGCACCAACTGCGCGCTGGACGCCGCGTGCGCCAGTTCGCTGGCGGCCTTGTCCATGGCGATGGGCGAACTGCGCAGCCACCGGGCCGACACGGTGCTCACCGGCGGCGTCGACGCGCTGAACGACGTGCTGATGTTCCTCTGCTTCTCGCAGACGCCGGCGCTGTCGGTCACTGGCGACTGCCGTCCCTTCAGCGATCAGGCCGACGGCACGATGCTCGGCGAAGGCGTCGCCATGCTGGCCCTGCGCCGGCTCGAAGACGCCGAGCGCGACGGTCACAAGATCTACGCGGTGATTCGCGGGCTCGGCAGCAGTTCCGACGGCCGCGCCAAGAGCGTCTACGCGCCGCGCTCGGAAGGCCAGGCGCTGGCCCTTCGCCGCGCCTACGACGATGCCGGTTACAGCCCGTCGACGGTGACGCTGATGGAAGCGCACGGCACCGGCACGGTGGCGGGCGACGCGGCGGAGTTCGGCGCGCTGGCGGATGTGTTCAGCGAAGCCAATCCCGAGGGCCGCCAGTGGTGCGCGCTGGGATCGGTGAAGTCGCAGATCGGCCACACGAAAGCCGCGGCCGGCGCGGCCAGCCTGGTGAAGGCGGTGCTCGCGCTGCATCACCGCACGCTGCCGCCGACCATCAAGGTGGAACGGCCGAATCCGGCGATGCGGCTGGAGTCCAGCCCGTTCTACCTGAACACGTCGCCGCGGCCGTGGTTCCATCACGCGGATCATCCGCGCCGCGCCTCGGTGAGCAGCTTCGGCTTCGGCGGCAGCAACTTCCACGTGACGATCGAGGAGTATCAGGGCGCAGCCGCGGCCGGACGCCTCGATATCTCGCCGGTGCACCTGCTGCTGTTTGCCTCGGCGGATGCGGCGACGTTGCGCGACACGCTGAACACGCTGCCGGAGAAAGTGAAGACGCCGGCGCAACTGTCCGACATCGCGCGCGAAAGCCAGGGCACGTTCGATCCGTCGGCGCCGGTACGTCTGGCGATGATCCTGGAAAGCGTGTCCACCGTGCGCGCGGCGTGCGACGAAGCAGCGACGCTGCTGGCCGGCGGCAAGGACCACGCGCGCTCCACGCACTGCGTGCTCGGGCTCGGGCAACCCTCGACGCGCGAGAGCGTCGCGTTCCTGTTCCCCGGACAGGGCAGCCAGTACGTCGGCATGGGCAAGGACGTCGCGCTGACCTTCCCCGACGCGTTCGGCGCGTGGCAGGACGCCATTTCGG
>JADZCY010000371.1 GCA_020851325.1 Acidobacteriota bacterium | reverse complement strand
TATTCGTGCCGAAGCGCGACGACGGGGTCGACGCGCGCGGCGCGGCGGGCCGGGATCAGACACCCGACGAGCGCGGCGATGACGAGCACGGCGGAGGCGCCAGCCAGCGCCAGCGGATCGACCGGCGAGACATCGACCAGCTCCGCGCTCAGCACACGCGTGAGCGCGACCGCTGCGGCGAGGCCGAGCGTCAGGCCCACGGCGATCGGTTGCATCCCCTCGCCGACGATCATCGACAGGATGTCGCGCGCCGTGCCGCCCATCGCGAGGCGCACGCCGATCTCCTGCGTGCGTTGCGTCACCGAGTGCGCCACGATGGCGTACAGCCCGACGGATGCCAGGAACAAGGCAATCGCGGCGAACAGCGCAAAGAGCGCCGCATGGCTGCCGATGTTCCAGTAGATGCCGCTCGACGACAGTCGATCGGCAAGGGTGTACGGCTCGCTCCACAACGGCAGATTGGGATCCAGTTGCTGGAGTTCGTGACGAAACACCGTGGCGAGGCTCGACACGGGCAGATGGCTCCTCGCAAAGATCCACGCACCGGGTGCGGGCCGCTGTTGATGCGGGATGTATACACGCGGCTCGATGCGTTCTCGCTCGCGGCTGACGTCCCACTGGATGTTCGCGACGACGCCGACCACGGTGAGCCACGCGCCAGGTGTCGGGCCGTCGAAAAGCCGCACCTGCCGGCCGATCGGGTCCTCGCCGGGCCACGACAGACGCGCCATTCGCTCATTGACGACGGCCACCGGACGTCCCGGTGCGCCATCAGCGGCTTCGAATTCGCGGCCCGACAGCACCGCGGTCCCGAGTGTCTGGAAATAGCCGGGACCGACATGAGACACCGCGGCGGAAAGACGGTCCGGGCCATCAGACGAGACCCCGCTCACTTCGTACGGCGTCATCGTCCCTGAATTCGTACCGGATGTGCCGAGCGCCACCGACTCGATGCCGGGTGCGGCCTCCAGCTTCGCCGCGAGACGATCCAGGAATGCCATCTGTGTCGGGCCGTCCGGATAGCTTTCCGGAGGCAGCAATATCAGCGTGGTCACCACGGCGTCCGCGTCGAAGCCGGGATCGGCCGTGGAGATGTTCACGAAGCTGCGGATCATCACCGCCGCGCCGGCCAGCAGCACGATTGCCAGGGCCACCTCTCCCGTGATGACGAAGCGGGAGAGCCGCCGTTGACGCGCCGAGCCCGCCGAACCGCGGCCGCCATCCTTCAACGAGTGATTGAGGTCGAGCCGCGACAGGCGGAGGGCTGGAGCCACACCGGCCAGCACGCCCGAGAACAGCGACATGGCCACGAGATACGCCAGCACACGTGCGTCGATGGCCAGATCGAGCAGGCCTTCGGCCCAGGCCTGCGTCGGTGGCGTGACAACGGCCGCATAGGCGCGGAGGGCCAGCACGGCCAGCCACCAGCCGGCAACGCCGCCGGCCGCCGCGAGGACCAGACTTTCGACGAGATGCTGGCGGACGATGCGCCAGCGGCCGGAGCCGAGCGCGAGACGTACGGATGTCTCTCGCGTTCGCGCCAGCGACCGGCCGACGACGAGCGTCGACAGGTTGCCGCACGCGATCAGCAGGACGAAAACGACGGCGCCCCACAACGCCGTGTAGGTCGTTGCCGCATCGCGGCCGACGAAGAACTCGGTGAAGGTCTGCTCCCGCGGGATCCACTTCTCGTTGGTGTCGGGATACGCGAGCGCGAGCTGCGCGCCAATGGCCGCCAGTTCCGCCCGCGCCTGCTCCCGCGTTACGCCGTCCGCCAGGCGCCCGAAGGCAAACCACAGTCCGCGCGCGTCGCGCTCCTGTCGGTCGGGCGTCGGCACCAGCGGCATCCACAAGTCCTGGTTCTGCGGAAATGCAAACCCGCGCGGCATCACGCCGATGATGAGCGTTGGCGTGTTGTTGACGCGCACCGTGCGACCGATGACCGCCGCATCTCCGGCGTAGCGACGCTCCCAGAAACCATGACTGAGGATGGCCACCGGCGCCGCACCCGGCTTCTCGTCGTCCGGCGTGAAGTCGCGACCCGCGAGGGGCGCCTGGCCGAGTATGCGGAACGTATTGGCGGTGATGAGCGTGGCGGTGCGGCTCTCCGGGAACCCGCGGTCGTCCACGTAGGCGATGCGGCGATCCGCGACCGTGCCAAGATCGGTGAACGCGCGCGTCGTGGCGCGCCAGTCGAGGAAGTCCGGATACGAGACGCAGCAGCCGCGGCCATCGCGCTGCGTGCCGACATAGAGAATGCGATCGTTCTCGCCGACCAGGCGGAAGCCCTTGAAGAGCACGGCGTCGGCAATACTGAACACGGCTGTGTTGATGCCGATGGCGACGGCGAGCGTGGCCACGGCCGTGAGCGCAAAGCCGGGGTTGCGACGGAGGCCGCGAACGGCGTGACGCAGATCGACGAGCAGCGCGTCGAGCGAGGGTAGTCCGCGCGTCTCGCGGTGCACATGTTTAGATGTCTCGACACCGCCCAGCCTCGCCAGCGCGCGACGTCGCGCTTCATCCGGCGGCAGGCCCTGTCGCACGTATTCGTCCGTCGCCATCTCCATATGCGCGGCGAGTTCTTCGTCGAAATCACGATCGAGCGCGTCGCGGCGGAAGAAGGCGAAGAAGCGTGCCCACGTTTCGCGGAGGTTGATCATGAGCGCCTACTCGTGTCTCAAGGCCACAACGGGATCGACGCGCATGGCTCGGCGCGCGGGGATGAAGCAGCCGAGCAAGACACCCACCAGCAACGCCATCGAGGCCACGATAAGGATGGTCGCGTCGACCGACGATGAGAGAGCGACTGCAGGTGCGAGTGAGCGTCCGAGGGCAAGCGCGGCGACGATGCCGACGACCCAGCCCACCGTCACCGGCAACGCCGTATGTCCGAGCACCAGCGCCAGGATGTCCACCGACGTGGCGCCGATCGCGGTGCGCACGCCAATCTCCTGCGTGCGCCGGCTCACGAAGTGCGCCGTGATGCCGGCCAGGCCGATCGAGGCCATCAGCAGACCCGTGGCGGCGAACAGCAGGAACAGGCCGGTGACGTTGCGTTCCGGGCTCCGCGCCTGCGCGAAGCGCTCGGTGAGTGGCATCAGTGCCGGCACCGGCAGCGCGGGATCGAGCGCGTGCACTTCGCGCCGGAACGCCGACGCCAGCGTGCCGGGCGCGACCAGCGTCCGCGCCAGCACGAACATGTTGTTCCGCGGTCGTTGCAGCAGGGGAATGTAGACCAACGGCGACGCCTCTCGTCCCGTCGGATCGTTCTGAACGATATCCGGAACGACGCCGACGATCGTCCGCCAGGCATCCGGGGCGCTCGCATCGAATCGCAGACGAATCCGCTTGCCGAGCGCATCGCCTCCCGGCCAGTGGCGGTTGGCGAAGCGCCGGTTCACGATGACCGCCGGCTCGCTCGACGCGTCGTCGCGCGAGTCAAAGGTGCGTCCGGCGTGAACGCCCGTGCCGAGCGCCGCGAAGTAATCCCCGTGAATCGTCAGCGTTGCCACGAGCGGTTGCTCAGCGCCGACCGTCTCCGCCCCGTCCGGCAGGTCATAGCTCACGAGCGGGACGTTCCCGGTTGGTGTGGTCACGCCCATGCCGACCACTGCCACGCCTGGAACCGCGCGCAAACGCGCGTCGATGTCGCGATAGAACGCCGTCTGCGTGTCGGAGGTGGGATAGCGCTCAGGCGGCAGGTAAATCGACAGCGTCAGCACGTTCTGTTCGTCGACGCCGATGTCAGCCGTACTCGTACTGATGAACGTGCGCATCATCACGCTGGCGCCGGCGAGCAGCACGATAGCGAGACTGATCTCGCCGCCGATGAGGAGGCGTGCGATGCGTTGCCCCTGCCGTTCACCCAGCAACCCGCGCCCGCCGCTCTTCAATGCGCTGTTGATGTCCTCACCGATACTGCGGACGGCGGCGCCAAGGCCGGTGAGCAGTGCCGTGATGACAGTGATCGCCGTGAGGTACATGAGCACGCGTGCATCGATGTCATAGCTGAGGATCCGCGTGGCGTTGCCCAGGACGAGCGTCGAGACATAGGCATGCACGGCCATCGATGCCAGCCACCAGCCGACAACGCTCCCCAGCACCGACAGCATCGCGCTCTCAATCAGCCCGTAGCGGACGATGCGCCAGCGGCTGGCGCCGAGGGCCAACCTGAGCGACATCTCGCGCGAGCGCCCCATGCCGCGCGCCAGCAACAGGTTGGCGACGTTTGCCGCGGCGATCAACAGCACGAACGCCACCGCGCCCCACATGCTCTGATACAGCAATACGGCGCGGGGCCCGATAAACCATTCGGTGAAAGTCTTCACCACCGGAACGAGATCGCGATTGGTTCGCGGGTAATCGGCTGCCAGCCGTTGGCCGATGGTCTCGATCTCGGCCCGCACCGTTGCCACACTTGCGTCGTCTGCCACACGACCGACGGCATACACCGCGTAGTAGGTCTCGCGACGGAGCGCCGCGTTCGTCGGGATGAGCGGCATCCAGAGCCGCTGGTCGGCGGGGAACGAAAAGCCTTCGGGCATGACACCGACGACCATCGTCGGCACGCCGTCCATCTGCACGCTGCGCCCGACGACACGCGGGTCGCCGCCAAAGCGGCTCTGCCACAAGTCGTAGCGAAGCATGGCCACCGGCGGCGCGCCCGGTTGCGTGTCGGCGGCGGTGAAGTGCCTGCCGAGGAACGGCGCGACACCGAGGACGCCGAAGGTGTCGGCAGTGACTTCGGTCCCGTAAAGCGTCTCTATCGCACCGTCATCGGTCACGAGCGTCTTGAAGACGCCGCGGACGAGACCAAGTCCCGTGAACGAGCGCGCCTCGTCGCGCCACCGCTCGAAGTCGGGATAGTAGAGCGCGCCCTTGTTCGTCGTCACGTAGAGCAGGCGGTCGTTGTCCCGCACGTGCGGGAAGCCCTTGAAAAGGGTGCCGTTGGTGATGCTGAAGACCGCGGTGTTGATGCCGATGCCAACCGCAAGTGTGAGCGTCGCCGTCAGCGTGAAGCCCGGGCTGCGGCGCAGCGAACGTGCAGCGTAGCGAATGTCCTGCAGCAGACCGTCGAGCGAGGGCAGCCCGCGCGTCTCGCGGTGCACGTGCTTCGATGTCTCGACCCCGCCGAGTCGAGCCAGCGCGCGACGCCGTGCTTCATCCGGCGGCAGGCCCTGTCGCACGAATTCGTCGGTTGCCAAGTCGACGTGCGCCGCCAGTTCCTCGTCGAACTCGGCGTCGAGCGCGTCGCGGCGAAAAAGCGCGGTCAGCCGGGCCCACGCCGCGCGCAGCGCACTCACGCCTTGCCGCCTTCACGCGACGTGGCCAGCACGCGGCTCATCACGGCGGCGAGCCGTTCCCACTC
>JADZCY010000370.1 GCA_020851325.1 Acidobacteriota bacterium | reverse complement strand
GCGAGGTGCGCCGCCACTTCGCCGGCGTTGTGCCCGCCCATGCCATCGGCCACGACGAAGAGACCCAGCTCGATCGTCCAGTCGAGCCAGTCCTGGTTCATGGCCCGGGGGCCGGCATCAGTGCGTCCACCTGCGGTCAGCATCATCGGCGCGTCATCGGGGTCAGGTCACGAGCGAGGGCAACTTGGATACTTGGTATACTGCGGGTGGTGCTCAGTCCTTACGTGCAGCCAGTTCTCGCACGTGCGGCGGCGGCCGGTGACCGCGGCCAGGCGACCGCGGCGATCGACCAACTGGTGCCGCTCCTCAAGGCCTCGACCTCGATGGGCCGCGTCGACGAACTCGCGGTTCGCTCCCACCTGTCGGAAGCCTTTCTGCTGCTCGGCGACCTGACGCAGGCGGCAGCCGCCCTCGGCCGCTCGCCCGACACCATCCGCGAAGCGATTCCTCCCGTCATTCTCTCAAATCTCTGGCGTGCGCACGGGCGCGTGGCGTTTGCGCGCGGCGAACAGTCGCGGGCGATCGCGCTGCACACGCGTGCGCTGAAGCAGGCGGAGTCGGCGCACGACTCGCGCGCCATCGGTCTCGCCCACTTCGCGCTCGGGCAGTGTTACCGCAAGGTCGGCGACATGTCGATCGTGCGCGAACACATTGCCGAAGCCGCCGCCGCCCTGCACGCCGCCGGCGATCGACGGTCGCTGGCGCAGGTGCATTCGCTCTCGGCGACGATTCTGGCGCAGAACGGTCGCTACGACGAAGCGGCCGCCGCCCTGAACCAGGCCGAACGTCTCGCCAGCGCCATCCAGGCCGACGATGTGCTGGCCATGGTGTACGGCAATCAGGCGAACGTGGCGCTGATTCGCCATCGCCACGATCAGGCGCTGACCTTGGCCGAGCGCGCGGTGGCGGTGCATGAGGCGATCGGACCGGGCCCCGGGCTGTCACGCTGCCTGGCGACGCTTGGGCAGATCTGCGTGAAGCTCGGGAATCTCGAACGCGCCGACGCCGTGCTGCACCGGGCGCTCGACGTCCGCTGCGCGGTGCAGTTCCACGAGACCACCGGCGCCATCTACGACACGCTGGCGCAGATGTCGCTCATGCGCGGCGACTACGAAAACGCCGCCGAGCACCTGCGGCGCGCCGCCGAGGCGTTTGGCGCCTACGGCCGCAACACGAGCCGCTGGTACGAATGGTCGCTGCGCGTGATCACGGCGCGGCTGGCGACACGCCGTGGTGCGCCGGACGAAGCGCTGGCGATTGCCGACGAGATCGCGCGGTCACCGTCGGCGCCGCCGGCGGAAACCATCGAAGCCGAGTTGATTGCCGCCGAGGCGCTGCTCTCGGCGGAGCGCATCGACGAAACCGCACATCGCCTGACGCAGGTGGAGAGCCGGCTGGATCCGCGCACCACGCCAGGAGCGTGGGGCGAGTTCCTGCGCCTGCGCGGGACGCTGCGCGCGCATCAGGAACGCGCCACCGAGGCGTATCACGACATCGCGCAGAGTTCGAGCGTGTTCGAACTGGTGGGCGAACGGTATCAGGCGGCGGTGAGCCAGCTGGCACTCGCGCGACTGGCGGCGCGCGCGGGTGCGCGATCGACATCGGAGCGCCATTACCAGTACGCCGCGCAGGTGTTCGAATCGCTCGGCGCCACACGCGATCTCGAAGAGGTGCGCGCGGCGATGGCCGCCGCGCCGACGACGGGCACGGGCGAATACGTCGGTTCAGCGGCCGATGCCGACGACTCGCTGATCAAGCGACTCGTCGACGCGGCGGTGCTGCCGGAACTGCTGGCGCGCGAGCTGGCCGCGGCCATGCTCGAAGCCGTCGGCGCCGACATGACGGCGGTATACGTGCAGTTGCCCGGCGGCGACGTGCGCATCCTCGCGCAGGCCGGCACCAACGCCGACGGCGCCCGCAGCCTGGCGCGCCTGGCCGTGCAGGGCGCCACCTACGGCCCCGGCGTCCTCATCGTCGAAGCGGTGGGACGTGAGCCCGATGGTCCGCGCTGGGTGGTGATGGCATCGTCGCGGCCGGCAGGTCACCCGGTGATGCGCCGGGTGCGGATGATGGCCGCCGTGGCGCGTCAGGGCTTCGAACTGTGCGGCGCGCGCGAGCACGGCCCGGCGGTCGTCGATCTCAACATCGAGCGCCCGCTGGAACCGCTGCTGCCCGGCTTCGTCTGCGCCAGCGCGGCGATGCACAAGGTGATCGATCAGATCCAGCGGCTGCAGGGCAACGACCTCACCGTGCTGATCACCGGCGAGAGCGGCACCGGCAAGGAACTGATTGCCCGCGCGATTCATGTCGGCTCGCCACGCAGCGCCGCGACGTTCCTCCCCTACAACTGCACGACGACGACGCGCGAACTGGCGGACAGCCAGTTGTTCGGCCATCGGCGCGGCGCGTTCACCGGTGCGGTGTCGGATCAATTGGGCCTGGTGCGCACGGCCGGCGGCGGGACGCTCTTCCTCGACGAGGTCGGCGATCTGCCGATCGACGTCCAGCCGAAGCTGCTGCGCTTCCTGGAACAGGGCGAGATCATGCCGGTCGGCGAAACGCGGCCGCAACACGTGGATGTGCGCGTGCTGGCGGCGACCAACGCCGACCTCGAGCAGCGCGTGGCGGAAGGCAAGTTCCGCGAAGACCTCTACTACCGCCTGAGCGTCATCCGCATCCACGTGCCGCCGCTGCGACAGCGGCGCGAGGAGATTCCACACCTCAGCACTTACTTCGTCCGCGAAGCCGCGGAACGCCTGGGACGTCCCGACGCGCAGCTCAGTTCCGAGGTACTGGAGCTGTTTTCGCAGCACTGGTGGCCGGGCAACGTGCGTCAACTGCGCAACGAAGTGCAGCGCGCCGTGGCCATGGCGCCGCCGGGCGGCGTGGTGGGACCGGAGCATCTGTCCGCCGACCTCACGGCCACGCCGGCCTCGCGCGCCGACGCCGGCTCGACGCCGCGCCTCACGCTGCGCGGCGACCAGACGCTGGCCTCGCTCGTCGACGACATCGAACGCGAGCTGATTCGCGATTCGCTGTCGCGCTTTCGCGGCAACATCTCGGAAACGGCGCGAGCCCTTGGCCTCACCCGCCGCGGCTTGTACCTGAAACTCAAGCGGCTGGGGATTGAAGGATGACGGGACCGCTGCTTTGCAGCGGTGGGAGTCACCTCTTGCCTCCAGCCTTCCAGCCCTCCAGCCTTCCAGCCCCTCAAGCCCTCCAAGCCTCGCCGAAGCGCGAACGCGCGGAGGCGGGCCGAAGACCGTGAGCCTCCGTCAGAATTGGTTATCTAGTAGCCAATTCTGAGATCACCAGAATACAAAGTATCCACCACATGCACGCTCTGGCATGTCCTTACTGTCATGTATTGGCTGTTCGCGTGCAATCGTGGTCACTCTACATCCATCCTCTGGCGTTGCACAGAATGTCGGCGTGAAACTTGGAATGGTGTGCAGCGTTGCTCGACCTTGTTTCAACGCGTCATGCCATCCCTGGAGTCCGACCGTGACCAATCACACCCCAGTCTGGAACGTTCGTCCCGGTAGCGCCGACCTGACGATTCCTGCACGACTCACCTGGAAGGAAGCCAATGGCGCTGTCCGGTTTGCCCCGGTCCGCACGCGTGAGATCAGCGAAGACGGAGCGGTCGTCGAGTGCGAAGGCAATGTCGCCCTGCCGCTGTACCGTCTGGTGCACCTGCAGGTCGAGAAGTCGGTCCGCGGCACGACGGGCCTGCCGTCGCAGTTGCGGGACGGCCGCGTGCTGTCGGCCGTGTGGCAGGTGGCCCCGGTGCGCAAGTCCACGGGCACGCCGTCCGGTTATGCCCTGAAGTTCATGACGGGCGCGGCGGCGCAGGCCTCGTCCACGGCGGCGCGTCGCGCGTCGTAGCACGCACTCGCCGGCGCGGAAGCCTCCTCCGCGCGGCTCGAGCCGACCGGCCTACGCCGGCTTCCTTCGCCAGTAGCGCGCCAGCCCCGCCCAGATTGGGGTGAACGGCGCGGCCAGTTCCAAGGCGGCGGCGCCTTCTCCCCCCAGCGCCTGTCGTGCCTCCTCGCGGCGACGTTCGGCGAATGCCTCCGCCCGCGCCTCGTCAGAGGTTCCCTCCAGCAACGATCGACGCACTTCCTCCGAGGTTCGCAGCAGCACGTCTTCGAACGCCCGCAGGTAGCCGTCACCGTCGCTCAGTGGCCCGAAGTGCGTCAGGAACACGGTCGCGGGACGCCACTGGCGAATGGTCTGCAGGCTGACGAGCCACGATTCGATGTCGATGTCCGGCGGCGGCGTCGCGGCCACGCTGTGCCGCCCGGCGACGCAGATCCCGCCGGTGTCGCCGATGTAGGCCTGCCCCTCCGCGGCGTCGAAGTAGCTGACATGGTGAATCGCGTGGCCGGGCGTGTAAGCCACCGACAGTTCACACCCGCCGAGATCCAGACGTTCACCGCCGGCCAGCGCCGTCACCCGATCCGGCGGCACGGCTTCGAACGCACCCCACAACGTGTCCATCTGATCGCCGTAGAGTCGCGTCGCCGAGGCGAGCAGCTTCGTCGGATCGACCATGTGCGGCGCGCCGCGTTCGTGCACCCACACGCGCGCCTCGGGCGCCAGACGCGCCAGCGTGCCCGTCGCGCCCGCGTGATCGAGATGAATGTGCGTCAACAGGATGTGCCGCACGTGGTTCAGGGCATAGCCAAGCGCACGCAGGCCGCGTTCGAGCGACGGCACGCATGTGGTGGGGCCGGGATCGATCAGCGCAATGCCGTCGGACACGGGCAGCACCGCCGTCGCGATGACGCGGGCGTGGCCCTGGAAGTGCAGGTCGACAAGAGACGTAGGCATCTGGAATGTCTCACCGAGGTTCGTCGGTCATCAACTGTGGCTCGCCGTGGCGCCCCACCAGCGCGTAGCGCACGCGGTGGCCGCCACGCACCTGCGCATCGCGCAGCGCGTGCCGGGCCGCCTTGACGAGATCGAGATCTTCCCACGACGCGTTGTGGGCCGCCGTGCCGGTGGCGACGGCAATGCTGGCGGTCACCACGGGCGCCGGGGCGCTCGAGGCGGCGGGAATCTGCAGGGCTTCGATGCCGAGCCGCACGCGCTCGGCGATGTTCCGCGCGCCCTGCGCATCGGTGCCGGCCAGCACCAGCGCGAACTCGTCGCGGCGGACGCGCGCCACGAGATCACCCGGCCGTCCGACGATGCGGCCGAGGGCGTGCGCGACGTCGCGCAGGCACGCGTCGCCGGTGGCGCGTCCATACTGCCGGTTGAACTCGTCGAAGGCATCGAGGTCGACGAGGACGAGCGTGGTGGGGTGTCCGTCACGCCGGGCCCGCCGCCATTCCCGCTCGAGGAAGTCGAAGAGCCGCTCGTGATTGGCGACGGCGGTCATCGGATCTTCGGAGGCCAGGCGCTGGAACTGCAGCTTGAGCGACGCGTTCTCGGTGGTGCGCGTCTCGATCTCGCGGCGCGCCGACAGCAGCGCGTCCACCGCGCGGCGCCGTTCCACCCACGACCAAATCGCCACGACGATCAGGCCGCCCAGCAGTGCAGCAGCCAGCGCCAGTGCTTCGCCCTGCACGCGACTCGTCTCCTTCGTCCGCGTCCAGGATGGGCGCGCCGGCGGCATTGTACCCCGGCCCTACCGGGCGCCGCTCCGCACTCGCCCGCCGCCACCAGTGGTCGCGCCCGCCTTCGTCCCGTCGATCGTCCCCGATCAGTTGGTCGCAGAGCGGCCGGCGAGGGGGATGGCGGCACCACGCGAGTGGACCGGAGGGGTAAGATGGGCGCGCTATGCCGACTCTTACCCGCGTTGCCCTGGTCTCGCTCTCCGTGTTCGCCGCGGCGTGCTCGTCACCGTCGGCGCCTGCCGCGCCGCCGCTCGTGTCGGGCATCGACATGACTTCGGCCGACAAGGCCGTGCGTCCGCAGGACGACCTCTTCCGCCACGTCAACGGCGGCTGGCTGACGCGCACCGAGATTCCCGCCGATCGCGCCTCGTGGGGCTCGTTCGACATCCTGCTCGATCGCTCGCAGCAGGACCTGCGCACGATCGCGGAAGACGCGGCGAAGGCAACCGAGCGTCCCGCCGGCAGCGACG
>JADZCY010000369.1 GCA_020851325.1 Acidobacteriota bacterium | reverse complement strand
GCCGCAACACCCGACGTGTGTCTCGTCGGCCACCGTCCTGGCGCGATCTCCGTGCCGAACGCTCTCACGCACGGCACGTCATGCGCTCGACGTCGCGTCCCGAGCGACGCCTGCCCTTCCTCACGGCTCACGTCGCCGGCGCAATCTCTTTCATCAGCTCTGGTGAATAGTCCGGGCTAGGACCTCTCAGGTCTTAAGTCTTAAGTCTTAAGTCCTAGGCAACAACCCTTGCCCACGGAACACAAGACCGTGACAAGGGTATTTGCCTAAGACCTAAGACCTAGGACCTAGGACCTATTTCTGCGCCAGCGCAATCGCGATGAGGAGCGCGCGCTGCGAGCCCTTCCACGACTCCGTCGAGTCGAACGATTCGGTGAGCGCGTGCGCGTCGGTGCCACGGCCGCCGCCGTCGATGGTGATCGCCGGAATGCCGAGGCTCATCGGCAGGTTCGAGTCGGTCGATCCCTCGTCGAGCGTCACCGGCAGCGACAGCGCGTTGGTGACGGCCACCGCGGCGCGGACGATCGGTGACTCGGGCGAAGTCTGCCCCGCCGGCCGATTGCCGACGAGCGCCTTGTCCGCCGTCAGCACCTTCTGTCCCCACCGCGCATCCTCGTCCCGCACCGCATCGTCCACGGCCTTGTTGAACTGTGCGTCGACGCCCTTGAGCGAGGCCGGATCGGACGAGCGCATGTCCACTTCCATCCACGCCTCGAAGGGGATGGCATTGACCGAGGTGCCGCCGCCGATGCGGCCGACGTTGAACGTCGTCTTCGGCTGCGTCGGCACCTTGAAGTTGGAGATGGCGGCAATGGCGCGGCCGAGCGCATGAATCGGATTCGACAGGCCGAACGCGCCGAAGCTGTGGCCGCCGGGGCCCTTGAAGGTGACGCGATAGCGCAGGCTGCCGACGGCGACGTTGGTGATGCCGTAGCCCGTGCCGTCGATCGACACGAAGCGATCGATCTGCCCCTTCATCCCTTCGTTGAACATGTACTTCACGCCGCGCAGGTCGCCGAGGCCTTCTTCGCCGACATTGCCGACGAAGGTGATCGTTCCCGGTGTCTTGATCCCTTCTTTCACCATCGTGCGGGCCACGGCCAGCAGCACCGCCAGGCCGCGGCAGTCGTCGCCAATGCCGGGGCCGCGCATGACGTTTCCTTCGCGCGTCACCTTGACGTCGGTGCCTTCGGGAAACACCGTATCGAGGTGCGCCGCCATCACCACGTGCGGCCGCGGCTCGGCGCCGGCCAATTCACCCATCACGTTGCCCTCTTTGTCGGTGCGAACGTTGGTGAGCCCGGCCTGCCGCAGCAGCTCCGCGTACATCACGCCGCGCTGTGTTTCCTTGAACGGCGGCGCCTCCACCTCGCAGATGCGCGCCTGATCGGCCAGCGTCTGCGGCTCGGCGGCACGAATCGCCTCCACCGCCCGACGGATGGCGGCGTCCTGCATCAGTTTCGTGCCGAGCGTGCCGGGATCGGTCTGACCCGCCGCCAACCCGGGCAGCGCGAGGACAAAAAGGGCAACGACGGCAGAGGCAGCGCGCAACATGGCGGGAAGTATACGAGGGCTGGAGGGCTGGGGGGCTGGGGGGCTGGAGGACTGGAGGACTGGACGGAGGACCGGAGGCTACGGCACCCGGCCCCCAGACCTTTAGACCCCCAGGCCTCCAGCCCCCAGTCGGCCCCCAGCCCCCAGTCCGCCAGCCCTCCAAGCCGTGACAAGCCGCGGCCCTTGGCCGTGGCTTGTCACAGTTTGTCTTGCAAAACGGCCATCTCGGGTCTACCATGCGCGCCGGACGTTGTGTGTGTTGGCGGACTGCCGGCGTTCGACGGCCCGCCCTTGAATCGATGGTTGGAGGACAAACGATGAGGCTGAACAAGGCGATCCTGTTCTGCCTGTGCCTGACCCTATGCTGGGTCATCCCCACGAGTGCACAGGACTTCCGTGGCCGCATCAACGGCACGGTGACCGACAACACCGGCGCAGTGCTGCCCGGCGTGACCATCACGGCGACGAGCCCTGCCCTGATCCAGCCGCAGGTGCAGGTGAGCAGCGCGGACGGCCAGTTCCGCTTCATCGCGCTGCCTCCGGGCGTGTACACCATCGACTTCGAGCTGGCGGGCTTCCAGAACGTCAAGCGCGAAGGCGTCCGCGTCGTCATCAACCAGACGCTGACGGTCGACCAGGCGCTCAACGTCGCGACGCTGCAGGAAACGGTCACCGTCACCGGCGCCTCTCCCATCGTCGACACGTCGACGACGCAGGTCGGCACCAACTTCACGAAGGAACTCCTCACCGAGATTCCGAGCGCGCGTGATATCTGGGCGGCGATGGCCCAGGCGCCCGGCATGCAGATGTCCAGCTTCGACGTCGGCGGCTCGCGTTCGGGCAGCCAGACCGGCTTCCTCGCCTACGGCTTCGGCGACCAGAACCAGACCAAGCTCGAAGGCATCGACACGACCGAGGGCACCAGCGGCAACGCCGGTTACTTCGACTTCGGCAGCTTCGAGGAATTCCAGATGGGCGGCGCCGGCACCGGTGCCGACAGCTTCGGCGGCGGCACCAACATGTCGATCACGGTGAAGTCCGGCGGCGACCGGTTCACCGGCAACTTCTACGGCGACTGGCAGGGCGACTCGACGATCAGCGACAACGTCCCCGACGCGTTCCGCACCGCGCGGCAGAAGGACGACGACGGCTACTACTCGCGGTCGCCGCTCACGCGCGGCAACCCGATCGATCGGCAGTACGACGTCAACTTCAACGTCGGCGGCCCACTCTGGAAGCAGAAGGCCTGGTTCTTCTACAGCTACCGCATCAACGACCAGTACAAGTACACGCTCGGCATCGACACGCTGGCGCGTTCGAAGCTGACCAACAACTACACCTTCAAGGGCACCTTCCAGCTCAATCGCAACAATCAGCTGATCGGCTTCCTCAACAAGCGCAACAAGCTGCAGGACCTGCGCGATCTCGGTCCGCTGGTGCCGGAATCGGCGGCGCGCTATCAGGCGTCGCGCAACTACCCGTGGAAGTGGGAATGGACCAGCGTGCTCGGCAGCAAGGCCTTCCTCGACGTCATCGCCGGCAACTGGTACAACTTCTTCCCGCTGCGGCCGACCGATGAATATGGATTGGCCAGCAATGTCGGCCCTGGCCGTCTCGACACGCAAACCAGCCAGCGCTCGGGCTACCACGACTCGTATCAGGACCAGAAGCGCTTCAAGCCGCAGGTCTACGTCTCGCTGGCCTACTTCAAGGACGGCTGGATGGGCTCGCACGACTTCAAGGTCGGCTACGACTGGAAGCGTGACCGCCGGCACTTCTTCCGCGATCAGCCGGGCGGCAACATCTTCTATCGCGACCTCAATGGCGCGGTGAACGAACTGGAGCTGTACAACGCGCCGAACACGTCGACCAATGACGTGGTCTACAACGCCGGTCATCTCAGCGACACGTGGAAGATGACCGATCGCCTGACGTTGAACCTCGGCATCCGCTTCGAACACTACCTCGACAGCTACCCGGAGCAGTCGTTCACGCCCGGTGGCCACACGATGCTGACCAACTGGCCGGCCGACCTGAACCCGGCCGAACGCGCGCGCTACCAGTCGTTCATCGCGCCGGTGACGTCGGAGGCCCGCGAAGTCGCCCGCACGTTCAACGTCTCGCCGCGCATCGGCTTTGCCTACGACCTGTTCGGCGACAACCGTACGGTGCTGAAGGGCTTCTACGGCCGCTTCTACTTCAACTCCGCCGACACGCTGGCCGACCTCGAGAACCCGGTCGGCTCGTCGCGTCTGCGTTACCGCTTCAACGACCTGAACGGCAACCGTCTGCTCGACAGCGCCGCCGAACTCGGCGCGTTCGTCTCCAACCAGGGCGGCGCCGGCTTCGTCAATGTTGACGACAACATCAAGCGTCCCTACTCGCAGGAGTTCTCGACGCACCTCGAGCGCGAGATCATCCCCGGCCTGTCGGGTCGCGCGTCCTACGTCTACAAGAACGTCCGCGACGAATGGGTCGAGATCGACCCGACGCGCGCGGCCGCACTGACCATCCCGTTCACGTTCGTCGATATCGGCGCCGACGGCGTGCGGGGCACGGCCGACGACGCGACGCTGAACCTGGTCGATCGCCCGGTCGGCACGCCACAGACGCGCCTCTACACCAACCCGACCGACCCGGCGTACAACAGCGACTTCCAGACCGTCGAGTTCGCCATCAACCGGCGCTTTGCCGGCAGGTGGATGCTGCTGACGTCGTTCGGGTACACGTGGCTGGATCAGTTCCACGCCACCACCACCAACACCGGCGCCAACGATGCCATCTCACAGGCGAAGACGTACAACTGGCGCATCAACCAGCGCATGTTCGGCGACAACGGCAAGGAAACCTCCACCCTGTGGAACTACAAGGTGGTCGGTCGCTACACGATGCCGTGGGAGATTGGCTTCTCGGGTTCGTGGAAGACGCAGAGCGGCCGCCAGTGGGGCCGCAACGTCGCGGTGACGTTCCCCGGCGATGGTCAGCAGAGCATCCGTGTCGAGCCGGTGACTTCTCACCGCGCGCCGACGGTCACCATCCTTGACGTCCGTGCCGACAAGAGCTTCTCGTTCGGCAAGTTCGGCAAGGCGACGTTCCAGGTGGACGTGTTCAACGCGCTGAATCGCGGCACGGTCACGAACTTCCAGACGGTCACCGGAGGCAACTACCTCAGCGTGCTCGGTCTGCTCGATCCGCGCATCGTCCGCTTCGGCTTCCGCTACGACTTCTAGGTCGCATCGGACAACGACCCGGGCCTGAGAAATCAGTCCCGGTCGCCTTCACGCAGGAGAGCTGGCCTTCGGGTCAGCTCTCTTTTTTTTCTTCTTTTTGTCACAGCCGAGTCGGCTTGTGGTAAACGTAAAGCGCCTGTCTGATGAGTCGGCGCTTGTGGCTTCCCCGCCTCGGCGTTGTGTGCGGTTACGTACTCCTGGCGCTGGCGTTTGCCTGGCCGTTGCCGCTGCACCTCTCCACTCACCTCACCGGGAATCCGGGGGGTGACACGGGTGTGTACGTCTGGAACCAGTGGGTCTTCCAGCACGAGATGCAGGCGACCGGCAATCCCTTCTCCACCGGACGCATCCTCTCGCTCGCGTCACCCGTTGACCTCACGCAGCACAACTACACCGCGGCGCTGAACCTGCTCGCCTATCCGCTGATCCCCATCGTCGGGGTCGTGGCCGCCTTCAACCTCGTTCTGCTGATCGTCAACGTGCTCACCGCCCTGGCGACGTATGCGCTGGCGCGTCTGGCGTTTCCGGCCACGCGGCTCGAGGCGTTCATCGCCGGGGTCGCGTTCGCCTGGTCACCCATCCTCGTCGCGCGTGCCGGCGCGCACATGAGCCTGGTCGCCGCCGCGCCGCTGGCGGCGTTCGTCTACTGCTTGATCCGCGCCGACCAGACCGGCCAGTTGCGGCACGCCGCCGCCGCCGGGGTCTGCATGGCCATCGCCGCGTTGTGCGATGCCTACTTCGCCATCTTCTGTCTCATCACCGGCCTGCTCTACGTGGCCAGCCGTGCGTTCAGCTTCGGCCGTCGACGCTCGCCGGCCGCGATGCGATGGACGCTCGACGCGGCCCTGCTGATCGTCGGCGGGTTGATCCTCGGACTCGCGTTCGGACGCGGCGGCTCGTTCCACGTGTTGGGGATGTCCGTCAGCGTGCGCGGGCTGTACACGCCGATGCTGGTGTTCACCATGCTGGCGCTGGCGCGGGCCGCCATTGCCGTGCGGGCGCGGCTGAGCGACGCCAGCTACTTCCTCTGGGCCGTCCGGGTGGCCGTCGTTGGCGCGCTGGCCGGCGCTGGCCCGCTGTCGCCGGTGCTGTATGGACTCGGCGAGCGCATCGGTGAGGGACGCCTGGTGTCGCCGCCGGTGCTGTGGCGCAGCAGCCCGCGCGGCGCCGACCTGCTGGCGTTCTTCCAGCCCAATCCGAATCATCCGCTGATGCGCTGGATCGGCGACGGGTCGTGGGCGCTGCACGCCCGCGACGTCGAGTTCGTCGTCGCGCTCAGCCTGGTGTCGATTGCCATCGTGGCCTTCGCGTGGTGGAAGGCGGACTATCGACCGCCGCAGGAGTGGTGGTTCATCTCCGCCGGCTTCGCGCTGCTGGCCCTCGGGCCGTTCCTGATCGTCGGTGGCTGGGCGACGCACGCGCCCGGGCCGTGGGCGCTGCTGCGCTATGTGCCGGTGATTGGCATCGCCCGCACGCCGACGCGCTTTGCCATCATGACCGCGCTCGGCCTGGCGATTCTGCTGGCGGGCGCGCTGGCAGCCCTCGGCACGCGCTGGCCGGCCCGGCGCCGCGCCATCGGCGTCGTCACACTCGTGTTGCTCCTCTGCGAAGCGCTGCCGGCGCCGCGCCTGCTCTACTCCGCCGCGATGTCGCCGCTGCTCGACATCATCGCCGCCGATCCGCGGCCGATTCGCGTCCTCAACCTGCCGTTCGGCGTGCGCGACGGCGCTTCGTCGACCGGCAACTTCAGCGCGCGGTCGCAGTTCGAACAGACGCGCCACGGCAAGGCACTCATCGGCGGCTACCTGTCGCGCGTGTCGGCGCAGCGCATTCGCGACATGCAGACGACCTATCCGGTGACCGCGAACCTGATTCGCCTGAGCGAAGGCGAGTCGCTCAACGAGGCCGATCGCCAGACGCTGATGACCCGCGCCCCGGACTTCGCCACCCGCGCCAGTCTGGGCTACGTCCTCATCGACACCTCGCTGACGACGGAGGAACTGCGGTCGCTCGCGATCGAGGCATTCGACCTCCGTCCGGTCGCCACCGACGGCGCCCTGCAACTCTTCGTACCCGGCGCCTCCGTCACTTCCCCCTAACCGCACCTCCGTGGAGCACCTCCGTGGAGCACCCCCGTGTAGCCCCCTCGTCGCGTGGTACCCTGTGGCGCCAATGCGTCGCCTTCCGTTTCTCGTCCTCTTCGCGCTGTCGGGCGCGGCGGCCCTGGTGTACGAAGTGGTCTGGACGCGGCTGCTGACGCTGCAGGTCGGGCACGGCCTGGCGGCGGCCAGCACGGTGCTCGCCGCCTTCATGGGCGGCCTTGCGGTGGGCGCGGCCGCCGGCGGGCGCGTCGGGCAGCGGCTCGACCCACGCGCGGCGCTGCGCGTGTATGCCGGTCTGGAACTGGCGATTGCCGCGGCGGCACTGGTGCTGCCGTGGATCTTCTCGGCGCTCACGCCCTTGCTGGCGGCCGCCTATCAGGACGGACGCGGCGGCTTCGCGTTCGGCGCGCTGCGCTTCATCCTGAGCCTGACGCTGCTGGCGGTGCCGGCTGCCGCCATGGGCGCGACGTTTCCGATTGCGACGCGCTGGATGGCGCGGCACGCCGCGGCGCTGTCGCACGACGCCGGTGTGTTGTATGCCGCCAACACACTCGGCGCCACCGCCGGTGCGGTGGCGGCGGGCTTCGTGCTGCTGCCGGCGCTGGGTCTGATGGGCGCGACGTTGGTGGGCGTGGCGCTGAACGTCGTGGCCGCCGCGGGCGCCTGGTACCTGGCCGGCCAGGTCGACACGGCGACACCGCCGGTGCCGCCCCCCGTTCCATCCCGCGGCACACGCGTCGTCACCGTGACGGAAGACGGCCGCCCCATGCTGGCGGCGCTGGCGCTCGGCGTCACCGGCTTCGCGTCGTTGTCGCTCCAGGTGGTGTGGACGCGCCTTCTTGCCTCGATCCTCGGTCCAACGACGTACGCCTTCAGTGCCGTCGTCGCGCTGTTCGTGCTCGGCATCGCCATCGGCGCCTCGATCGGCGCGCGCCTGGTCACCCGCGGCACGCGGCCTGTCGGCACGCTGGCGGTGGTGGTGGCGCTGAGCGGCGTCTTCGCGCTGGCGTCGGCGGCCGCCGTGGACTGGGCGCTGCTCGACATCGCCCGCCTGGTGGCCACACCGGGCGTGGCCTTCCGCGACGTGCTGCTGCGTGAATGGCTCGTCACCGCGCTACTGCTGCTCCCGCTGGCGATCACCTTCGGCGCCGCGTTCCCGATTGCCCTCGCCGTGGCCGCACGGCGCGACGACACGATGGTGTCGGACCTGGGGACCGTCTACGCCGTCAACACCGCCGGCGCCATTCTCGGATCGCTCGCCACCGGCTTCGTCCTCGTGCCGTGGCTCGGTCTGCACGACACGATCCGTCTGGTCGCGGCGCTCACGGCCCTCACCGCCGGCGGACTCGCCCTGGCCTCGCGCGGCCGGACGATGATGCCGGCGGCGCTGGCGGCGGTGACCCTGGTGGCAGTGGCTCTGGCACCGGGCTGGGATCCGCGACTGCTGTCGAGCGGCGGCTACAAATACGCGGCCGGCCTGCGCGGCCCCGATCTGGAAACCGCGCTCACCGCCGGCGAGCTGCTTTACTACCGCGAAGGGGCGACGGCGACCGTGTCGGTGCGACGCCTCACCGGCACCACCTCGCTCGGCATCGACGGCAAGGTGGACGCGTCGGACTCGGCCGACATGCTCACGCAGCGCCTGCTGGCGCACGTGCCGCTGCTGCTCCACCCCAATCCGCGGCGCGCCGCCATTCTCGGCCTGGGCAGCGGCGTCACGCTGGGCTCGGCGTTGACGCATGGGCTCGAGCAGGCGGTGGTCCTCGAGATCTCGCCCGAGGTGGTCGAGGCGTCGCGGTTCTTCGACGATCGCAACCACCGCGCGCTCGCCGATCCGCGAACGCGACTGGTGGCCGGCGACGGCCGCACGCACCTGCTCCTGAGCCGCGAACAGTACGACGTCATCGTCTCGGAGCCCTCCAACCCGTGGATGGCCGGCATCGCCTCGCTGTTCACGCGCGAGTTCTTCCAGATCGCACGCTCGCGGCTGGCGCCCGGCGGCGTCCTCTGCCAGTGGGCCCACACCTACGACATCAGCGACGCCAACATCCGGTCGATCGTGGCGACGTTCCTCGAGGTATTTCCCGGCGGCAGCGCCTTTCTGGTCGGTGAAGCGGACCTGCTGTTGATTGGCTCCGACGGCCCGATCACGGAGCGCCTGGCGCACGTCGCGCCGGCGTTTGGCCGCGCCGGGGTGGCGGCGGACCTCGCCAGCGTCGGCATCCGTTCGCCGCTCGGGGTGCTATCGCTGTTTCTCGCTGACAGCTCCGCGCTGGCGGCCTGGGCGGGCAACGCCGAGATCCAGACCGACAACCGCGGCAGCCTGGAATTCTCGGGACCGCGCAACATCTTCGGCGCGGATCGTCCGGACAACGCGGCGGTGATTGCCGGCCTGCGGACGGCGGCGCCGCGGCCGGACGTCGTGCGGCAGGCGGAATCGACCGCCACGCCGGAGGCATGGCGTCAGGTCGGCGAGATGCTGCTGGACGCCGACGCCTTCACGGCGGCGTACGGCGTGTTCCAGCGGCTGGTGGATGCCTCGCCTGCCGATACGGCGGCGCTCGACGGCCTGGTGCGCGCGTCGGTCCCGGCCGGGCGGCGCGAGGACACGCGAGCGCACCTGGCACGACTGGCCGGCTCGAGCGACGGCCGTGCCGCCCGCCTGGCGCTGTCGAAGCTGGCCGCCGCCGAAGGCAACTACGAGGAAGCGGCGCGTCTGCCACTGGCAATCCTGCAGCAGGCGCCGGGCGATCCGGACGCGCTCAATCAACTCGCTTCCGTTCTGGCCGATGCCGGCGACGCCGATCGTCTGGCGCCGGTTGTGGCGCGGCTCCAGGCGGATCAGCCCGCCAAGGCCACGACGCGCTACTACGCCGCGACGCTGGCGTATCTGCACGGCCGGCCCGACATCACCATTCGCGAAGCGGAAGCGGCGCTCACACTGGATGCCGGCGAAGCACGCGCCGCCAACCTGCTCGGCGCGGCGCTCGCCGGCCTCGGCCAGCGCGACCGCGCCCGCGAAGCCTTTGCGCTGGCGCTCCGCATCGACGCACGCGACCCGGCCACCTACGCCAATCTCGGCACGCTGGAACTGGAAAGCGGCAACCGCTCTGGCGCCGAGCGCTACTTCACCGAAGCGCTGACGCTCGACCCGCAGAACGAAGGCGCACGACAAGGTCTCGTCACCGCCCGCAGCCGCACGCCAATTCAATAGACTGAACTCTGATCCAACGCAGCGAGAGCGTGTGTCGATGGCGTGACGTGATCCTCATCGTCGCGATGGCAGGAACTCTGCCCGTCTTCCGAGTTGTGTGACATTTCGCGCCTGCGCGGCCGATTCTCTCGCCTCTGATTCTCAAGGTTGCTGCGCAAATACCGATGACCTGATCGGTACGCGACTTGCTAGCCGTTTTGACTGAGGGAGAACGAGCATGAGCGTGGTTCGATTGATCGGGTTCGCCACGCTGCCTTGCGGGTGCGTCGTCGGCCGGTATCGGGACGTCGCCAGCACGCGCGAGGTGGTGTATGTCGAAGAGAAGGGGTTGTCGTGTGAGAGCGCGGCGCACCGCCGTAATCACACCGTGACCGCCGAACGCGAGCGCTTCGCCAACACGTTGGTCGCCGCCGCCCTCCGCGCGTCGTAAGCCCTCCGCTACAATTTCGCGACGCCCATGTCGTCGCGCCTGCCCTCTCCATTCGCCGTCGTCCGGCCGGGGCCGCACGAGTTGCGGTTCTACCTCGGCGATGCCCTCGACATTCTTCAGCGGCTCGACGCCGGCAGCCTGTCGGCGGTGGTCACTTCCCCTCCGTACAACCTCGGCATCCGCTACCGCACCTTCGACGATGACGCGCCGCGCGCGGAGTATCTGGAGTGGACGGGCGCCTGGGTGGCGGAGGTGGCGCGGGCGTTGTCGCCGCAGGGGTCGCTGTTCCTGAACGTCGGCGGCAAGCCGACCGACCCGTGGACGGCCTTCGACGTCGCGCAGGCGGCCCGCCCGCACCTGCACCTCCAGAACACGCTCCACTGGGTCAAGTCCATCGCCATCGACCGCGACCTGGCCGGCGCCAACGCGCACCTGGACGACGACCTGGCGGTGGGCCATTACAAGCCGATCAACAGCCCGCGGTTCGTCAACGACTGCCACGAATTCATCTTCCACTTCACGCCGCGCGGCGACACGCCGGTGGACCGCCTGGCAGTCGGCGTGAAGTATCAGGACAAGTCGAACGTCGAACGCTGGGCCTCGGCCGGCAAGGACCGGCGCTGCCGCGGCAACACCTGGTTCATCCCCTACGACACCATCCAGTCGCGCGATCGCGAGCGGCCGCACCCGGCCACGTTTCCGGTCCGCCTGCCGGAGCAGTGCCTGCGCCTGCACGGCGTGGATCGCTTGCAGTTGGTGATGGACCCGTTTCTCGGCCTCGGGAACACGGCGCTGGCCGCCGCCGCATTGGGCGTGCCGTTCATCGGCGTCGAGATGGACGAAGCCTACCTGCGCGAGGCGGTGGACCGGGTCGAGGCGGCGTGCGCGGGGCGGCTGCCCATCTGATTTTCCGAACATTCCTGTTGAACCCATCTGTGCGCTAGATATACGCTCAGGCGGCAGGAGCACCCACCACTTGGACCTTCGCCAACTCGAAATCATTCGCGCGATCGCCGAAACGGGATCGTTCACTGCCGCCGGTCACAAGCTTCACGTCTCACAGTCCGCCATCAGCCGCCAGATTCTGCTCCTCGAAGACGAACTGAAGGAGCCGGTGTTCCTGCGAGTCGGCCGTCGCATCCGCATCACTCCGGCCGGCGAGTCGCTGCTGCAGCTCAGCCACCGCGTGTTCCAGGACCTGAAGGACACCATTGCCGGCATCACCGACAGCCAGGAATCCCTGCGCGGCACGGTTCGTCTGCTCGGCGGCATGACCGTGTGCCTCTACGTGTTCCCGACGCTCCTCACCGAACTCAAGCGGCAGCATCCGGACGTCGAACTCAAGGTGGTGTCGGGCAGTTCCGAGCGCGCCATTCAGTCGCTGCGCTCCGGCACGGGCGATCTGGCTCTGCTGACGCTGCCGGTGGACCAGCCGGATCTGGTGACGGTGCCGGTGCTCCAGGAAGAACTGCTGCTCGTCACCGCCGCCAAGCACCCGCTGTCGCGCAAGCGCAAGGTGCTGCCGCAGGACCTGGTGCGTCAGCCGTTCGTGCTCTTCGAACCCGGCTCCAACACGCGCCGCGCCATCGACGAGTTCTTCCTGTCGGCGCGCATCGAACCGCAGATTGTGATGGAAACCGAGAACGTCGAGATCATCAAGGCGATGGTCAGAAACGGCGTCGGCATCAGCATCATCCCCTACCAGGCGGCGGCGCGGGATGTATCGAGCGGCCACCTGTTCCTGTCGCGCATCGAGGGCCGGTCGCTGGTGCGCGAAACCGGATGGGTCTACCCGCGCATGAGCCGCACGCCGCGGGCGGTGCAGGAAACGATCAAGGCGTTCGAGCGGGTGAAGCCGAAGCTGCGGCTGTCACCGTAAGCGCGGAAGGCTGGTTCTTCCGCCTTCCGCCTTCCGCCTTCCGCCTCCCGTCTCCCGCCTCCCGCTTCCCGCCTCCCGTCGCATGCGCGCAACGAATGCGTCGAATCCGATCATTCTATTTTTTCGACCGATGCCACGGGCCTAGGATCGCGGAATGAGTACTCCGCGCGACCACGTCATCTCCGTTGTCCTGTCCGATTCCGAGTGGAAGGCGTTCATCGACACCCAGCCGCAGCCCGTCGCCTGGCTGCGTGAGCGCATCGCCGAAGCGATTGCCGCCTCCGCCGCTACTGTTTCGTCGTCCCGGCGTCCGGCTGACGCAGCGTATACGACGTCCGCGAAATCACATTGAGCCCGGGCTTGTTCACCTTGACCTCGACCTTGCGCGTGCGCTTGGTCGGGTCGGGGTTGCTCGAGTAGTAGCCCAGCACGTAGTAGTCGCTGGTCTCGGCGTCGATGCGCTTCAGCGCCTTGGTGAAGTCGTTCTGGTTCACCACGGCAATGCCGCCGGTCTCCTCCGCCAGCACGCGCAGGCTGTCCTGCGTCTTCCGCACGAAGGTCTGGAACTCCTGCGGGTCCATCTGCTCGTCGAGATCGGCGCCGGCCACGAGGCCGCGCGGGTCGATGGTGTAGAGCGTGGCGTTGGCGCGGTTGGCGGTGCGCGTCACTTCGGCGAGTTCGCGCGCCAGATCCGCATCGGCAAACTGCGCGCCCTGATTGGTCTGCTGCCGCTGCTGTTCGCCTTCCTCACGCGTCTGACCGAAGCGGCCGCCGAACACCGGGTCTTCGCCGAGGCGTGATTCCGAGAACGGATTGAAGTCGTAGCCGTTGCTCACCCACACCACGGCCTTGCGGCGGTTGGTGATGCGCTCCATCTGCCGCAGCATGTCGTAGGCGGTGGAGAACGTCACGTGGGCGCGGTAGCGTACTTCGCTCGGGCCATCGGCGCTTTCGGCGCCCTGGATGATGTCCGACGGCTTGAGGCCGTTGCCGGTGATCTTCTTGATCGCCTCGTCCAGCACCTTGCGGTCGTAGGTCGGATCGATGGCGAGAGACGAGGGGCCGGTGGAGACGATCGAGAACATGTCGCCGTCGTGGATCAGATCGCGGGCGACGCGCTTGAACAGATCGCGGATGCGGCCGGTGTTGCGGAAATCGAGGTGCAGGTCGTCGACGATGATCAGGAAGATGCGGCCGGTGGTGTCGTTGCGCGGACGCGTCGGCGGCAGAATCACGCCTTCCTGCGCCGGCGGCGGCGGTGGCGCCAGCAGGTTGTGCACGCGGCCGCCGTGCACGAGCGTGAACGACTGCACGTCCTGCGGCACGCCGTCCTCGAGCACGACGAAGTCGTCCTTCGCCAGATCGGCGACGAACTGATCCTGGCCGTTGCGGACGATCGCGTCCATCGTCACCAGGTCGATGTTGCGGCGGAAGATGCCCTGACTTTCAGGGCTCGCCGGCTGCTGCGGCGCGGCCGGAGCCGGAGGCTGGCCGGAAGGCGGGGCCTGGGCGTTGAGGACCGCCATCGACAAGGCCAGTCCGGCGACGACTCCGAGACGACGGCCGTGGTTCAGCATGGCGGAATTATAACCTTGGTCCTAGGTCTTAGGTCCCAGGTCCTAGGACGGCTTAGGACTTAGGCACTGGGACTTAGGACCCAGAGCTACCATAGACACCTATGCGTATAGCGATTGCCGCCGATCACGCCGGCTTCGAGCTCAAGCGTGGGCTGGCCGGCCACCTCGCGCAAGGCGGCCACGACGTGCTGGACCTGGGCACGCACTCGACAGCCCCGGTGGACTATCCCGATTCGGCCGAGGCGGTGGCGCAGGCCGTGCGCAACGGCCAGGTGGATCGCGGCATCCTCGTCTGCGGCAGCGGCGCCGGTGTGGCCGTCGCCGCGTCCAAGTTTCCCGGCGTGCGTGCCGCCACCTGTCACGACACCTACTCCGCCCGTCAGGCCGTGGAACACGACGACCTCAACGTGCTGTGCCTCGGCGCACGCGTGATTGGGCCGTCGCTCGCGCAAGCGCTGGTCGACGCGTTCGTCGGCGCCACGTTCGACGCTGAAGAACGCCATCTGCGGCGGCTGGGCAAAGTGAACGCGATCGAAGATCGTTTCCTGCGCGACGACTGACCGAGATGACGCTGCTCCTCAGAGGACTCGCCGGTGTCGTCGCCGCCGTCGCGTTGGTGGCGATCGGCCGCGAGATTCCAGCCGTGCTGCCGCGCTTCACCGCGTGGGTGGCGAGCCTTGGCCCGTGGGGACCGGCGGTGTTCATCGCCGGCTACAGCATCGCGCCGGTGATCTTCGCGCCGGCGTTCCTGCTCACCATTGCCGCTGGCGCCATCTTCGGGTTTCTCGCCGGCGTGCTCTACGTGATGATCGGCGCGACGATCGGCGCGACGCTGGCGTTTCTCACCGGCCGCTACCTGGCGCGGCATCTCGTCGAACGTCTGCTCGCGCGTGATGCGCGATTGCAGCGGATCGATCAGGCGGTGGAACGCGACGGTTTCCGCCTCGTCGCGCTGCTCCGCATGTCGCCCGCGGTGCCGTTCGTGCTGCTCAACTACGCGCTCGGTCTCAGCCGCATCAAGCTCGCGGATTACGTCGCCGCCAGCATCGGCATGCTGCCGGTGGTCGCCATGTATGTCTACACCGGCAAGGTCGCCGGCGACCTCGCGAGCCTGGCCAGCGGCGCGGCCCAACCCAAAGGTGCGATGTACTACACCTTCATCGGATTGGGCCTCGCCGCCACCATTGCGGTCACCGTCGTCGTCACGCGGATGGCGCGGAGAGCCATCGCGCACGAGATCGACGAACCGGCTACGGCACCACCACGGTGATCTCGTTCGACGCCGCGCCGGCGATGCCGCAGCCGTTGAGGGCGTGCACGCGCACGTAGTAGGTGCCGGACGGAACGCCGTCCACGATCAACGGCGCGCCGCTCGTCGGCAGCGACGCCAGGTTGGACTGCCCCGGTCCATTGCCAGCCAGCACCAGATACCCGGCGGCATTCGCCACGGTGTTCCACGTCATCGTCACGCGTTGTCCCGTACGCGTGAAGCTGAACGACGTCGGCGCCGCGACGATGCCGCAGGCGTCCACCGTCACCTGCACTTCGTTCGACGGCGGTCCGACGATGCCGTTGCGCTCGGCGCGCACGCGCACGTAGTAAACGCCGTCGGCGACGCCGGCCACGGTGAGTTCAGGCGTGACACCGGTGGCGAACGTCGCGAGGTTGGCGCCGCCGGGCGTGCTGCCGGCCTCGAGACGATATCCCGTCGGCACCACACCAGCGGGCGGCGCGGTCCACTCGAGAGCAACGGTGCGGCCACTCACCAGCGCTGAGAGCCCGACCGGCGCTTCCGGTTGTTCAGCCGCGACGAGCTTCAGCACGCGACCGTTCGACGTCACCAGATAGAGTTCGCCCTGCAGGTCGCGCCCGAACGACGTCACACGTCCCGGGCTGCCGAGTTCCGCCGTGTGATCGATGGCGTTGACGAACGCGGCTTCACCGGTCGTGCCGTTGACGCTGAAGCCGATCGAGCCGACGATCTGCGACACGTAGTCGGCCACGAAGTAGCGGCCGCGATACGCCGCCGGCAGGCCGGTGCCGCGATACACGTAGCCGCCGGTGATCGATCCGCCAATCGTGCGCGGATAGTCGAAGAGCGGTCCCGTCAGTGGCGTGAACGCCGGATCCGTCGGCGGCACATCGGTGTTCACCCGCGTCCCTTCGAGGATGCGCCACCCGTAATTGCGTCCCCCGCGATTGAACGGCTCGTAGTTCACTTCCTCGCGCGCGCCCTGACCGACATCCGCGATGATCAGCGCGCCGGTCGCGCCGGCGCCGACAGTGTCGAAGCTGTAGCGCCACGGATTGCGCAGGCCGAAGTCCCAGATCTCGCCGAGCGCGACAATCGGATTCGCGTCCATGAACGGGTTGTCCGGCGGCACGTCGTAGCCTTCCGGATCGGCGTCAGGCACGTTGACGTCGATGCGCAGCATCTTGCCGAGCAGCGATCCGGAATTCTGCGCGTTGTTGGGTTGATCGTTACTGCCGCCGCCGTCACCGGTGCCGATGTAGAGCATGCCGTCCGGTCCGAAGGCGAGGTGGCCACCGTTGTGATTGGTGTTGGACGGATGCGGAATGTAGGCCGTGTTGCCCGGCCAGATCAGATCGAAGCGCGTGCCCGGATCGGCGGTCGGTGCGTCGGCGGGAACTCGACGGAATCGCGAGACGACGATGTCGCCGTCGGGGCTGGTGAAGTTGACGAAGAAGGTACCCGAGGTGACGGCAGAAGGCGCGAACGCCATGCCGAGCAGCCCTTCCTCACTGCCGCGCGGGTTGCGAATCGCGCCCGTGAGATCGAGGAACGTCGTCAACGACGTGCCGTCCCAGAGACGAATCAACCCGCCCTGCTGCACGATGAAGAAACGGCTGGGCGAGGTGGGGTCGGGCACGAACGCGACCGGGCTCGCCAACCCGTCCACGACCACCTGCGTCCGGATCTGCGCGTCCGCACGCACGACACCGGCAAGCGCCAGCAACAGTCCTGTTAGAAATGCGAATCGAAAGACACGACGCATATGAGCTCTCCTCCGGGGAGGCCCTCAGTCTACATGCGTGTGTCGGCTCGAGAGCGAACGCTCGGCCTACGGCTCGGCCAGCAGCGCGTCGCGCAGCGTCTCGAAGCGCCGGTCCGCGTCACGCACGCCGTCGAGAATGGCGTCGGGCGTGAGCCAGGTGTCGGGATCGAGCGCGTCGGCTCGTGCCACCCAGGCGGCGAGTGTCAACTCGTCGAAGTGACGTTCGTGAATGCGCGCCATCGTCTCGGCGTGACGCGCCCGCAGGCGTGTGGCGATCTCGCGGCCGACGAGTTCTTCGAGCAGTCCACGCGTGGTCAGTCGCGCCGGCTCAGGCGTCGGTACCACGTCGCCAGCGTCCGTGGTGTCCGCCGATGGCGACCATTCGGCCTGGTCGGCCGGTGCGGGCGTCGCCTGACGATCCCGCGGCGGCGATGGAGGTGCCGATGGACGGCCGCCCTGTTCACGGCGTCCGCCCCGCCGTTCGCGGCGAACGACCGGCGCGCGGACGATGGGCTCTTCCTCTTCGGGCGGCATCGCCTCGCGCAGCGCGAGGATGGCCGGCCAGTCGAACTCGATGTGCGGATGCTGATCTTCGATGTGGCGGATGGCGTCTTCGTCCAGCGCCGGACGGCCGATCAGCACGTCGGGCGCGGTGCGATACCAGTAGAGGATGCGCGGCTTCTCACCCGGCCTGTCGGCGTGCAGCAGGTAGGTATGTTCGAAGCCGCGGCGGTCGCGGGTGAGGCGCAGGAAGGGCACGCGCGGCTCGTCTCAGCGCCGCTTCTTTGCGGCCGGCTTCTTCGCGGCCTTGGCCGCCGGCTTGGCGGACTTGCTGCCGTTGCCGTTGGACCGGGCGCCGTTGCCGTTCGCCTTGGCTG
>JADZCY010000368.1 GCA_020851325.1 Acidobacteriota bacterium | reverse complement strand
TGTCCCTTCTGGAGCGACAACCCGCATGACGACGATTGACGGCGCCCTGGGCGCCACGTGGGATGGACAAGGCACGCACTTCCGCGTGTTCTCGAGTCAGGCGCAGGGCATGGAGTTGTGCCTGTTCGACGAGCACGGTCAGGAGCACCGTGTGTCGATGACCTCCGAGCCCGGCTTCCTCTGGTATGTCTACGTCCCCGGCGTCGGCCCTGGCCAGGCCTACGGCTTCCGCGTCCACGGACCGTACGAGCCGGCGCGCGGCATCCGCTGCAATCCCGCAAAGGTCCTGACCGATCCGTACGCGAAAGCCATCTCGCGCCAGGAGAACTGGGGACCCGAGATGTTCGGCTATCCCATCGGCGGCGACGAGAACGCGCGTGACGACCGCGACAACGCCGGCACCGCGCCGCGATCCTTCGTCATCGATCCCTCCTTCGACTGGAAAGACGATGTGGCGCCGGCGCATGCGCCGTCGAAGACCGTGCTGTATGAACTGCACGTCAAGGGCTACACGCGCCTGCATCCCGCGGTGCCCGAGCCGCTGCGCGGCACCTATGCCGGCCTCGCCACGCCGGCGGTGCTCGAGGATCTGCGGCGACTGGGCATAACCGCGGTGGAGTTGATGCCGGTGCACCACTTCGCGCATGAACAGCATCAACTCGATGCCGGGCTGCGCAACTACTGGGGCTATCACACGTTCGGCTACTTCGCGCCGCACGCCGAATACGCCGCCGACGATCGCGGCGGTCAGGTGCGCGAGTTCAAGGCCATGGTGCAGGCCATGCACGCCGCCGGCCTCGAAGTGATTCTCGACGTCGTCTACAACCACACCGCCGAGGGCAATCACCTCGGGCCGACGCTCAGCTTCAAGGGCTTCGACAACCCGGCCTATTACCACCTGGTGCAGGACGATCCGCGCTACTACATGGATTACACCGGCACCGGTAACAGCGTGAACCTGCGGCATCCGTACGTGCTGCAGCTCGTGATGGATTCGCTGCGCTACTGGGTCACCGAGATGCACGTCGACGGCTTCCGCTTCGACCTGGCGGCGACGCTTGCGCGCGGCGTGCACACGGTGGACACGTGGTCCGCGTTCTTCTGCACCATCCATCAGGATCCGGTACTGCAGCGCGTGAAGCTGATCGCCGAGCCGTGGGACACCGGCGACAACGGTTATCTCGTCGGCAACTTCCCGTTCCACTGGTCGGAGTGGAACGACCGCTATCGCGAAACGGTGCGCAAGTTCTGGCGCGAGGAACCGGCCGTGCTGCCGGACCTGGCGACGCGGTTGATGGGCAGCGCCGATCTGTTCCAGGGTGACGGGCGTGGTCCCACGGCCAGCGTGAACTACATCTCCAGTCACGACGGCCTGACGCTGCGCGACCTTGCCGAGGTGAGCCCGGTGCTCCAGGGCATCGAGGCCGGGCCGGCACGAGACGAGGCCAGACGACGGCTGCAGCGGAATCTGCTGGCGACGGTGCTGCTGTCGATGGGCACGCCGATGATTGGCCAGGGCGACGAGTGGGGCCGCAGCCAGGGCGGGCACGACAACGCCTTCGATCAGGACAACGAGACATCGTGGCTCGACTGGTCGAAGGCCGACGGCGCGCTGGCCGAGTTCGTCCAGCGATTGATCGCGCTGCGCGGCGAACTGCCGTGGGTGCGTCACGATCGCTGGCCCGGTCATGGACTCGACGTCGCATGGGTTCGACCCGACGGCGCGCCGCTTGGTGACGAGGACTGGAACACGCCACGCGCGCACGTCGCGCTGGACGCGACGCTCGACGGTGAACGGGCGCGGCTGATCCTCAACGCCGGCGGCGAAGCGGTGTCCTACGCGCTGCCGGACGATGGGGGGCGATGGGAGCTCGTTGTCGACACCGCAGCCGAGGCGCCCGCCGAGGTCCGTCCGCTCAACGGCAGCGTGAACGTCGAACCGCAGGCGCTGGCGCTGGCGTTCCGGCGATCGGGAGACGTGTCGGCATGACCACGCGCCGTCACACGCTGGGCGCCGTTCCCGCCGGCCGCGATCGTGTCCACGTGCGCGTGTGGGCGCCGGATCACGATCGGATGTCGATCGAGATCGACGGCCACGTTGCCGATCTGTTGCCCGAGGGCGATGGCCACTTCTCGTCCGAGGTGCCGGGCCGCGCCGGCTCGCGGTACGGATTGCGGCCATCCGCGAGCGATCGCCTGTATCCGGATCCGGCGTCGCGATGGCTGCCCGACGGTCCAGAGGGTCTGTCGGCCGTTGTCGATCTGGCCGCGTATCCGTGGCGGGATCACGCGTGGCACGGCTGCCGCCTGCCCGGGCAGGTGATCTACGAGATGCACGTCGGCACCTGCACGCCCGAAGGGACGTGGCGCGCCGCCGAGCGACTGCTGCCGGAGTTGAAGGACATCGGCGTCACGGTGATTCAGATGATGCCGATCGCCGAGTTCGCCGGGCGCTTCGGCTGGGGCTACGACGGCGTGCAGTGGTTTGCGCCGATGCACGCGTATGGCGAGCCGTCGGACTTTCAGCACTTCGTCGACGCCGCGCACCTCACCGGCCTTGCCGTCATCCTGGATGTCGTCTACAACCACCTCGGTCCCGCCGGCAACGTCCTCGGCGCGTTCGATCGCCGGTGGGTGAGCGAGCGACACGCCAACGAGTGGGGCGAAGCGCTCAACTTCGATGGCGAGGGCGCGGCCGGCATGCGTGCGCTGGTGCTGGCCAACGTCGAATACTGGGTGCGCGAGTTCCACGTCGACGGGTTCCGTCTCGACGCCGCGCAGCAGATCTTCGACGAGTCGGCCGAACACATCCTGGCCGCGCTCGGCCGCACCGCCCGCGCCGCCGCGGCACCGCGTGAGGTGATCATCCTCGCCGAGCACGAGGGTCAGGATTCACGACTGCTCCGCCCGTTGGACGAAGACGGCTATGGGCTCGATGGGCTCTACAACGAGGACTTCCACCACGCCTGCCGCGTGACGCTGACCGGCGTCCGCGAAGCGTATCTCTCCGACTATCGCGGCACGAGCCGCGAATGGTTGTCGCTGGCGCAGCACGGCTTCCTGTTTCAGGGCCAGTACTACCCGTGGCAGCAGCAGAACCGCGGCACCGCGGCGCTGGATCGACCGCCGCACCAGTTCGTCTGCTTCCTCGAGAATCACGATCAGGTCGCCAACTCCGCCGCCGGACGACGACTGTCGACGCTGACGAGTCCGGCGTGGTGGCGGGCGATGTCGGCGTACCTGCTGCTCGGTCCGTGGACGCCGATGATCTTTCAGGGACAGGAAGACGGCAGCACGGTGCCGTTCGAGTTCTTCGCCGACCATGAAGCGGAACTGCAAGCCGCGGTCGTGCGCGGCCGACTCGCGTTCCTGGCGCAGTTCGCCCGGCTCACCCGCGCCGACGGCGACACGACGGCGCCACCTCGCCTCGACGACCCATGCTTCGCACGGTGCCGATCCACGCTCGACGTGACGACGAACGAGGCGATGCGCGCGCTCTACAAGGACCTGCTCCATCTGCGCCGCACCGATCCGGCCCTTGGCCAGCACGCACATCGTCTGATCGGCAGCACCGTGTCGGACCGCACGCTGCTGCTGCGCTTCATCGGTGCTGACGCCGAACGGCTCCTCGTCATCAACCTCGACGCCGATCTCAATCTGGCGGCGCTGCCCGATCCGCTGGTGGCGCCGCCGAGCGATCGGCGCTGGTCGCTGCTCTGGTGCTCCGAAGCACGCCACTACGGTGGCACCGGCATCGCCGCCACCACGCACCCACACCTCATCACGGCCACCGGCCATGCCGCGACGGTGTTTGCCGCCGTCGCCCGGGAGACCTCATGAATCCGCGGAACCTGCTGCACCTGCGCCGCCAGCCGCCGGCGTCACTGAGCCGCGAAGCACCACTCGAGTGGCTGGTCACCAACGGCCTCGGGGGCTATGCGTCGGGCAGCGTCGATGGTTACGTGCGCCGCCGCTTTCACGGACTGCTCGTGGCGTCGCATCCCGCGCCGGCCGGACGCGTGATGCTGCTGCACTACCTGCAGGAGACGGTGACGCTCGACGGGCACACGCGCCGCGCGCTGCGCCCCGGGCCACCGGATGCCGGGAACGTTGCGCGTCTCGACTTTTCGCTCGTCGCCGGTCTGCCGCAGTGGTCGTTCGCGCTCGGGCCGGAGACGACACTCGAGCAGAGTCTCGTCATGCCGCACGATCAGAACACCGTGCACGTGCATTATCGGCTGACGGGCCCGTCGCCGGTGACGCTGGAGCTGCGGCCCTGGCTCGACTTCCGCGCGCACGAAGGGCGCCTGAGCGCCACGCTCGACGCGCACTACGACGTGACGCAATCCGGTCCGTCGGGCTTCGAGTTCGAGCGCGAAGGCTTTCCAATCCCGCTCCGCGTGACGATTGGGAAAGATCAAGTCGGGAGGCGGGAGGCGGGAGGCGGGAGGCAAAGCGATGGCACCCCCGAGCGCGACAATGGGGCGCAAGAACCGGCGCCGCCGTTCACCTTCGCGGACGAGCCGGGCGAATGGCTGAACGTGCCGTACGACATCGAGTCGGATCGTGGCTACGACGCTGTCGGCGCGATGCGATCGCCAGGCGTCTTCACGCTGACGCTGCGGCCGGACGAGGACGTCTTCTTCACGGCGTCGAGTGAACCGTGGGCGTTGATCGAGGCGCTCGATCCGGCGGCGACGCGACAACTGGAACTCGAACGGCGCGAGCATCTCATCACGGTGAGCGACGCGGCGCTGCAATCGCCCGACACGTTCCTGTTGCCGCTGGCTGCCGACCAGTTCATCGTCCGTCCCATCGCCCGCGGCGATGCCGATGCGGCCGTGCGTGCCGCCGGCGCGGAACCGCGTACCGTCGTCGCCGGCTATCCGTGGTTCACCGACTGGGGTCGCGACACGATGATCAGCCTCGAAGGGTTGACGCTCTGCACCGG
>JADZCY010000367.1 GCA_020851325.1 Acidobacteriota bacterium | reverse complement strand
TTCCACACCTACTCGCGTTTCGATCGACCGCCCGTCACCGACCTGATCGAACTCCCGTCGCATCGCGTCGTCCGCGCACTCACCGACATCACGGCGCTCACCGAACGTCTGGCGCCGCTCGTGCAGCCGCCGGTGGAGTTCTTCACCGTCGACGCCGGCAGCGGCGTCACGCTCGATGGCTGGATGCTGAAGCCGAAGGACTTCGATCCCGCGAAGCGGTATCCCGTTGTCGCCTACGTTTACGGCGAACCAGCCTCGCAGACCGTGACGGATCGCTGGGGCGGCGCGCGCATGCTCTTCCATCGCGCGCTGGCCGACACCGGCGTGATCGTCGTCAGCGTCGACAATCGCGGCACGCCCGCACCGAAAGGCACGGCCTGGCGCACGGTCGTCTACGGCGTCGTCGGTGAGCTCGCCGTGGCGGAACAGGCGGCGGCACTGCGCGCATTGACGGCTCGGCACGCGTTCCTCGATCCGGATCGCATCGCCATCTGGGGCTGGAGCGGCGGCGGATCGAACACGCTGCTGGCGATGTTCAGGCACGGCGACGTGTTCAAGGCCGGCGTCTCGGTGGCGCCGGTGCCGGACAAGGCGCTCTACGACACGATCTATCAGGAGCGCTACATGGGTCTGCCGCAGGACAACGCCGACGGCTACCGCCGCAGCTCGCCGATCAACTTCGCCGACGGGCTCACCGGCCGTCTCCTGGTCGTGCACGGCACGGGTGACGACAACGTGCACTATCAGGGCACCGAGAAACTGATGAACAAGCTCATCGAACTCGGCAAGCCGTTCGACGTGATGGTCTATCCGAACCGCACGCACGCGATTGCCGAAGGACCGGGCACGACGCTCGACGTGCATCGCAGGATCGCGAGGTATCTCATCGAGGTCTTAGGTCCTAGGTCCTAAGTCCTAGGACCGGAGGTGCGAGGCCCTCCAAGCCGTTCAAGCCGCCAGCCGTTCAAGCCGTCAGCCTCGCCGAATCGCGACAGCGCGAAGGCGGGCCCAAGCCCTCCAGGCCCCAAGCCCTTCAAGCCTCTGACCGCGCCGAAGCGCGAAGCGCGAAGACGGGCCTTCAGGCCTTCTTCCACCCCTTGCCGTCGCGTATCAGGCGAGCGATCGTGAGCGGAGCGGGTTGCGCGGTGACGCCGATGCGGCCGCCTTCCTCGATGCGCGTGGCTTCGCCGGCGTCGCTGTTCGCAATCGGCACGCGGTCGATCGGCCGTTCCGCATACTCGACGGTGACCCACAACGAAGACGACGATCCCGTTGGAATGGTGAGCGTGGCTGGTGACGCGACGATGATCTCGCGGCCGAAGGCGTCGACGGCCGTGCCCGGGGCGATGGTCACCGTGTCGCCCGTCTCGGCGACGCTGACCTGCAGGCCGCTGATCACCGCATCGACGTAGATCGCGCGCAACAGACGACGATGCGCAGCGAGGTGGTAGCGCTGTTCTTCGTCGAGATCGGCGGCTGTCAGCAGGCGTCCGGCGAAGAAGCGTGGTCGCGTAACGCCAGACCACGCCTCCTGTGATGCAATCAACGGCGTCTCGTAGCCTTCCAGCGCCTTCTTCACGCGTGCGGCTGCAGCCGTGCCCGCCGGGACGACCCCGCGCTCGAACTGCAGCGCCTCGGCGAGAAACGCCAGCATCTCGAGCAGCGTGACACCTGGATCAGCATCGTTCCGCTCGGTCCACTCCGGCGCGTGCGCGCGCAGCGCGGCCTCGAGCGCACGGGTCAACGAGGGGAAGTCGGACATATAGAGGTCCCAGGTCCTAGGTCTTAGGTCTTAGGACGGAGGTGCGACGGCCACACGTAACCTGGTCTGGAATTCCAGGTCTTGGGTCGAGGATGCGGCTCAGCACCCTCGTCCTAAGACTTAGGACCTAAGACCTAAGACCCTCCCGATACAGCTCAACCAGCTTCGTCCACGCGCGTTCGGCGTCGGGCTTGTCGTAGATCGGCTTGCCGGCTTCGGCCGGCATGTCGGGGACGCACCAGCCGTGCAGGCCCTTGTAGACCTCCACCTCGCCCGGCACCTTCGCCGACGCGAACGCCTGCTTCAGCACATCCTTCGCATCCGGCTGCCGCGCATCGTCGTTCGACGCGACGGCGACGTAGAGGCGCGCCTTCATCTTCGGGATGAGCGTGTGCGGGCTGTCGGGCGCCTGCGTGACGAGACCGCCGCCGTGGAACGACGCGCCGGCGCCGATGCGATCCGGCACCGCGGCGGCGGTGCGGAACACCAGCGGACCGCCCATGCAGTAGCCTTGCGCGCCGATCTTCTTCGTCGTGTCGACGGCAGACGAAGCGTCGAGAAACGCGACGAACGCCGCGGCGTCGCGCTCCGCCGCGCCGGCCGCGCCGATGCCGCCCATCATCTTGCGCAGCATCGCCATGTTGTCGGCGTTCTGGAAGCTGAAGTTCGTCATGTCGATGCCGGGCGCCTTGGTGACGCGATAGTACGGATTCGGCACGAGCACCGAGTAGCCATCGGCGGCCAGGCGCTTCGCCATGTCGCGCATCGAAGGACGCAGGCCGAAGGCATCGGGCCAGATGATCACCGCGGGATGCCGTCCCGACGCGGGATGAATGAACGCCGCATCGCAGGTGCCATCCGGCGTCTTCACGCTCACCGTCGCCTCGGTGATGTTCGCCTGCGCGGCCGCGCCCGTCGCCGCCGCAAGCCCCGCGCCGACCGACAGTGCCACGAAATCACGCCGCGACAGATCCTTCTCGTGTGCCATGGTGCTCTCGCCTCCAGGGGAATTCTACAGAGGTCTGGGGGACTGGGGGGCTGGAGGTCTGGAACGGCTTGGAGGGCTAGCGGCTTGGGGCGCGCGACGCGCGAAGGCGAGCGGTCCTGTAGAGTTTCCCCATGCGCATCCGCCCCTTTGGCGTCGAGATCTGGATGAACGAGTACGAGACGCAGTGCGAGTGGAACCTCGCGGAAACCTGCGTTGCGTCACTCAGCGTCAGCGAATTGCTGGACCTGGCCGGCGCGTCGGCGGATGAGCTGGAGCAGATGCGTTCGCTGCGGTTGACCTACGGCGCCATCGAGGGCACGGAACGGCTGCGCGCGGCCATCGCGGCGTTATACGACACGCAGGAGGCGCGGAATGTGCTCGTCGCGCACGGCGCCATCGGCGCCAACGCGTTGCTGTACGCCACGCTCGTCGAGCCGGGCGATCGCGTCATCAGCGTGCAGCCGACGTATCAGCAGCACTACTCGATTCCCGAAAGCTACGGCGCGGATGTCCGGATCCTGCGGCTGCGCAAAGAGAACGGATTCCTGCCGGACCTCGACGAACTGCGTCAACTGGCGACGCGCGGGACGAAGCTGATCGCCATCAACAACCCGAACAATCCGACCGGCGCGCTGATGGATCGCGCGATGCTCGAGGCGATCGCGGCGATTGCGCGCGAGCAGGATGCGTGGGTGCTGTGCGATGAGGTGTACCGCGGTCTCGATCAGGAGGGCAGCGGCACCACGGCGTCGATGGCGGATCTCTACGAGCGCGGCATCAGCACGGGCAGCATGTCCAAGGCGTTCTCGCTGGCGGGTCTGCGCCTTGGCTGGATCGTCGGTCCGCGCGCGTTGCTCGATGCGGTGAGCGTTCATCGCGACTACAACACCATCAGCGTCGGTGTGCTGGACGATCACCTCGCCGCGCTCGCGCTGGAACACGCGGACGCGGTATTGGCGCGCAGTCGTGACATCACGCGGACGAACCTCGCCATTCTCGAGGCGTGGATGGCCACGCAGTCCGCGCTCGATTGGGTGAAGCCGCGCTCGGGCACCACGGCACTGCTCGAGTTGAAGAGCGATGAACCATCGCGCGACTTCTGCGTGCGTTTGCTGGAGGAGACCGGCGTGATGCTGACGCCCGGCAGCGTGATGGAAATGGAAGGCTGGCTGCGGATCGGCTACGCCAACGCCACCCACGTGCTCGAGGCCGGGCTCGAGCGCATGGGGGCGTTCATGTTCGCGCAGATCAGCGGCGGATCTCGGCCGAGCCGCTGAACGTCTTGACGCGGAACATCGCGTTGCCGCCGCCGTTCAGTTCACCGCGGAACGTGCGCCGGCTGCTGGACTGCAGCGTCACCGGCAGGTCGCTGTCGAAGCGGCCGCTGAAGCTGTCGAAGCTAATCGATCCGCGCGCCGAATCCGGCAGCCGCAAACGCACGTCGCCACTGAAGGTTTCGGTTTCCAGTCCGTCGCTCTCGCGCCAGGCCGCACTGGCCAGCGTGATGTCGGCGCTGAAGGTCTTCAACCGGTGCGCGCCGCGGACTTCTTCAATCTCGATCGGCGCGCTGAACGCGTTGACGTCGAGCCGCGTGTCCATCGGCACCTGAATGTCGAAGTCCGTCTCGACGACGTTCTCGTTGCGGCGTTCGACGAGGCGATGATTGGCGTTCACCTCGATGGTGTCGCCCTGCTGCGTCACCGCGACCTGGATGTCGCGCAGCCGATCCGCCGTCGCGCGCCGCACGGCGTGGATGATGAGCTGGTTGCCGCTGGTGCCGCGAATGCGTACGCGGCCCGAGAAGGTCTTCAGGCGCAGCGTGCCACCCGGCGCCATGGTCAGGGTGCGATCGAAGGGTTCTTCCTGCTGCGCCCGTGCCGCGGCGGGCAGGGCGAGGACGACGAAGGTGGCGAGGAGCGCGGCGGTCGTGAGGGTGCGGCGGGTGGAACCAAAGCTGGGCATGTGAACCTCGCACGCGCGCCGGTGTGACGCGACTTGCGGGGTATAGACGGGACCGGCTCGAAAACCGTTGCCCCTGGGCCTCCAGTCCTCCAGCCCTCCAGCCCTCCAGTCCTCCTACGCGTAAACGTCCACCTTGCGTTCGAGCTCGGCGGCGGTCGCTTCGGCCCGCAGTTCGTTGCGGCGGTCCATCTCGCGCGTGGCCTTCAGGTCGCCCTTGGCCGCGAGCATGCGCAGCTCCATGTCGGAGAGCACGGCAATCATCGAGATGTCCGTCTGATGCTTCTGCTGCTTCTGGCGTTCCTCGGCGGCCCGGCGTGCTTCGGCCGCGGCCTCGCTGCGATCCTCGGCTCGCGGGGCGCCCCCGGGGGCCTGCACGTCGACGCCGTTCTCGGCGGCGAACGCCTTGAACTGATCGAAGCGCATCGCCCCGGACGGGCCGGCGGCCTTTTCGAAACGTTCGATCAGCGTGTCGAGACTTGTGGCGGACGTCTCGCGATCGCGGCTGGCGCGGTCGCGCAGACGAGTCAGGTCGTCCCGTGTGATGAGGTCCGGCGCGGTGCCGGGCGCCTCCCGCACGGTGCGTTCGGCGCCGCCGCTGCCGTTGACCGGCGCGATGACTGCGGTGCTCATACCAATCCTCCTACCCCCGTCTCGCGGGGAGGGGTCCAGATGGGAGATCGGCAGAACCCGAAGCAGGTTGAGTGTGAGATTGTGTGATTCGCTATTCAGTAGAGACGTGCTGGGCGATGTTCCGTAGTTGCTCGGCCCAGCCGCCCTCGTTCATCCGCAGCGCTTCGTCACGCCGGTGCGCGGGCAGGCGTTCGAAACCGGACTCGACCACCGTCAGCACGGTGTGCTCGCCCGATGCCTCCAGGAAGAACTCCACCAGCGTCGTCGGTTCGCCGGAGTAGTCGACGTCGGGATCGATGGCATACGGATGCCAGCGCCAGGCGAAGTAGCGCTCGGGTTCGATGCGGACGATCTCGAACGTGCCGACGATGTGCTCGTAGCCGGGGTGGAGGATGCGGCCACGGACGGTTTCGCCTTCGGCGAACGGCGCGTCGAAAGCGATGCGGAACCACATGCCGAACTGATCCGATTCGCTCACCGCCCGCCACACCCGGCTCTGCGGTGCGCGCAGCAGGGTGCGCTTCTCGATTCGAGCCACAGGCCACAGATAGCACAGATTACACAGATAACACAGACAAGAACGGCAGCCGCAGATGCGCAGAAGGCTCAGACGAGAACAGCCGCAGATGCGCAGAGACGAATCACAAAATCATTCAATCGCCCATCGTCAACAATCGCCAATCCCCCGATCCCTCAATCACCAATGCAAGCATTCACCAGCCCACAGCCTGCCCGTCCTTGCGGTGGTCCGAGCCGGCGCGATAGACGCCGTTCACCGGCCGGTCGCGGCGGTTGAAGTCCGGCATCGGCAGACGTGGATCGCGGGTGAAGAGGATGCCCTGGTAACCGCCGACGGCGCCGCCGTCGACGCTGCGCACGGTGTGTCCGCGCGACTGCAGTGCCGCGCCGACCAGCGCGAAGAGGTTGGCTTCGAGCGACAGCACGTTGGAGTTCTGGTTGTGCGTGAACCGCGCCGCGTCGGTGGTCATCTGCACGTTCATGCCGTGATCGATCAAGTTGACCATGTGCTGCGCGTGCGTTTCGGGCTGGACGCTGCCGCCCATGTTGCCGAAGGTCATGAGCGGCGCGCCGTCCTTCATGACGAAGCCGGCCATGATCGAATGAAACGGCTGCTTGCCTGGCGCGACGATGTTGGGATGCGTTGGATCGAGTGAGAAGGCCGAGCCGCGATTGTGCAGGACGAAGCCGTATGGACCGACGGTGGCGCGGCTGCCGTAGACGCTGAAGACGCTGTGCACGAGCGACACCATGTTGCCCCAGCGGTCCGCGGTGGTGAAGTAGACGGTGCCGCCATCGGCGCCACCGTTCACGCGCGGCGCCGCGGCACGATTCGGATCGATGCGATCGCACAACGTGGCCGCATGCGCCTTGGAGATCAGGCGATCGACGGGCACTGTGGCGAACTTCGGATCGGCATTGGTCGTCAGCAGGTCGGCGTAGGCCAGCTTCTTCGCTTCGACCAGCAGGTGCCATGTCGTCGGCTCCGCTGGCCCGAGCTTCGTCAGGTCGAAGCCGAGCTTCGGCACGCACACCTCGAGGATGTTCAGCATCTCGAGTGCCGCCATGCCTTGTCCGGGCGGCGGTAGCTGAGAGATGTCGTAGCCGTGATAGTTGGTGGTGATCGGCTGCACCCACTCCGGCTGATACGCCGCGAGATCGTCGAGCGTCATGACGCCCTTGCCGGCGCGCACCTTGTCGACGATGGCGGCGGCGACGTCGCCCTTGTAGAACGCGTCGCGTCCACCGGCTTGAATGAGGCGCAGCGCTTTCGCCAGCGCGGGATTGCGAATGACGCTGTAGAGCGGCGGTGGTTGATCGCCGTTGAGGAACACGGCCTTCGAATCCGCGTCGGCGAGTAGCCCCTTCAACGCGTCGTGCAGATCCGCATGGCGTCGCTCGGCCAGCCCCCAACCTTCCTCCGCCAGTTCCGTCGCCCGCGCGAACGTCTCCTTGAACCCCATCGTCCCGAAGCGGGAAAGGAGCGCGTCGTAGCCGGCGATGGCGCCAGGCACGGTGGCGGCGTTGACGCCGTTGCCGGGCACGCGCGTGACGCCGAGGGTCTTCGTGAAGAACTCCGGCGTCCAGCCCTTCGGTGCACGGCCCGCCGCGTTCAGCGCGTAGAGCTTCTGTTCCTTTGCCACCCACACCAGTGCGAAGAGATCGCCGGCGATGCCGGTGTCGTTCTGCGATGTCACATCGAGCACGGCGCCCGTGGCGACGGCGGCGTCGATGGCATTGCCGCCGGCCTTCAGGATGTCGAGCCCCGCCTGCGCCGCCAGCGGATCACTCGCAGCCACGATGCCGTGGCGGGCGAGGACTTCAGAACGTCCCTGCGCCAGCCACCCCTGCGCGCGCGATCCAGGCACGGCCGGACTCGTCGTCGTGGGCGCCGCGCCACCCGCGGGAGGGATGCCAAACGGTGCCGCCGATTGCGCGCCGCCGATGATCTGCAACGCGGCCACAGAGGCGACGGTCAGTGCCACAGACCGGAGAGAAGGGAGATTCATGGGCGCCACAGATAGCACAGAAGACACAGAAAACACAGGCCACAGGCCACAGGCCACAGGCCACCGATGACACAGATGCCACAGACAAGACAGGCCACAGGCCACAGATGACACAGATGCCACAGACAAGACAGCCGCAGATGCGTAGATGGCACAGACAGAACGGCCAGCCGCAAGCGCGGATCCTCAGAGTTCGACAGATAGATCAGAAGATCGCCACTTCCGAAGATTGATCACCAGATCATCAGCTCACGAGATCAAGAGATTCGCGATCACTTCAGCTTCCAAACCGTCAGCCGTGGTGAGACCTTTTCGAGGTTCGAATAGAGCTCGCTGGTGCGGGCGCCGAGGGCGAGGAGGGAGACGACGCGGTTCGTCGAGTCGCGCGGCAGGGTCGTCATGACCGGCTCGTAGCCGGCCGCGATGAACGCGCGTCTCGTGGCGTCGGCGGGCGTGGGTCCGTAGCGCTCGATCCAGGCGTCGTTGACGACGAGCACGTTGGCCTTCCAGGCGAGGATGGCGCCGCTCTGCGTGCTGAATTCGTAGGCGTGGCGGAAGCCGAACAGGCTGGGCAGGTAAAGCGGTGAACCGACGCCGAGCACGTAGGGGTCGTCGGTCAGATGCTCGCGCATCCACGTTTCCGCCAGCAGTCGTGAATCATGCACCTGTCGCCACGTGAGTTCGACGTCCGGCCCGAGAATCGTCAGTGCGACGGCGACGATGAGCAGGGCTGGATTGATGCGTGAGGCGACGACGTCGCGGATGCGGACGATGGCCACCGCGGCCAGCAGTGCCGCAGGCAACGCCAGCGGCAGCAGGAAGCGGTCGTAGACGTAACCGACGACGCCGATGAAGCCTGCGAGGTAGCACAGGGCCGGCAGTGCGAAGAGACCAAGCGCACGGTACGCGCGCGGCGAGGACGCCACATAGCCGAGCCCGATGATTGCGAGTACCAGCACCGCGGGACCGAGCGCAGGCGGCAGCAGGCTTGCGACCGTGACGCCCATCAAGGCCATACCACTGGCGCTGCGATCGAACATGCGGAACGGCGTCGAGCCCTGGCCCGTCACAAGATCGAAGTGTGCCCGCACGCCGGCCGCGTTCCACGGCACGCCGAGGACCATCACATAAGCGATGACGAACGTCGCCGCGCCCGCCGCGAAATGACGAGGCGACACGCCAGCCATCCAGTTGCTGAAGGACATGCGATGCTGCCGGGCGCGTCTCCACGCGACGACGATCAGCGTCAACGCGATACCGGGGAAGATGGCGTACGCCTGATCCTTGGAGCCGACCGAGAGCGCGGTGAAGAGGCCGAGCAGCACGTGCGCGGCATACGACGGACGCTGCACGCAGCTCACCATCGCCAGCAGCGCCATCCACGCCCAGGACAAATACGCCATGTCGACGTTCGTCGTGCGGCTGTAATAGACGAAGCACGGACCGAGCACGCACAGCGCCGCGATCGTCGCATGGCGCCGACCCAGCGTTCGCGCGGCGATCAAGGCTGTCGTCACCAGCGTCAGCAGCGCCAGCGTCACGCTCGTCCAGCGGGCGATCAGGTGAATGCGGTGCAGCGCGGTGTCGTCCATCGCGCGCGCGACGCTGTCAATCAGCGCGAACGGTGCGGTGATCAACGAGAGCAGGTAGAAGTGCCCGGGCGGGTAGAGGTGATACCACTCACGTCCGAAGCGCGTCTGCATCGCGAAGAGGACGTCCTTTGGCGACAGCTCGTCCGGCCCCCAGCCGCGGCCGGGCCACAACCCGATGTCGGCGCTGATCGGCAGCAGCACGGCGGCGACGGCGAGTACCGGCAGCAGCGACCGCCAGCCAACCAGCGTGGCGATGGACCCACCGGCGGTGAACTCGGCAACGCGAATCGTGATCAACGCAAGGCCGCACAGCAGCCACGCCGACCACAGTGTGGCGACGAACAGCGGATAGGTGTCGGCCTTCTCGAGATGACGCAGCAGCACCGGCTCCGCTTCCGACGCCAGGATCGTCAGCGGATACGAGACGTTGCGATTGCGTGGCTCGTGGATTGTCAGTTCGAGCTGCGCATCACCGCCGAGTTGCCAGTAGGTGACGCGAATGGGATGCAGGCCGCGTTCGAGGCGCGGATACTCGCGCATCCGAAAAATCCCGGGGGGGGGGTGAGATTCAGCAGCGCCGGGCGCTCGACGAATATCGTGGATCGGCGCCTTGTCGATCTCGATACGCAGGGCATCGTCGTAGCGACCTTCGATGACGTACGTGCCCGACTCGCGAAGAAAGAGCTGACCGTCGTACTCGATGCGATACGTCGCGCGCGGGTCGAGCCCGGCACGACGCGCCAGCGCCATCGGATCGAAGCCGTCGGTGGTGAACGTCTTCATCCGCACCGCCGATTCCGCGTCGACGCCTTCGTAGATCCTGACGTGCGCGCCGAATGACGGCGCGTAGCGCGTGGCGTAGTCGAGCGCCCAGGAAGAGAACGCGAGCAGCGCGGCGCCGGCGACGAGCCAGGCGGCCAGCAGCGGAAACCGCGTGAGACGAGCGAACGGCGACAGACCGGCGGAACGCAGGCGCGTCATGGGCGCAGGGGGCAGTTTGGAAGAGCATATCGCGGTCCGTTTTGTCCTACTCGCTCCTCAACGCCTCCACCGGATCGACACGTGTGGCGCGCCAGGCGGGGCCGGCGATGGCCACCGCCGCGGTGAGCAGCAGCACCGCCAGCACCGCGGCAAACGTCAGCGGATCGAGCGGCGCGACGCCGAAGAGCAGGCTGGCCAGCAGGCGGCCGAGTGCGATGGCGAGCACGACGCCGATGACGACGCCGGCGATCAGCACTCGGGCAGCGCTGCCGATGACGACGCGGACGACGTCGATGGTGGTGGCGCCGAGTGCGCGACGGACGCCGAGGTCGCGCATGCGCCGCTGCACCATGTAGGCGAGGATGCCGAAAAGTCCGACCATCGCGAGCACGAGAGCAAGGACGGCAAACGCGGTCACCAGCACGGCGCGGAAGCGGTGACGTGCGGTCGCGTCCCACGCCACGTCCTCGAGCGTCATGACGTTACGCACGCTGACCAGTTGCGCCCGATCGACGCGACCGATCGCGGCGCGCACCGACGGCGTCAGCGCGCTGGCGCTGCCCACCGCCGGCCGCACGATCAGAAAGTTGTCGTCGAGGGCCGCCTGCGTCATCGGCACGTACACCTGGAGGAACTCCTCGGTTTCGTCGGGCCGACTCTTCACCTGCCGCGCCACACCGACAATCTCGCGCACGAGCGGCTTTGCCGTTTCGCCGCGCTGGATCACCACGCGCGCGCCGATTGGACTGCGTCCGTTCAGGTGCGCGCGCACGTACGCCTCGTTGACGATGCAGACGGGGACGCTGGAGGTGGTGTCGCTTTCATCGAAGGCGCGACCCTCGACGACGGGAAGATCGACGGCGCGGAAGTAGCTGGCGTTGACAATCTGATAGTCGGCCGTGGGCGTGTCGGCGAGCGTACGCGGCGTGTCGCCTTCCACCGAGATCCACGTCGATCCCGCGTACGACTCGCCCAGCGGCAGCGTGCTGGCCCACGCGACATCGGCGACGCCGGGCAGCGCGCCAACCTCATTCGCGACCGCGTCGTAGAACTGCAACAGCTTCTCGCTGGTTGGATACTCCGAACCCAGCGGATCGACGACCATCGTCAAGGTGCTGGACGCGCGGTAGCCGCGATCGATGGTCTCCACAGCGACCAGCGTGCGCAGCAGCAGGCCGGCGCCGACGAGCAGCAGCACGGCGGTCGCCACTTCCGCGGCGACCAGCGCGTTGCGGAGACGTCCGCCGCCGCCAACGGTGGTGCGGCTGTCGATGGCCAGCGCCTGCGACGCCGGAACGGCAGTGGCCTGCCACGCCGGCAGCAGCCCGAAGATGACGCCGACGGTGAGCGCCGCGACGACGCAGAACAGGACCAATCGGATGTCGACGGCGAGCGTGACGGCCGGCGGGAGCAGTCCGACGGGAATCACGGCAGGCGCCACGCGCAGAATCGCCGCGCCGAGTGCGAAGCCCAACACGCCGCCGATGGCGGAGAGCAGCAGACTCTCGGTGAGCAACTGTCGAATCAGCCGCGCCCGATCGGCGCCGAGCGCCGCACGCACGGCGAGTTCACGCGACCGCGCCGTGGCCCGCGCCAGCAGCAGATTGGCGACATTGGCGCAGCAGATCAGCAGCACGAACAGGACGACGCCGATGAACAGCACCGACGTCTGACGCAGATCGGCGCCGACGACGAACGCATCCAGACGCTCGACGGAGACACCGCGTCCGGCGTTGGTCTCCGGATACTCCTGACTCAATGCCTGCGCGATCGACGAGAGGTCGGAGCCCGCGGCCTCCGTCGTCAGTCCGGGCTTCATGCGCCCGACCGCCACGAACATGCGCGATCCACGTGCACGGGGCGGCGCCCCTTCGATGTGCAGCATCGCCCACAGATCCGACTTGCCGATCACCTGCGCGGAATCAGGAGCCACGCCGAAGACCGTGTAGAGGTCGCCGTCCAGGCGCAGTTCGCTCCCGACGATGGCGGGGTCGGCGTTGAAGCGGGCGCGCCAGAACGATTCGCTGAGGACGACGGCTTCGGTGCGCGCGCGGTCGTCGGCAACTTGCGGATAGCGGCCGATCACCGGCGGTGCACCCAGCGCGTCGAAGAGCCCGGCGGTTACCCACTGACGCGAGACCGTCTCCGCCGTGCCGTCGCGGCCGGCCATCACCATGCCGCCGACGTTCGGCATGAAGCCGGCGACGTGCTCGAAGCTGCGGCTGCGCTCGCGCACGTCGCTCAGGTCGTTGGGCGAGACGCGTCCGCCGGAGAGGCTCGTGGAAGTCTGGCCGGTGATTGTCACCAGGCGATCCGCGGCCGGCAGCGGCAGTGGGCGGAGCAGCGTGGCATCGACCAGCGCGAAGATGGCGCTGTTGGCGCCGATGCCGAGCGCCAGCGTCAGGATGGCGCCGGCGGCAAACCCGGGCTGCCGCGTCAGCGACGCAAAGGCGTGACGAAGATCCTGTGCGAGGTCGCGGATGATCGATCGTCGCGGCGCGCCGGTCGTCACCGCGCGCGGCTTGTGAGCTTGCCGCAGCGGCCGCATGTAGGAGGCGAGCGCTTCCGGGCCGAGCAGTTCGTCCACCGCGCTTCGCCGCGCCGCCTCGTCGGTGGCGCCGTGCCTTCTTCGATCCTCGTAATGCTGCTCGAGATGCTGCGACAGTTCCTCGACGATCTCGGCTTCCCGCGCCGCGTCGAGCGATAGCGCGCGCAGGCGCGTGCGGACTTCAGGGCTCCAGTCAGGCATGGTCCACTCCGGTAACGAGGCGCATCGCGCGCACGAAGTTCCGCCACGTCTCGCGCTGCCGCACCAGCACGCGCCGGCCTTCCGCGGTCAGCGTGTAGAAGCGTCGCCGCCGCTCGCCGGCCTTTTCCACCCAGCGGCCGTGCAGCCAGCCGCGCTCTTCGAGCCGGTAGAGCAGGGGATACAGCGACGCGACATGAAAGGTGATCTCGCCCTCGGACCGCGCCTCGATCAGCTTGCTGATCTCGTAGCCATGGCGCGGCCGCTCCTCGACGATGGAGAGGATGATCAATTCGGCCGAGCCTTTCTTGAGCTCGCGATCGAGCACGCGCGGGTCGATATCTGTCATAGCCATAGATGCTACAGGCATATTGGACGGGAGCGGCGCGCGAATGGTTCGCGCCGTCTCGAGGCTTGAACGGTCCTATCTGTGTCATCTGCGATATCTGTGGCCCGTATAATCGGCGGCAATGCGCTTCAAGCCTGTTTCTCGACGACAGTTTCTCGCGACGAGCAGCGCCGCACTCGTGGCCGCCAGTTGCGTTCCCGACTGGGCCGACGCCTTCCAGCCCGGCAGTGGCGATGCTGCGAGACGGGCTGAAGCGGCGGAAGCGGCGCTGGCCCGCGCCGCTGCGCTTGGCGCGTCGTATGCGGACATCCGCATCAACCGCTATCGCCGCGAGTCCATTGCCACGCGCGAGCGGCAGGTGCAGAACGTCTCGCGATCGGCCAGCTATGGTCTCGGCCTCCGCGTCCTCGTCGATGGCACCTGGGGCTTTGCGGCGTCGAACGTCGTCGATCCGGCTGCCGCGCGCGGCGTGGCGGAGCAGGCCGTGGCCATCGCCCGCGCCAACGCCCGGTTGACGACGCGCAAGGTCGAGCTCGCGGCGGCGGACAAGGCCGAAGCCACGTGGAGCAACCCGATCAAGCGCGATCCGTTCGAGGTGCCGCTCGAGACGAAGATCGCCTTCCTGATGCAGGTGAACGAAGCCGCGCTGAAGGTGCCGGGCGTGTCGTTCATCAACTCGCAACTGCTGTTCGTCGACGAACAGAAATACTTCGCGTCGAGTGAAGGCTCGCGCATCACGCAGCGGCTGGTGCGCACGTATCCGCAGTTCACCACCACGGCCGCGGACCGTGCCGCCGGCGATTTTCAGACGCGCGCCGTCGTCGATCGCGCCAAGCTGCTCGGCTACGAGTACGTCGAGGACTACCCGTGGGTGCAGGATGCCGAGCAGGCCGGCCACGAGGTGGTGGAGAAGCTGAAGGCCAAGCCGGCGGTGCCGGGCCGCTACGACGTCGTCGTCGATCCGTCGCAGTTGTTCCTGGCCATTCACGAATCCGTCGGCCACTCGACGGAACTCGATCGCGCGCTCGGCTGGGAAGCCAACATGGCCGGCACCAGCTTCCTGAAGTCCACTGATGCCGGCAAGCTCCGCTTCGGATCGAACATCGTCAATCTGATTGGCGATCGCACGCAGCCGGGCGGGCTCGCCACCACCGGTTATGACGATGAAGGCGTGAAGGCGGACCGCTGGCACCTGGTGCGCGATGGCATGTTCGTCGATTGGCAGACGACGCGCGAACTGGCGCCGCTCGTCGGACAGTCGCGATCGCACGGCTGTCTGCACTGTGACGACTGGTCCAGCGTGCCGTTCCCGCGCATGCCGAACGTGTCGCTCGAGCCGGCCGCTACGGAAGTAACGCTCGACGACCTGTTTGCCGACATCAAGCGCGGCATCTACGTCGTCGGCCGCGGCGTGTCGTCGATCGATCAGCAGCGCTACAACTTCCAGTTCGGCGGCGCGGTGATTCGCGAGATCGTCAACGGCAAGCTCGGACCGATGATCCGCGACGCGGCATATCAATCACGCACGCCGGACTTCTGGGCGTCGTGCGACGGCCTTGGCGGACCGGCCACCTATCGCTTGTGGGGCACGTCCGCCGACGGCAAGGGCGAACCGGGACAGACCAACGCGGTGAGTCACGGCTGTCCGCCGGCGCGGTTCCGCAACGTCACCGTCCTCAACACGGGAGCGGCGTGATGTTGACTCGCGATGAAGCGCTGAAGATCTGCGACGCCGTGCTGGCGCACGCGAAGGCGTCTGGTGCCGATGATGCGAGTGTGACGGTGGAGAACACCGTGTCGTCGCACGCGCGGTTTGCCGAGAACCGCGTCACCACGAGCGGCCGATCCGAAGACGTCGGCATCACCGCCACCGTGTGGGTGGAGCGCCGCCGCGGCGCGGTGAGTGGCAACGACGCCGGTGAAGCGGCGCTGAAGCAACTGGCCGTGGACGCGGTGAGCATCGCGCGCGTGTCGCCGGTGCAGCGCGAGTACGTGCCGACACTCGGCCCGCTGGCGTACGCGGAGAGCCGAGCGTTTGCCGCGTCAACGGCGGATCCGGATCTGTCCGCACGCGCGGCTGCGCTCGATACGGTGCTGGCGGCGTGCCGATCGGCCAAGGTCACGGCAGCGGGGTTCCACAACGCCTCGGCATCGGCCAGCGCGGTGGCGACGGCGAACGGCAACCGCCGCTACTTCCGCCACAGCGAAGGCGCGCTGAGCATCACCGCGCGGACGCCGGATGGCACCGGCTCCGGCTACTTTGCCGGCGATCACTTCGATCTGTCGCGCCTGGACGCGCGTCGCATCGCCGAGCAGGCGGTGGAGAAAGCGGTGCGATCGCGCGAGCCAAAGCTGATCGAGCCCGGCGTCTATCCCGTGATTCTCGAACCGCAAGCCGTCGCTGATTTGATCGGCTTCCTGACCAACAGCCTCGACGCGCGCACGGCTGATGAAGGCCGCAGCGCCTTCTCCGGCAAGGACGGCAAGACGCGTGTGGGCGAGGCGCTGTTCAACGAGCGGCTGAATCTCTACAGCGATCCGATGCACGCCGACATGCCGGCGGTGCCGGCCACCGACGAAGGCATTCCCGCGTCGCGGTTGTCGTTGATCAAGGCAGGCGTGCTCGAGAACCTCGAGTACTCGCGCTACTGGGCGCAGGAGAAGAAGCGCGAGGCCACGCCGGGTCCGGTGAACTACATCCTCGAGAGCACGCAGCCGCCGGTGTCGATGGCCGACATGATTGCGGGTATGGAGCGCGGCCTCGTCATCTCGCGCTTCTGGTACGTGCGCCAGATCGATCCGCGCACCATCATGCTCACCGGCCTCACGCGCGACGGCTTGTGGTGGGTGGAGAAAGGGCGCATTTCGCATCCGGTGCGCAACCTCCGCTTCAACCAGAGCGTGCTGGCCATGCTGGCGCCGTGGAACGTGCAGGCGATCGGCGTACCCGAACGGCGATCGCCGTTGATGGTGCCGGCGCTGAAGCTGTCCGGCTTCGCGTTCACCTCCACGTCCGACGCTATCTGACGGCGCGTGCCGTTCGCCGACGCCCACCGCATGACACGATTCGCGAAGACACCAATCTGCGCCGATACCGCGGACGAGGCCCTGAGCCTCGTCCGGACCGGCATGCGACTGTTCGTGCATGGCGCCGCCGCCACGCCGACGCCATTGCTCGAGGCGCTGGTGCGGCGGCCCGACCTGCACGGCATCGAGCTGTACCACCTGCACACCATGGGGCCGGCGCCGTTTGTCGAACCGGCGCATCGCGATCGGTTTCATTCGGTGTCGCTCTTCACCGGCCCGCCGCTGCGCAAGGCCATCGACGAGGGCGTCGCCGACTTCGTGCCGGTGTTCCTGTCTGACATCCCGTCGTTGTTCATGAACCGCCACGTGCCGATCGATGTCGCGCTGCTCCAGCTGTCGCCGCCCGACGCGCACGGCTACTGCTCGCTCGGCACCTCGGTGGACGCCGCACTTGCCGCATCACTCTCGGCCACGCACATCGTCGCCGAGATCAACGCACGCATGCCGCGCACGCTCGGCCACACGCTGGTGCCGTACTCGCGCATCTCGGCCTGCGTGCACACGGACCGGCCGCTGCCCGAACACCTGGCGGCGCCGCCCACCGCGGTGGAAGACGCCATCGGCGCGCAGGTCGCGTCGCTGGTGGACGATGGGGCGACGTTGCAGATGGGGATTGGCGCCATTCCGGACGCGGCACTGAGGCGGCTGGGCGACAAGCATGATCTCGGCATTCATACCGAGATGTTCACCGACGGCGTGCTCGATCTGATCGAAGGCGGCGTCATCACCAACCGCCGCAAAAAGGTGCATCCCGGACGACTGGTCACCAGCTTCGTCATCGGCAGCCAGCGCCTTTACGATTTCGTCGACGACAATCCGATCGTCGAGTTCCATCCGTGCGATCGCACCAACGACACCTCGCTGATCCGCAAGAACGACAAGGTGGTGGCGATCAACTCGGCACTGGAAGTGGATCTGTCAGGCCAGGTCGTGGCCGATTCGATCGGCCATCGCATCTACTCCGGCATCGGCGGCCAGATGGACTTCATCCGTGGCGCCGCGCTGTCGATCGGCGGCAAGCCGATCATCGCGCTGCCATCCACCGCCGCCGGCGGAGCGGCGTCGCGCATCGTGTCGTCGATCAAGCCCGGCGCCGGCGTCGTCACCACACGCGGCCACGTGCACTGGGTCGTCACGGAGTACGGCGCGGTGAACCTCTTCGGATGCACCCTTCGTCGTCGGGCCGAACTGCTCATCGGCATCGCGCATCCCGACGCGCGCGCACAACTTCGACGCGACTTCGCGGAAGTACGGCACTTCACGTTGAGTGGGGGATGAACGAGGGATGGGGGTCTGGAGGGCTGGAGGGCTGGGGGGCTGAAGGCTTGAAGGGTTCACCGCCACCCCCGAGCCCACGGCGTGGTCGAGGCCGAACGGTGACAGCCGGTTCTTGTGAACGTCAGCATCACCGCGCCGGCGGCACCGTGATCTCAGCCGTCATGAAATGGGCGGCGCGGCCGCGCAAGATCACCCGCGCCCCGCGCACGCTGCACCAGATCGTCCCGCCGCGTGCCGAGAGCTGCCTGGCTTGCAGGTCGGTCTTGCCGATGCGCTCCGCCCAGTAGGGCGCCGCCTCGCAATGTGCTGACCCGGTGACTGGATCCTCGTTGACGCCCAGCTTCGGATAGAAGCAGCGGGCGACGTAGTCGGCATCGTCGCCTGGAGCAGTGACGACGACGCCGCGCAGGTCGAGCGTCGCCATGCAGTTGAAGTCTGGCGCGAGCGCTCGCACAGCCGCTTCAGTGTCGAGCACCACGACGTAATCGAACGCCTTCAAGGTGACGCCGGACTGTACGCCCAGCGATTCCAGCAGCCCAGGGGCCGCGGCGCAGGCCGTGGGCATGGACGCGGGGAAGTCCATCGCGTACATGCCATCCTGGCACTCGACCGTGAGCACACCTGATCGCGTGTGGAACCGCGCCGTTCCGCGCTGATAGCCGAGAATGCGAAACAGCACGTCCGCGCTGGCCATCGTGGCATGGCCACACAGGTCCACCTCCGCGACCGGCGTGAACCATCGCAAGCGGAAGTCGTTGCCCTCTGGCGCGAAGAACGCCGTCTCCGCGAGGTTGTTCTCGACGGCGATCGCCTGCATCACGTCGTCTGGCAGCCACGTCTCGAGCGGGACAACGGCGGCAGGATTGCCGCCGAACACGCGATCGGAGAAGGCATCGATCTGATACATCTGCATGGGAGAAAGCCTCGTCGAAATCGAGAGTGGAAAGGTCTTCGCGCGCGCACGCCCACCGGTTCATCGGGGTCGCGGCGACCATGTCAGCACGTGGTGCCAGCGGCGGAATGCCTGGTGCGCCGCGGTCACGGCACTCCGTCTGTCTGCGTGAAGTGCGCACGCACGGCCGCCGCGATTTCGCGGCCAATGCGATCGCCGTGCGTAGCCCGCGCCAGCAGCAGGGCTCCGACCATGGCGGCGAGTTGCACGCAGGCGTCCGCCCGGCTGCGGGCGCCCGACTCGCCGAGGTCCGCCAGCGTTTTGACTTGCCGACTCACGCCGGCCACGTACGCCAGACGGAGGGGATGGGCCGCCTCCGCCCGCGCGGCGTCGGACGCCAGCGTGACGGTAGGACAAGTCGCCGTACCAGGCTTCTGGTTCGCCGGCGCGAGATACCCGGCCGCGATGCGTTGGCGCGCGGAGGCCGGCGATCCGGCGTCAGCGATGCGCCGTTGCCACTTCTCGCGGGATGCGTCGAAGGCCGCCGCACAGGCGGAGGCGGCCAGCGCCTCCTTCGACGGGAAGTGCCCGTAGAAGCCGCCGTGCGTCAGACCCGCAGCGGACATCACCTCGGCAATCGTCACCGCGTCCACGCCGCGCTCACGAAAGAGACGCGATGCGGCCTCCTCGATGGCCCGGTGATTGGCCTCCGCCTGCGCTTTGCTCACCCGCGGCATAGATGTTGACCAGCATATATATATATATTCATGGCGAACGTCATCAATATCTGGGCATGACCCGTGGTGTCTGCTCGGCCGACATGTCCTGGCGGAGGAGGTCCCGCATGAACACATGCCCGATCTCGAGGCCATCGCCGCGTTCGCGCGGGCGCACTCGCTGGTGTCCATGATCGACAACACCTTCGCTAGCCCTGTCAACTTCCGTCCGCCCGAACGAGGCTTCGATCTCTCGCTCCACAGTGCCACCAAGTACCTGAACGGCCATGACGACATCGTTGCGGGCGTCGTCCTCGGAGCGACGGCATGGATCGACCGCATCAGGAAGCGGCTGACTCACCTGGGCGGTGCGCTCGATCCACACGCCGCCTTCCTGCTGCACCGGCGACTGAAGACGCTCGGCGTCCGGGTACGCCACCAGAACGCCAGCGCGCTTCACATCGCGCGCTTCCTCGAGCAGCACCCGGCCGTCTCGCGTGTCCACTATCCAGGGCTGGAGAGCCACCGGCACCACGCCCGCGCCCGCGGCCTGTTCCACGGCTGTAGTGGCACGCTGAGCTTCGAACTGCCGGGCGACGACGCGGCCGCAGCCCGGTTCATGGCCCGTCTGCGTCTGCCGGTCCCGGCTCCAAGCCTGGGTGGGGTCGAGAGCCTCGTGATGATTCCGGCGCTGATCTCCCACGTGGGGCTGACCGCCGCCGAACGCGCCGAGATGGGCATTGGCGATGGCCTGGTCCGGCTCTCGATCGGGTTGGAGACGACCGAGGACCTGCTTGAGGACCTCGATCAGGCGCTTCGCGGCCAGGAAGGCAGCAACTGATGGCCAGGCGTACCGCTTTGTCCATTGGCCGGATGTATGTCAACGAGTGGCGCACATCCGTGGGTTACGACCATCTCCACCGTGGCCCGCGAGGTCTGGTGACAAAGACGGCTTGAAGGGCTTGAAGGGCTTGAACGGCGTGCGGCTTGAACGGCGTGCGGACGTGCCGTTCATCTGCAGCCCGAGCCTGTCCGTGCCATCTGTGTAATCTGCGGCCTGCGGCCTGTGGCCTGCCGTTGTCTGTGCAATCTGTGTCATCTGTGGCCTGTGCCATCTGTGGCCTGTGGCCTGCTCTTGTCTGTAATCTGTGCTGTCTGTGTCATCTGTGGCCTGTGGCATCTGTGACACAATCCGCGGCACATGTCCCCACGTGATCGCATCGACGCCGCCGGCTGGCGCATCGTCCTGCTGGCAAGCCTCGGTGGCACCCTCGAGTTCTACGACTTCGTCATCTTCGGAATCTTCGCCAAGGACATCGCCGACGCGGTGTTCCCCTCAGCCTCGCCGCTGGCGTCGTTGATGGCGTCGTTTGCCGCCTTCGCCGCCGGTTACCTCGCGCGGCCGATCGGCGGCATCGTCCTCAGTCATTACGGTGATCGCTATGGGCGCCGCAAGGTGTTCCTGTGGTCGGTGTTCGTCATGTCGGGCGCGACGCTCGGCATGGGCCTGGTTCCGAGCTTCGCGCAATGGGGCGTGGCGGCGTCGGCGCTGATGGTGTTCCTGCGGCTGGTGCAGGGCTTCTGTCTCGGCGGCGAGCTTCCGGGCGCCATCACCTATGTCGTCGAAACGGCGCCGCGCATCGCGCCGCTGGTGTGCGGCGTGGTGTTCGCCTGCGTCACGCTTGGCGTGGCCGCGGCGACCGGCGTCAGTTTGTCGGTGCGGACGTTCCTCGATCCGGAACTGGTGCCGCACTACGGCTGGCGCATCGCGTTCGTCATTGGTGGCCTCGGCGGCGTGCTCAGTTTCGTCCTGCGGCGCAGCATGGAAGAGTCGCGCGAGTTCGCGCGCATGAAGGGGCTGGCGTCGCGGCAGCCGTTCAGCGAACTGCTGCGGACGCATCCGGCGCAGGTGCTGGTCGGCAGCACGGTGCTGGCCGGCACGGCGTGCTTCAACGGCCTGTTCTTCTCGCACCTGCCGGCGTATCTATCGGCGGTGCTGAAGTACGACCCGCGCCAGGCAATCTTCTCGCAGACGATCGGCGTGCTGGCAGCCGCGGCCGGAATCCTGCTCACCGGCTGGATCGCCGATCGCGTACCGCCGCGTCACCTGCTGCGCGCCGGTGTGGCACTGCTCATCGTGTTCGCGTTTCCGTTCTACAACGCGCTGGCGGACCGATCGATCAACCTGACGCTGCTGTGCGTCACCGCCGGCCTGTGCGCGGGACTGACCAACGGGTCGTTCGCGGTGCTGCTGACGGACCTCTTCCCGACGCGCATCCGCTTCACCGGCGTCGCGCTGGTGTTCAACGTCAGCTTCACGCTGTTCAGCGGCATGGCGCCGCTGGCGGCCACGTCGTTGATCCAGCAGACCGGTGCCGTCGCATCACCGGCGTACCTGATGATCGGCGCCGCCGCGCTGGCCCTCATCGGCAGCCTGTGGGTGAACCGGCTCGGCGGCAACGTGTTGAGGAGTGCCGCGTAGGCTTGGAGGGCTTGCGGGCTTGAAGGGCTCGGACCAAACGGCCCGAGTGGATCGCACTGTCCGGGTCCAAGCCCCAAGCCCTTCAAGCCGTCCAAGCCCTTCAAGCCCTCAAGCCCTCCAAGCCCGCCAAGTGCTTCAAGCCCTCCAAGCCCTTCAAGCCGTTCAAGCCTTCCGTTCGCGCGCGAATGATGCTGTAGTGGGAAGCGTTGGAGGTTCCGTTCTCATGAGCCCGCGCGCGTTCGTTTCCATCTTCGCCACCGTCGTGATCACTGCTGGCTCGGCGCTGTCTGTGCACGCGCAGGCGCAGCCGCCGCAAACGGTCGAGCTCGACGCCGCCACCATCGCGGTGCGCGCCGAGGCGGCGCAGCGGCTGGTGCCGCTGTTGAAGGACGTGAGGAACCGCGCGACTGGGCGCTACAACGTCCAGACCGGTGGCGCGCCGAATTCACCGATCACCGGCCAGCAGTCGACGCTCTTCTCCGTCACCGTCGGCAAGCGTGACTCGGTCGTCGCACCAGAGGTGCTGGCAGCGATGGACGAGCTGATGAAGTGGCGCGCCGGTGACCGGTCGTCGCCGAAGGAAGCGGCACTGTTCGATGCCTGGCTGGAAGAACTCTCGCGCAAAGCCACCGCCCTGCAACTGGCCACCACCGGCGGCGCCTGCGACACCGGCTGCGTCGTCAAGACGATGACCGAGTTGAACACGACATGGGGTGAGTCGCCGCGCACGCGAGCCGAACTGCGCGATCAGGCGCTGCTCGAAGCGCTGACTGAGGCGGTGAAAGCGCGGAAATAACCTGGGTCCTAAGTCCTAAGTCTTAGGTCCTAAGCACGAACTCCTGCCAGAGATCCGATCTGAAGTCCCGTGGCAAGTGCCTTTGCCTAGGACTTAAGACCTAGGACCTAAGACCTAAGACCCCTGTATAGATCGCCATTCCTACGACCGCGTCGACGCGCATGGCATCGAGCGCGTCGATCTCTTCGCGCGTCGTGATGCCGCCGGCGGCGGTGACGCACCGCGTGGTGGCCGCGCGCACGGCGCCGATGGCGTCCATGTCCGTCCCCTGCATCAACCCTTCCTTGTCGACATGCGTGTAGAGGAACTCGTCGCAATACGCCTCGAGTCCGCGCACGGCTTCCACCGCGGTGATGGGCAGCGCGGTCTTCCATCCGTGAATGACGACGCGGCCGCCTTTCGAGTCCACGGCGGCAATCACGCGTGACGCGCCGACGGTGTCGGCTAACGCCCGCGCGAAGTCGTGATTGATCACCACGCCTGGATCAACGGCGGCGTCAGCGGCGCTCCACTGACCGGGGCCGCGGAACAACCCCGACCCCGCGATCACCGCAGTCGCGCCCGCGGCCAACAGTTCTTCGGCACGCGCCACCGTGCGCACCCCGCCACCGACGCGCACCGGCAGTTCGGCGGCAATGCGGCGGACGAGCGCGTCGTTGTTGCCGCGCGACATCGCGGCGTCGAGATCGATCAACTGCACTTTCGGAAAGCGCTTGAACCGCGCGATCCACGCGTCGATGTCGTCAGTGGCAATGGCGAGCGTCTCGCCCTGGACGAGTTGGACGATGCGGCCGTTCTGGAGGTCGATGGAGGGGATGAGCATGGAAAGGTGCTGAAAGGTGCTGAAGGGTGCTGAAGGGTGCTGACAGGTGCTGAAAGGAGCGACGGGTGCGAAGGTGTTCAAGAGCGCGAAGCAGCGTCGAGACGGACCGGGATGTGGCGCGCGTGGAGGAACTGCTTCAACTGCTCGACGCTGTGCTCGTTGAAATGAAAGATCGAGGCGGCGAGGGCGGCGTCGGCTCGGCCGTCGGTGAAGACCCCGGCGAAGTGTTCGAAGGTGCCGGCACCGCCCGAGGCGATTACAGGGATGTTTACCGCCGTCGACACGGCGGCGGTGAGGGGACAGTCGAAACCGGCGCGGGTGCCGTCGCGGTCGATCGAGGTCAGCAGGATTTCGCCGGCACCGCGATCGGCGGCTTCGCGCGCCCAGTCGACGGCATCGCGCGGCGTTTCCGCCTGGCCACTGCGTGCGTAGACGGCAAAACGATCGTCCTGTCGCTTGGCGTCGATCGCAATCACAACCGCCTGGCTGCCGTAGCGATCGGCCAGCGTGGTGATCAGCGACGGGTTGGTCAACGCCGCGGTGTTGAGGCTCACCTTGTCGGCGCCGGCTTCGATTGCTGCCGCCGCGTCGGCTTCGGTCCGGATGCCGCCGCCGACGCAGAGCGGCAGGAAGATCTCCGCCGCCACGGCATGAATGGTATTGGCGCGCGCCTGACGCGACTCGATCGTCGCCGTCACGTCGAGGATGACGATCTCGTCGATGCCTTCGACGTTGTAGCGCCGCGCCAGCGCCGCCGGATCGCCGGCTTCGCGCAGGCCTTCGAAGTTGACGCCCTTGACGACGACGCCGTCACGGACGTCGAGGCA
>JADZCY010000366.1 GCA_020851325.1 Acidobacteriota bacterium | reverse complement strand
CGTGGCGCGCAGCGTCTCGCCCAGCGCATCGACCAGGCTGTCGATCTCGCCGGCGCTGCTCGTGAACGGCGGCGCGAGCTGGATGGTGTCGCCGCCGTAGCGCACGTAGAAGCCGCGCTGGTACATCGCCATCGCGATGTCGTAGGGTCGCTTCGCGGGCTCCCCCGGCAGCGAATCGATGGTGATGCCGGCGGCAAGACCGATATTGCGGATATCCGCCACGTGCGGCAGCCCCTTCAGGCCGTGCACCGCATTCTCCAGCATCGGCGCGAGCTCGCGCACGCGTGCCGGAGCGTCCTCCTTTTCGAGCAGCTCGAGCGAGGCGAGCCCCGCCGCACAGGCGACGGGGTGCGCCGAGTACGTGTAGCCGTGCGCGAACTCCAGCATGTACGACGGCCCACCGGCGTCCATGAAGGTGTCGTGGATGTCCTGGCGGGCGACGACGCCGCCGAGCGGTTGCGTGCCGTTGGTCACCTGCTTGGCGAAGTTGATGAGATCGGGCGTCACGCCGAAGGCCTCGGCACCGGTCCAGGCACCCGTGCGGCCGAAGGCGGTGATGACCTCGTCGAAGATCAGCAGGATGTCGTTCGCGGTGCAGATCTCGCGCAGGCGCTGCAGGTAGCCCACCGGCGGGACGAGCACGCCGCCCGACCCGGCGAACGGCTCGACGATGACGGCAGCGATCGTCGATGCGTCATGAAGTTGGATGATGGACAGCAGATCATCGGCCAGTTCGGCGCCCTTCGGCGGCATCCCGCGATGGAAGCTGCCCGCCGGCGGCTGCGTGTGCGGCAGGTGATCCGCTTCGATCGCCTGTCCGTAGAGCTTGCGATTGGCAGCCATGCCACCGACCGATATGCCGCCGAAATTGACGCCGTGGTAGCCCTTGCTGCGGCCGATGAACCGGGTCTTGCCACCCTGTCCCTTGAGGCGCCAGTAGGCGCGCACCATCTTCATCGAAGTATCCGCCGCTTCCGAACCGGAGTCGGTGAAGAACACGCGATTGAGCCCTGCCGGCATGTGCTGCACGATGCGCTCGGCGAGCGCGAACGACAGCGGATGGCCGAACTGGAATGCCGGCGAATAGTCGAGTGTCGCCATCTGCCGGCTCACTGCCTCGACGATCTCGCGCCGACCGTGGCCGAGACCCGTGCACCACAGCCCCGACAGTCCGTCGAAGAGGCGTCGTCCGTCGCTCGTCGTGAAGTAGTTCCCGGACGCCGCCGTGATCAGCCGCGGATTGGCCTTGAAATCGCGATTGCCGGTGAACGGCATCCAGTGCGCGTCCATGTTCACGACCGCCTCGGCGAGCGGGTGCGCTTGCAACCAGGGTTCCTTCGCATTCATGGGTGACCTCCATCGACATCCGCTGACTGTCCGAGTATGCGCAGGCAAATGGTGGAATAGAATGCCAACATACGCCGGTACACTTGATAGAATATGCAACTAAAGACCAACACCGTCCCGGGCCGTCTCTCGGACACCGACCTTCGGCTCCTGCGCGTCTTCAAGGCGGTGGCTGACTGCGGCGGCATGGCCGCCGCCGAACTCGACCTCGACATCGCCACGTCCACGATCAGTCGTCACGTCAAGGATCTGGAAGAGCGCCTGGGACTCACCCTCTGTCGTCGCGGCCGGAGCGGCTTTGCGCTCACACCGGAAGGCGAGAAGGTCTACGCGGCGGCGCAGGAACTCCTGTCGGCGACCGAATCGTTTCGCCGCAGCCTGCATGAGATCCATCGCGGATTGGGCGGAGAACTGCACGTGGCGGTCTTCGAGAAGACGGCCACCAATCCCCACGCGCGCATTGCCGAGGCGATCGCGTCGTTTCGTGCCGAGGCACCCGCGGTGTCGATGCATGTGCACGTCGGATCCATCGCCGCCATCGAACGCGGCGTCCTGAGCGGCCAGTTCCAGGTCGGCATCATCCCCGAGCACCGTCGCTCGGAGAGCCTCGTGTATCACGCGCTCTTCGACGAGTCGATGCGGCTCTACGTCGGGCGCAACCATCCGTGGTTCGCCACCCGTTACCCCAATCTCGGCTGGGACGAATTGCGCGGGCAGCCGCTGGTGGGGCTCGGATATCACTCGCCCAACATGATCCTCACCCACGACAAGCGTCTCGAGCGCGCCGCCAGCGCTTCCGATCAGGAAGGCATCGCCCTCCTCGTGCTCTCCGGTTGCTACGTCGGCTTCCTGCCCGATCACTACGCCGAGCCCTTCGTCCGTGCCGGCCGCATGCGCGCCGTTGCGCCGAGGACGCTTCGTTACGAATGCCAGTTCTCGGCGATCCATCGTCGCGCGCCCGCGCTGTCGGTCGCCGCGGAGCGTTTTCGCGCGACGCTCGTTGCCGCGCACCGGGAGGTGGTGCGGTGAATCGGTGGCGAATGCTCACCGCCGAGCCGAAGAACCCCACGCTGCAGTTTCTTCCGCGCAGCATCGCCAGATGTGCCGGACGACGGCGTCGAAATCGAAATGCTCTTGGTTCTCTCCAAAATGCCACGCAGCGAGAATCAGCGGAACATGAAACAACCATGCTCGCCGACACCTGCACCCAGGGCGTCCTTGAGCTGGCCAGCGGACTCTTGCTTCTGCGTACCGCACGAAGCCTCCGATCTGAAGCACTGAAACGAACAAGGACAGCCCCCGCATGCTCTCTTTGACCTGCCTCGGCGGCGCCGGAACCGTCACCGGCTCCAAGCACCTGCTGACCTGTGGCAATACCCGCATCCTGATCGACTGCGGTCTGTTCCAGGGCCTGAAGAACCTGCGCGAGCTCAACTGGCAGCGCCTGCAGGTGAGTCCGCGCGAGATCGATGCGGTAGTGCTGACGCACGGTCACCTCGACCATTGCGGCTACCTGCCACGGCTGGTGCTCGATGGATTCCAGGGCAAGATCTACTGCACCCCCGCCACCCGTGACGTCGCCAGCCTGATCCTGCTGGACAGCGCCTGGCTTCAGGAGAAGGATGCCGAGTTCGCCAACCGCAAGGGGTTCTCCAAGCACAAGCCGGCGCTGCCGCTGTACCGCGTATCCGACGCCGAGCGGGCGCTCGCACAGTTCCGCACGGTCGCGCTGCATGATGAGGTGATCCTGCCGGAGAATGCGCGGCTGTTGCTGCGGGAGGCCGGTCACATCCTCGGCGCTGCGACCGCACAGATCGATATCGGTGGCAAGCGCGTGGTCTTCTCCGGCGATCTCGGTCGCTATGGCGACGCGGTGACGCACGATCCCGAGGCCGTCCCCGCGGCAGACTACGTCGTGATCGAGTCAACCTACGGCAATCGCCGGCACGACCGTGCCGATCCAGTGCGCGCATTGGGTGAGGTCATCGAGCGCACCGTGCAACGCGGCGGCACCGTTGTGATCCCCGCCTTCGCCGTGGGTCGCGCGCAGACGCTCATCTACCTTCTGTGGTTGCTGCGCCAGCGCGGCGACCTGCGGAACGTGCCGGTTTACCTCGACAGTCCGATGGCGACCAGTGCCACGGAACTGCTTCACAAGTACGAAAGCGGGCACCACATCGGTATGGCCGACTGCGAAGCCGCTGGCGCCGCGGTGACGTATGTGCGCGACGTGGAGGAATCCAAGTCCTTGTCGGCCAGCCGCTATCCGAAGGTGATCATCTCGGCCAGTGGCATGGCGACCGGCGGACGCGTTCTGCACCACATTGCCGCGTTCGGTCCCGACTATCGCAACACCCTGCTGTTCTCGGGCTTCCAGGCTGCCGGCACGCGCGGACGCAAGTTGCTCGACGGCGCGCGCGAGACCAAGATCCACGGACGGTGGGTACCGGTGAATGCAGAGATCGCCGAATTGCCGATGCTCTCGGCGCATGCCGACAGCGATGAACTGATGCGCTGGCTGTCCGGATTCCGCCGAGCGCCGCGGCAGGTCTTCATCGTCCACGGCGAAGCGCAGGCGTCGGAAGCGCTGCGCGAACGCATCGGGCGCGATCTGGGCTGGCGCGCCACCGTGCCGCGGCAAGATCAGGAGTTCGTACTGTGAGCCTGTCCCACGCGGTCGCGCGCATCGCTGTCGATCGTCCGTACCAGTGAACCTAGTTTGGTCGATCACGGTAACCGTCTCCAGCTACTTCAGCCGGCCGGGCGATGTTCCTTAGTTTCGTCTTATTATTGCGTTGAACGAAGTTTTGGAACATACTTGCCCCATGCTCACCGACACCCACACCCAGCGCGTCCTCGATCTGGCCAGCCAGAAAGGGCTGCTGCGCGCCAGCGATCTGGGCACCATCGGCGCGCCCCGGGTCGTCCTGACACGCCTGACCGCCGCCGGCCAACTGGAGAGGGTCGGTCGCGGCCTCTATCGTCTGCCGGACTCCCACGGGTCCGAACACGAGAGTCTGGTGGCCGTCGCCACCAAGGTGCCGCAGGCCGTGTTCTGCCTGCTCACGGCGCTGCAGTTCCACGAGCTGACCACCCAACTGCCGCGCCAGGTCTGGATCGCCATGCCGCGCGGCAGCCATGCTCCCCGAATCGACTATCCGCCGATCAAGATGGTGCAGTTCACGGGCGAGGCCTACACGGCCGGTGTCGAGGAAGTCGAACGCGACGGCGTCAAGCTGCGAATCTACGGCGTGGCCAAGACCGTGGCGGACTGTTTCAAACACCGCAACAAGATCGGCCTAGACGTGGCGCTGGAAGCCCTGAAAGACGCCCGGACCCGCAGCAAGGCGTCGGCGGAGGACATCTGGCGCTTCGCCAAGGTCTGCCGCGTGGCCAACGTGATGCGCCCCTACCTGGAGAGCATCGGATGACGCCGGCACGTCCGGCGAGCGTCGCCGCATCGGTCCGCGCCCGCCTGCTGAACGTCGCCAAGGCCCAGGGCGTCGACTTCAATCAAGTGCTGGTGCGCTTCGCCTTGGAGCGCATCCTCTATCGACTGGCCGAGTCGCAGCACGCTGAGCGCTTCTTGCTCAAGGGCGCGCTGCTGTTCACGCTCTGGTACGACATGCCACACCGGGCGACACGCGACGCCGACCTGCTCGGCGTTGGCGCCAGTGATCTGGACGCGGTGGCTCAAACCTTCCGTGAGATCGTCGCCGTAGCCGTCGACGACGGCATGGCGTTCGACCCAGCCTCGGTCATGGTCGAGGAGATACGCAAGGAGGCCGGGTACGGCGGCGTGCGCGTGGTCATCACGGGCGAACTGGCCAAGGCGCGGTGCAAGACCCAGATCGACGTCGGGTTCGGTGATGCCGTCACGCCTGCGCCCGTGGATTCGGTGTACCCGGTGCTGCTGGACGATCTGCCGGCGCCCCGGCTGCGGACCTATCCGACGTACACCGTTGTTGCGGAGAAGCTCCACGCCATTGCCCTGCTGGGCATGACCAACAGCCGTCTGAAGGACTACTTCGACCGGTCGGTGCTCATGGATCGGGAAACCCTCGACGGCGAACTGCTGGCCGAGGCAATCCGGGCCACCTTCGAGCGGCGTGGCATGGCGTTGCCAGGAACGCTTCCGATCGGACTGTCCGACGAATTCGCGCACGATCCATCGCGACAGGCACTGTGGCTCACGTTTCTCAAGAAGAACGAGCTTGCCCCCGAGCCTCTGCCCGCCATCGTGGAGCGGTTGCGGTCTGCCCCGACGCCCGCATTGAACCGAGCCGCGCTTTGAACACGGTCCTGTAGAGCAGCAGCTTCGCGTCCCTCGCCACGGTCAGTGGCGGTCTCCATACGGATTTTGCATGGAGACCACTGATGACGACCAAACGCTGCGCATACTGCGGCCGCCCCTTCGAACCCCGCCCGCAGGTTCCCGACCAAGCCTTCTGTGCGTCGCGCGAATGTCAGCGCGCCCGCAAGCGTCAGTGGCAGCGCGACAAGCTGAAGTCCGATCCGGATT
>JADZCY010000365.1 GCA_020851325.1 Acidobacteriota bacterium | reverse complement strand
GGCTTGGAGGGCTTGGGGCTTGGAGGGCTTGGGGCTTGGAGGGCTTGGAGGGCTTGGGGCTTGGGACTCGGGACTCGGGCCTTGTCCTAAGACCTAAGACCTAGGACCTAGGACCTCAAATGAAAAGAGCCGGCACCCTGCGGTGTCGGCCCTCCCCATCAGGCGGCGGTCAACTCAGCCCTGCGACACGGTGGTCGCAGCCTTCTTCGGGAAGATCTCCTTGAAGGCCTTGGTGAACTTGTCCATCTCCTCGGGCAGGCCGACGGAGACGCGCATATGGTTGATCATCGGCGGGAACGGCCGGCCGACAAGGATGCCCTTGCCGCGGAACTCCTCGATCACCGGCTGCACCGTGCGGCCCTCGAGGCTGACCATGAAGAAGTTGGTCTGCGACGGGATCACCGGGTAGCCCCACGCTTCGAGTTCGCGCGTCGTCTTGTTGCGAAGCGCGATCGTCTTGGACTTGACGTCGGCCTGCGCGGCGGTGTCCTTGATCGACGCCACGGCGCCCCACTTGGCCAGCGCGTTGATGCTGCCCGAGGCGTAGACGCGCATGTCGCGGATGATCTCCGGCGTCGACACGGCGTAGCCGATGCGCATGGCCGCCAGCGCCGCGATCTTCGAGAAGGTGCGGGCGACGACGACCGGACGGCCTTCGAGCACGTACGGCAGCGAGGTGCCGTAAGCCGGGTCATCGACGAAGTGGTGATACGCCTCGTCGATCAGGATCGGCATCGTCTTCGGGATGCCCTCGATGATCTGCTTCACCTCGGCGGCGGTGACCACCGCGCCGGTCGGGTTGTTCGGGTTGCAGAGATAGAAGAAGCCGATCTCGGCGGCGTGCTTGTTGGCCGCCTCGATCATCGCGCCGATGTCCTGACGGTAGTCCTTCTTCAGCGGGATCTTGATCGCTTCGGCCTTGATGTTCGACGCGTGCTGGTAGACCGACGCGTAGGTCGGCTCGGCGCCGACGACCTTCTTGCCGCCCTTGAGGAACGTCGTGCCCATCACCGACAGCACCTCACCGGAGCCGGGCGTGAGCAGGATGTTCTCGGGCTTGACGCCGTGATGATCGGCAATCACCTGGACGACGTTGCCGTCTGGATAGCCATAGCGATTGGCGTACTTCCAGGCGCCGTTCATCGCCTTCATCACCGAGTCGGGCGGGCCCCAGTTGTTCTCGTTGCTGGCCAGCTTCGCGAACGCGTCGTAATCGGCGTCCGAACCGCGGAACTGCGCGGTGCCGCCCTGTGCGAACAACTCCGCCGACGGGCGGAGACCGAGGACGCCCATGGCCGCGGCGACCCCTCCAAAGAACCGACGACGAGAAAGCGCGAGCCTGACGTCCATGAATCCTCCCCCTGAGAGTGCCGAACGCGCCACCGATGGCATAGATCCGCGGCGGCGCCGATGCGCCCGCCAAAGATTACTCGATCTCGGCTCGCCCGGAACGCAAACCTGCAGATGCAGGCTCAGCCGTTCGGAATCGACGGGTACGCACCCGTACTCGCACTAGTTATTGACAAATCTGGCGCCGACGATACTAGATATAGCGTTCACGGTCCCGATCACTCGGATCGGGCGCAAGAGGGAATCCGGTGGGTTTGGCCAGTCGTGGCGAAACGAATCCGGAGCTGACTCCGCAACTGTAAGCGGCGAGTGCATCCGCAACGAGCGCCACTGGTGGCTGTCACCGGGAAGGCCAGCGGACGACACGACGACCCGCAAGCCAGGAGACCTGCCGTGAGTGACCCATTACGTTCTCGGGCGGGGATCCCCGAGCGCGCCTGTGATTCCGTGCCGCTGTCTGCCGCGGCCGCGACCATCGGCGTCCTTGTCCCCGGCCCGGGGATCCGGAAGAAGGACGCTTCATGCTCACTGCCCCGCCCGTCACCCTCCGCGTCATCAAGCGCTCCGGCGCCGTCACCGACTGGGAAGCCGGAAAGATCAGCGCCGCCATCACGCGGGCGTTTCTCGCCGTCGAAGGGCCCGCCGCGACGGGGTCGTCCCGTCTGCACGAGATCGTCGAGGAAATGACGGAGTCGGTGGTGCAGTCGCTGACGCGCCGCGCCGGCGAGGGCCGCGCGCTGCACATCGAAGACATTCAGGACCACGTCGAACTGGCGCTGATGCGCTCGGGCCACCACAAGGTGGCGCGTGCCTACGTGCTGTATCGCGAAGCGCGCGCTGAAGCTCGCCGCGCCGCGACGCCGGCGCCAGCCGCCCCGGCGCTGCACATCCGCCGCGCCGATGGATCGCGCGTGCCGCTCGACGAGCCGGCCTGGCGCGCCCAGATGGCCCGCGCCTGCGCCGGGCTCGACGACGTCGACGTCGACCGGTTGTTCGCCGACGCCCGCCGCAACATCTACGATGGCATTCCCGAGGACGAACTCCAGACGGCGACGATCATGGCGGCGCGGGCGCTGGTGGACGTCGACCCCGGCTACACCTATGTCGCCGCGCGGTTGCTGCTCGACGGCTTGACGCGCGAAGCCGACGGCTTCGTGCTCGGCCGCGACGCCGACACGGCACACGGCACCGGCGTCGCCTACGCGGAATACTTCCCCGCCTACGTGCGGTACGCGATCGACCTCGAACTGCTGGACCCGGCGCTCGGTACCTTCGATCTCGCGCGCCTGGGCGCGGCGCTCGATGCCACTCGCGATCGGCAGTTCCAGTTCCTCGGTTTGCAGACGCTCTACGACCGCTACGTGCTGCACAGCGACGGCACGCGCTTCGAGCGGCCGCAGGCGTTCTTCATGCGTGTCGCCATGGGGCTGGCGCTCGGCGAAGACGACCGCGAGGCCCGCGCCATCGAGTTCTACGGCCTGCTGTCGTCGTTCGACTTCATGTGCTCGACGCCGACGCTCTTCAACGCCGGCACGCGCCGGCCGCAGCTCTCGTCGTGCTTCCTCACGACGGTGCCCGACGACCTCGACGGCATCTTCGGCGCCATTCGCGACAACGCGCTGCTGTCGAAGTACGCCGGCGGCCTCGGCAACGACTGGTCACGCGTCCGCGGCCTTGGCGCCCGCATCAAGGGCACCAACGGCGAATCGCAGGGCATCGTCCCCTTCCTGAAGGTGGCGAATGACACGGCCATTGCCGTAAACCAGGGCGGCAAACGCGCCGGCGCCGTCTGCGCGTATCTCGAGCCGTGGCACATCGACGTCGAAGAGTTCCTCGACCTGCGCAAGAACACCGGCGACGACCGCCGCCGCACGCACGACATGCACACGGCGCTGTGGATCCCCGATCTGTTCATGCAGCGCGTCGAAGCCGACGCGTCGTGGACGCTGTTCTCGCCGGACGAATGCCCGACACTGCACGACCTCTTCGGCCAGGCGTTCGTCACGGCGTATGAAGCCGCCGAGGCGGCCGCCGCGCGCGGCGACATCCGCGTGCACAAGCGCCTCCGCGCGGTGGATCTGTGGCGCCGCATCCTGACGATGCTGTTCGAGACCGGGCATCCGTGGATCACGTTCAAGGACGCCTGCAACGCGCGGTCGCCGCAGCAGCACGATGGCATCGTCCACTCGTCGAACCTGTGCACCGAGATCACACTCAACACCACCGACGATGAAGTGGCGGTGTGCAACCTCGGATCGATCAACCTGGCGGCACACGTCACCGCGAACGGACTGGACACCGCGCGTCTTCGCCGGACGGTGACCACCGCGGTCCGCATGCTCGACAACGTGATCGACATCAACTACTACACGATTCCGCAGGCGCGGAAGGCCAACCTGCGGCACCGGCCGCTCGGCCTGGGCATCATGGGTTTCCAGGACGCGCTGCACACGCTGCGCCTGCCGTTTGCCTCGGACGACGCCGTGCGCTTTGCCGACGAGAGCATGGAGCAGGTGGCGTTCCACGCCATCGCGGCGTCGGTGGACCTCGCCGCCGAGCGCGGCAGCTACGAGAGCTTTGCCGGCTCGCTGTGGAGCCAGGGCATCCTGCCGTGCGACTCGCTCGATCGCCTGGCCGCCGAACGCGGGCAGCCGGTGGACGTGGATCGATCGGCGCGGCTGGACTGGCAGCCGCTCCGCGCCCGTGTGCGCAGCGTCGGCATGCGCAATTCGAATGTCATGGCCATCGCGCCGACGGCGACGATCTCCAATATCTGCGGCGTCGCGCAATCGATCGAGCCGACGTTCCAGAACCTGTACGTGAAAGCCAACATGTCCGGCAACTTCACCATCGTCAATCCGTCGCTGGTGGCGGACCTGAAGGCGGCCGGACTCTGGGACGAGGTGATGGTGAACGACCTGAAGTACTTCGACGGCAGCCTCAGCGCGATCGACCGTGTACCGGCGCCCCTGCGCGCGCTTTACGCCACCGCATTCGAGATCGAACCGCAGTGGCTGATCGCCGCTGCGGCGCGCCGGCAGAAGTGGATCGACCAGGCGCAATCGCTGAACCTGTATGTCGATCGGCCCGACGGCGCGAAGCTGGACGCGATGTATCGCCTGGCGTGGCGCGGCGGACTCAAGACCACCTACTACCTGCGTTCGCGCGCGGCGACGCACGTGGAACGCAGCACGCTCCGCGGGCCTGACGCCCGCCTCAACGCGGTGACGGCGACACCGGTCGCGGCCGTCTGCTCGATCGACAATCCCGACTGCGAGGTGTGCCAGTGAGCGCGACAACCGGACTGGGCGCCATCGACCGCGCCGGCGCACGGCCGCGCGTCGACGACAAGTCGATGATCAACTGCCGTGCCGACGTCAATCAGCTGCTGCCGCTCCGTTATCGCTGGGCGTGGGAGCGGTACCTCTCGGCGTGCAACAACCACTGGATGCCGACCGAGGTGTCGATGCAGGCCGACATCGCGCTGTGGCGCTCGCGCGACGGCCTCTCGGACGACGAGCGCCTGATGGTGAAGCGCAACCTCGGCTTCTTCGCCGCCTCCGAGTCGCTGGTCGCCAACAACATCGTCCTGGCCGTGTATCGGCACCTGACCAACCCCGAGTGCCGGCAGTATCTGCTGCGCCAGGCCTTCGAGGAAGCGATCCACACGCACACGTTCCAATACATCTGCGAGAGCCTCGGCCTGGACGAAGGCGAACTGTTCAACATGTACCGCGAAGTGCCGTCGATCACCGACAAGGCGGCGTGGGCACTCCGCTACACGCAGAACCTGTCGAACCCGGCCTTCCAGACCGGCTCCACGGAAACGGATCAGGCATTCCTGCGCGACCTCGTCGCTTTCTACGTGGTGTTCGAGGGCATGTGGTTCTACACCGGCTTCGCGCAGATCCTGTCGCTCGGCCGCCGCAACAAGATGGTCGGCATCGCCGAGCAGTATCAATACATCCTGCGCGACGAGTCACTGCACCTGAACTTCGGCATCGACGTCATCAACCAGATCAAGGCCGAGAACCCGCACCTGTGGACGCCGGCGCTGCAGGACGAGGTGCGGCAGATGCTGAGCGACGCCTGTGCGCTGGAGATTGCCTACGGACGCGACACGATGCCGCGCGGCCTGCTCGGCCTGAACGCCGAGTTGTGCGGCGAATACATGCACGTCATCACCAACCGGCGCTGCGCGCAGCTCGGCCTGGCGCCGCTCTTCGGCGCGGCGACCAACCCGTTCCCGTGGATGTCGGAAGCGATGGACCTGAAGAAGGAGAAGAACTTCTTCGAGACGCGCGTCACCGAATATCAGACGGGGTCGTCGCTGAAGTGGTGACGAGCGGCGGCGATCGCCTCGGCGCCGGCTTCACCCGCGCATCGAGGCGCCGCCGTCCACATACAACTCGGCCATGGTGATCTGCCGGGCGCGGTCCGAGAGCAGAAACAGGACCGCCTCGGCGACGTCCACCGGGTCGCCAATGCGGCCGAGCGGAATGCCGGTGCGGAAGGCCGGCAGCGAACCGGCAATCACCTGCGCCTCGGTGGCGCCGGTGCGCCACATCGCTTCCTGCATCGGCGTGCGCGTCGACCCGGGCGCCACGACGTTGCAGCGGATGCCGTGCGGCGCCAGTTCCAGGCCCAGACACCGTGTGAACATCGTCGCGGCCGCCTTCGACGCGGCGTAGGCGGCCATGCCGTGGCGCGGCACGCCGGCGGCGTTGGAACTGACCGTCACCAGGCTGCCGTGCCGGCGCGGCGTCATGCGGCGCGCGAGCCCGCCCAGCAGATTGAACACGCCGGTGGCGTTGACGTCGAAGGTGCGCTGCCAGGCCTGCGCCGACAGCTCGGCGACCAACGCCATCGACAGCACGCCGGCGACACTGACGCCGAAGTCGATGGCGCCCCAGCGCGTTTCCACCTCGTCGATCGCCTTGTTCACCGCGGCGGCGTCGGCGACATCCACGCGCGCCAGGTAAAGGCGCGGCGTGTCCTCGACGCTGGCCGTCACGCGCGCGCCTTCGGGATCGACGTCGAAGACGGCTACCCGTGCGCCGCGTTTGATCAACTGCTCGGTGACCGCGAGGCCGATGCCGCTGCCGCCACCCGACACCACCGCGACGCGATCCGCGAATTCGGCGTTCATGAGATGCGTTCCTCCAGCCACGCCGCCACGATGGGCGAAACGACGGGGCCCGTCATGTGTGCGTGCCGCGCGTCCACGTGTCGCGCGTCGATCGTGCCCACGTAAGGGCGCCACTCCTCGGCGTTGACGCCATCATCAGCATGCTCGAGATCGGCGCGCACGTGCAGCAACGGCGCCCGACACGGCTGATGTTCATGGCGACGCACCAGGCGATTGTTGTGCTCGACGACGCGAAGGACGCCGGTGACTTCGGCGTCGGACATTGCGCCGAGCGGATGGTGGCCAGCGCGGAGACGGGCGATCACCGCGTCACGCGTCAACGGCGCTGGCGCGTCTTCCGGCCGCTCGCCCGCCATCAGCAGCACGGCGCGCAGCGCCGCGTGCTCGTCGGGATCGGCAAGACCGCGCCAGCGATCGCTGGGATAGGAGTCGAGCATGGCCAGCAGTCCGACCTCACCGCCCTGCGTCTCGATGGCCGCCGCCATCGCCTGCGCGATGATGCCGCCGATCGACCAGCCGAGAAGGTGATACGGCCCCTGCGGTTGACGCGCTCGGAGTTCGTCGACGTAATCGCGCGCCAGCGCGTCGAGCGACGCCGGTAGCGGCTGATCGTGCCGCAGGCCGCGCGCCTGCATGCCGTACACGGTCCGCGGATCGTGCAGCGATCGCGCCAGCGTGCCGTAGCACCACGACATGCCGCCGGCCGGGTGCACACAGGTCAACGCGGGGCGATCGACCGGTCCGGCGCGCAGCACGATGACGACGGGCATGTCGCTCTGCGCGGCACCCTCGGCTGATCCACCGAGCGCGTCGACGTGCGCGGCCAGTGCCGTCAGCGTCTGGTGCTGGAACACGGCCCCCAGGCCGACGTCGGCGCCCCACTCGTCACGCATCCGCCGCACGAGGCGCGCGGCGCGCAGCGAGTGTCCGCCCAGCGCGAAGAAGTCGTCGTCTGCATGCACGAGCGCCGGATCGAGATCGAGCACAT
>JADZCY010000364.1 GCA_020851325.1 Acidobacteriota bacterium | reverse complement strand
TCTACTGGCGTGAGACGCAGCCGATGATCGGGTACTACGAAGGCCGGGAGACGTTCCGACGTGTGGACGGCGCCCGCAGCCCGAAGGATGTCTACCAGGCGATCGCCGAGGCGGTGGCTTCGGTGAACGGCACGCGGTAGGGAACGGCGACGATGATCACCTGTCGATCGGCGGCGGAGCTGGAGCGGCTGGCGCGTGTCAACGCGCTCGTGGCCCGCGTGCTCGCCGAGCTGGCGGCGATGATCGCGCCGGGCGTCACGACCGCCGAGGTCGACGCCCTGGCCGAGCGGCGGTTGCGCGAGGCGGGGGCGGAGCCGGCGTTCAAGGGATACCACGGGTATCCGGCGACCATCTGCGCGTCGGTGAACGAGCAGGTCGTCCACGGGATTCCGTCATCGCGCAAGCTGGTGGCGGGCGACATCCTGTCGGTCGATCTCGGTGCGAAGATGGATGGGTTCTACGGCGACAGCGCCGTGACGGTGCCGGTGGGAACGATTGCGCCGGAAGCGGCACGGCTCCTCGAGGTGACGAAGCAGTCACTCCACGAGGCGCTGGCGGTGGTGAAGGCCGGAGCCCGGCTGTCGGACATCGGCGCGGCCGTGCAGCGGCACGTCGAGGCGGCGGGGTTCTCGGTGGTGCGGGAGTTCGTGGGACACGGCATCGGGCAGACGCTGCACGAGGAGCCGCAGATTCCGAACTACGGCACGCCGGGGCGCGGACCGCGCCTGGCGGAGGGCATGGTGCTCGCGATCGAACCCATGGTGAACATGGGCGGCGCGGGCGTGAAGGTGTTGAGCGACGGGTGGACGGCCGTGACGAAGGACGGCAGCCTCTCGGCGCACTTCGAACACACGGTGGCGGTGACCGCCGACGGCTGCCGGGTACTGACCCGGCACGACGCGGCGGCCAACGCGGCGGCGTAGACGATGACCGGCGAGGCGCCGACGTCTCCGCTGGAAGTGGAAGGCGAAGTTCGGGAACTGCTTCCGAGCGCGCTGGTTCGGGTGAGTGTGGAGGGACGGCACGATGTCGTCGCGCACCTCGGCGGAACGCCGGCGCGCAATTACGTCAGAGTCGTCGTCGGGGATCGAGTAAAGCTGGCGCTGTCGCCCACGGATCGGACGCGTGGGCGCATCGTCGAGAAACTGTAGGGACGAGCGATGAAAGTGCGAGCGTCAGTCAAGAAGATCTGCGACAAGTGCAAGGTCGTGCGTCGCAAGGGTGTCGTGCGGGTCATCTGCACGAACGCGAAGCACAAGCAGCGGCAGGGGTAGGACAGGATCTGGGGGCTGGAGGCTGGGGGCTGGGGCTCGAATGAGCCGCGGCACCGGGCTGGCCCTCCCGAGGCGAAAGCAGCTATGGCGCGTATTGCAGGCATTGACCTTCCGCGGACGAAGCGGGTCGAAATCGGGCTCACGTACATCTTCGGGATCGGCGACCACCGGTCCGGGAAGATCCTCGAAGCGGCCGGTGTCAGCGGTGACATCCGCGTGAAGGACCTGACCGACGACGACGTGCGGAAGATCAGCCGCGTCATCGAAGAGCAGGGCGGTGTGGAAGGCGATCTCCGCAAGGAGATCTCCATGAACATCAAGCGGCTGATGGAAATCGGCAGCTATCGTGGCATGCGCCACCGCCGCGGCCTGCCCGCCCGGGGTCAGCGCACCAAGACGAACGCGCGCACGCGCAAGGGGCCGCGCAAGGGCGCGGTCGCCAAGAAGAAGACGGTGTAACCCATGGCCAAGACCGAAGGCGCCAAAGAAGCGACCCCCAAGAAGAAGACGTTCAAGAAGCGCGGCGAGAAGCGCGTCGTGCATCACGGCTTCGCGCACATCCAGGCGTCGTTCAACAACACGCTGATCACGATCACCGACACCGAAGGCAACGTGGTGTCGTGGTCGAGCGCCGGGGCCATCGGCTTCAAGGGCTCGCGCAAGGGCACGCCCTACGCGGCCACCCAGGCGGCGATGACCGCCGGCAACGTGGCGAAGACGTTCGGCATGCGGTCGTGCGAGGTGCTGGTCAAGGGCCCCGGGTCCGGCCGCGAGTCGGCGGTCCGCGCCCTGCAGAACGCCGGTATCGAGGTCAAGTCGATCCGCGACGTCACGCCCATCCCGCACAACGGCTGCCGGCCGCCCAAGCGCCGCCGCGTCTAAGCCGCATCGGATACTGAGAGAGAGAAGGACGACGTTACATGGCTCGATACACCGGACCGGTCTGCCGCCTCTGCCGCCGCGAGGGCATGAAGCTCTTCCTGAAGGGCGAGCGGTGCTACACCGAGAAGTGCGCGATCGAGAAGCGCAACATGCCGCCTGGCCAGCACGGCCGGCGCCGCGCCTCGAAGATGCAGGGCTACGGCGTGCAGCTGCGCGAGAAGCAGAAGGTCAAGCGCACCTACGGCGTGCTCGAAGATCAGTTCCGCCGCTACTTCGAGATGGCCGATCGCACCCGCGGCATCACCGGCGAGACGCTGCTGCAGCTGCTCGAGCGGCGCCTCGACAACGCCGTCTACCGCATGGGCTTCGCGACCTCGCGCGCCCAGGGCCGGCAGCTGGTGCGTCACGGCCACTTCCTGGTCAACGGCAAGAAGGTCGACATCCCGTCCTACTCGCTCAAGGCCGGTGACGTCGTGTCGGTGCGCCAGTCGAGCAAGGAGAACGCCTCGATCCTCCACGCCGTCGGCGAGGTGAAGGGCCGCGGCATCCCCGACTGGATCGCCCTCGAAGGCGAGCTCGGCGCCAAGGTGGCCTCGCTGCCGACGCGCGCGCAGATCAACCTGCCCGTGCAGGAACAGCTCATCGTCGAGCTCTACTCGAAGTAAGCGGAGCAGGGGTCCGGTTCGCGGGACCCTGTTTCGAAGTACGGCCCCGGTCTTACCGGGGGCGCCCATCGCCGGCCCGCAGCTCGACAGACCTGCAGCGGGAGGCCGGCAATGCTCATCCGCAGGTCTGGAGGCCGGTCTGCCGGCCCGTTGGCGACAAGGACGACACGATGCTCTGGAAAGGTTTTCAGCGCCCCAAGCGGCTCGAGTTCGAGCGCGACACCATCACCGACCGCTACGGCCGCTTCACGGCGCAGCCGTTCGAGCGCGGCTTCGGCACCACGGTCGGTAACGCGATGCGTCGCGTGCTGCTCTCCTCGATCGAGGGCGCGGCGGTCACCGCGGTGAAGATCGACGGCGTGCTCCACGAGTTCTCGCCGATCAAGGGCGTGGTCGAGGACGCCACCGACATCATCCTCAACCTGAAGCAGATCCCGATCAAGGTGCACACCGACGCCGCCAAGACGCTGTCGCTGCGCGTCAACAAGGCCGGCAAGGTGCGCGCCGCTGACATCGAGGTCGATCAGGACATCGAGATCCTCGAGCCCGAGGCCCACATCGCCACCATCTCCGAGGGCGGCAAGCTGCACATGGAGCTGCGCATCAAGCGCGGCCGCGGCTACGTCTCGGCCGACAAGAACTTCGACGAGGATCTGGGCATCGGCTGGATTCCCGTCGACTCGGTGCACTCGCCGGTCAAGAAGGTGAACTACCTCGTCGAGGCCGCCCGCCTCGGCCAGACCACCGACTACGACAAGCTGACGCTCGATGTGTGGACCAACGGATCGGTTACGCCGCGTGACGCGGTGTCGCTGTCGGCCAAGCTGCTGCGCGACCACCTGTCGATCTTCATCAACCTCGACGACGAAGACGAGCCGACGGCCGACGTGGTGGCCGAAGGGGCCCGCGTCGGTGGCGCCAACGAGCACCTCGACAAGAGCGTCGAGGAACTCGAACTCTCGGTGCGGTCGTACAACTGCCTGAAGAACGCGAACATCCGCACCATCCGCGAGCTCGTGCAGAAGACCGAAGGCGACATGCTGAAGACCAAGAACTTCGGCCGCAAGTCGCTCAACGAGATCAAGGAAATCCTGCAGACCATGGGCCTCGGCCTCGGGATGCGGCTGGATCAGGGGCAGGACTGAACATAGCGGCTAGGGGCTAGCGGCTAGCGGCTAGATCGCCCTGTTGGGACGAACACCATGAGACACCGAGTTGGACACCGTAAACTGGGCCGCCTGACGGATCATCGCCTGTCGATGCTCCGCAACCAGGCCGAAGCCCTGCTCACGCACGAGCACATCACGACGACCCTTCCGAAGGCGAAGGAACTGCGGCCGTTCGTCGAGAAGCTCATCACCGTCGCCAAGCGCGGCGTGAAGGCGAACGACCCGAAGGGCCGCACCCTGGCGGCCAAGCGGCAGGTCGGGCGCGACATCCAGAACGACGACGTCCTCACGAAGCTGTTCGGCGACCTGGCGCCGCGCTTCATGGAGCGTCCGGGTGGCTACACCCGCATCCTGAAGCTCGGCTTCCGTCGCGGCGACGGCGCCGAAACGGCCATGGTCGAACTCGTCGGATCGGAATTCGATCCGAAGAAGGCGGCCGAGGAGAAGGCGGCGGCGGAAGCGGCGGGCACCGACAGCCCGGCGCCGAAGAAGACCGTGGGCGAACGCCTGCGCGCGGCCGCGAAGAACATCCGCGGCGGCGAGAAGAAGGACAAGAAGGCGGCGGCGCCCAAGGCGTCGAAGCCGGCGCGCGGCGCCCAGAAGAAGTCGACGACGCCTCGCAAGGCCGGCGGCTCCTAGTCCCGCGCTTCGTTCCGACAACGCACAACAGCCTGGCCGCCGAGAGGCAGCCAGGCTGTTGTCGTGTACGGCGCGGGCCGGACCCTACGCGTGGTCGCTGCCGTGCGGATGCGCGGCCTTGTAGGCCGAGACGATCTTCGTCTGCTCGTGCGACGGCACCGTCTCGTAGTGCGAGTACTCCATGTGGTAGCTGCCGCGGCCACCGGTGACCGAGGTGAGGTGCTGCTCGTAGGTGAGCATCTCCGCCATCGGCACCTGGGCCTTGATCACGGTGGTGGCGCCACGCGTGTCCATGCCGGCGATGCGGCCACGCCGGCCGTTCAGATCGCCCATGAGGTCGCCGGCGTAGTCGCTGGGCGCGTAGACCTCCACGTGCATCACCGGCTCGAGCAGCGTCGGATGGGCGCGCGCCATGCCGTCGCGGAAGGCGAGCGACCCCGCCGTCTTGAACGACAGCTCGTTCGAGTCGACGTCGTGGTACGTGCCGTCGACGAGCACGGCCTTGAAATCGACCACCGGATAGCCGGCCAGCACCCCGCGCAGCCGTGACTCGGCCAGTCCCTTCTCGACGGCCGGGATGAACTGCCGCGGAATCGATCCGCCGAAGATCTCGTCGACGAACTGGAAGCCGCCGCCGCGCGGCAGCGGCTCGAAGCGCACCTTGCAGTCGCCGAACTGGCCGTGACCGCCGGTCTGTTTCTTGTGGCGGCCGTGGGCCTCGACGGCGGCGGTGATCGTCTCGCGGTAGGGAATGCGCGGCGGCTTGAGGTTCACCTCCACGCCGAAGCGCCGCTTCAGCTTGGCGACGGTGACCTCGATGTGCAGCTGGCCCTGACCGGCGAGCAGCAGCTCGTTGGTGTTCGGATCGCGCTGGTAGTGGATGCTGCCGTCCTCTTCCTCGAGGCGGTGCATCGAGGTGCTGATCTTGTCCTCGTCGCCGCG
>JADZCY010000363.1 GCA_020851325.1 Acidobacteriota bacterium | reverse complement strand
TCCGATTACTCGGCCGCGATCGTCGGTTCGTGCCTCGGTGTGGGCGAGATCCAGATCTGGACCGACGTCGACGGCATGCTCACCTCCGACCCGCGCATCGTCCGCGACCCGCAGGTGGTGCCGCACATCTCGTTTGCTGAAGCGTCGGAGCTGGCGTACTTCGGCGCCAAGGTGCTGCACCCGGCGACCATTCAGCCGGCGGTCGCCCGCAACATTCCGGTGCGCATTCTCAACTCGCGTCGCGCCAACGCGCGCGGCACGCTGATCACGGCCGAGCGGCCAGCGAGCGAATCGCCGCTCACCGCCGTCGCCGCAAAGAAAGGCGTGACAGTGATCGACATCACCTCCACGCGCATGCTGATGGCGCACGGCTTTCTCGGCCGCCTGTTTGCCGTGTTCGATCGCTTCCGCACGCCGGTGGACGTCGTGACGACCTCCGAAGTGAGCGTCTCGGTGACGGTGGACGACAATCGTCATCTGCCGCAGGTGGTGGAGGCGCTTTCTGCGTTTGCCGACGTATCACTCGAGGACCAGATGGCGATCGTCTGCGCGGTGGGCGAGGGCCTGCAGCGCGACCCGGCCATGGCGGCGCAGGTCCTGACATCGCTCGGCGACTTGCCGCTGCGCATGGTGTCGCAGGCGGCGTCGCGCCGCAACATCACCTTTGTCATTCGCGAGCGCGACGTGGCCACGGCCCTCGGCCGGCTGCACGACACGTTCTTCGCTCCTTACCCGGTGTCGGCCTCGGTGGCCGGCACGCGCGACTGACGCGATGCGGCTGCTCATTGTCGGACACGGCCGCATGGGCCGGCAGGTGGAAATGCTGGCGCCCGAGTACGGCTTCGAGGTCGCCGGCATCGTCGATCGATCGTCAGGCGAGCGCGCGCTCATCGACGCACCGTTCGAGGGCGTGGACGTCGCCATCGACTTCACGCTCGCCGAGGCCGTGCCGACGAACCTGCCGCTGCTGGCCGAGCGCGGCATCAATCTCGTCATCGGCACCACGGGCTGGCAGGCGCACGAGGCGGAGATGCGGGCGGTTGTCGCGGAACACGGCATCGGTGTCGTCGCCGCCGCCAACTTCTCGATCGGCATGAACGTGTTCCAGTTGATCGTCGAGGAGGCAGCGCGGCGAATGGCACCGCATGCCGATTTCGGCGCGTGGATTCACGAGCGGCACCACGATCAGAAGAAGGACGCGCCGTCCGGCACGGCGCTGATGCTGGCGCAGGTGATGAAGGATGCTTCGTTCACGCGGCCAATCGACATCTCGGCGGCGCGCGCCGGCTTCATTCCCGGCACGCATACGGTGGGCTTCGACGGCCCGTCGGAAACGATCGAACTGACGCACACGGTGCGCGATCGCGCGGTGTTTGCCCGCGGCGCGCTGGTCGCCGCGAAGTGGATAATCGGGCGGCGCGGCTGGTACGGAATGCAGGATGTGGTTACGTAGGTGCTCCACGGGGGTGCTCCACGGGGGTGCTCCACGTAGGTGCTCACGAAGGTGCGAGTTGAAGGTGCGGCACGGAGGTGCGGGTGATGAGAACACGATGGACCGGTGTCGGCACGGCGCTGGTGACGCCGTTCACGGCCAGCGGCGCGGTGGACGAAGCGGCTGTGCGGCGGCTGGCGCGGCGGCAGATTGATGCCGGCGTGCACTTCCTCGTGCCCTGCGGCACGACAGGCGAAACGCCAACGCTCACCGAGGACGAGTGGTGCCGCGTCGTCGAGGTCGTCGTCGACGAAGCGAAGGGCGCGGTGCCGATCATGGCCGGCGCCGGCGGCAACAACACGCGCGACGTGGTGCACCTGGCGAAGTTGATGCAGAAGGCCGGCGCGGATGGCCTCCTCTCCGTGACGCCCTATTACAACAAGCCGACGCCCGAGGGCATGTATGCGCACTTCTCGGCGGTGGCCGAGGCGACGCCGCTGCCCATCGTGCTCTACAACGTTCCCGGCCGCACCGGCACCAACATGGACGCGATGACGCTGGCGCGGCTCGCCACCATCCCGAACGTCGTCGGCGTGAAGGAAGCCTCCGGCAACATCCAGCAGATGGCCGAGATCATCCACGCCGTGCCGGACGACTTCCTCGTCCTCTCCGGAGACGATGCGGTGACCGTGCCGCTGATGGCGATTGGCGGACGCGGGATCATTTCTGTCGCGTCCAACAGCATCCCGGCGCTGATGGTGGAGATGGTGGAAGCCGCCGAGCGTGGGGACTACCCGGCGGCGCGGCGCGTGCACCAGCGCATCCTGCCGATCATGATCGGCAACTTCATGGAGTCGAACCCCGGCCCGGTGAAGTTCGCGATGGCGGCGATGGGTCTGCTCGAACCGGTGTATCGGCTGCCGATGGTGCTGCCGCGCGAGGCGTCGCAGCAGAAGATGCGGGCCATGCTGCGCGACCTCGACCTCGTCGCGCGGTGATGCGCGAGTCCTGACGGAGATCTGACGCGTGAAGGAACGAATCGAAACGTTGTTTGCCGCCGGCGCCACCGCCAATCGCGACGAGGCCCGCGCGGCGTTTGCCGAGCTGCGTGCCGCGCTTGGAAGCGGCGAGGTGCGATCGGCCGAGCCCGATGCGACATCGCCCACCGGCTGGCGCGTCAACACCTGGGTGAAGCAGGGCATCCTCCTCGGCTTCCGCTTCGGTGATCTGGTCGAGATGAGCGAGGGCCTGCCGTTCTACGACAAGGACACAATGCCGCTGCTGCGACCGGGCACCAGCGCCGGCGTGCGCATCGTCCCCGGCGGATCGAGCGTGCGTGCCGGCGCGTTCCTGGCGAAGAGCGTCATCTGCATGCCGCCGATGTACATCAACATCGGCGCTTATGTTGGCGAAGGCACGCTGATCGATTCGCACGCGCTGGTCGGCTCCTGCGCGCAGGTCGGTCAACGCGTGCACGTCAGCGCCGCGGCGCAACTCGGCGGCGTCATCGAACCGGTCGGCGCCATGCCCGTCATCATCGAAGACGACGTGCTGGTTGGCGGCAACACGGGCATCTACGAGGGCGCGGTGATCAAGCGGCGCGCGGTGATTGCCGCCGGTACGGTGCTCACCGGTTCGACGCCGGTGTACGACTTGCCCAACGAACGTATCATCAAGCCGGACGCGGGGCAGCCGCTGGTGATTCCCGAGGGTGCGGTGGTCGTGCCCGGCGCGCGGCGCGTCAGCGTCGGCGCCGGTGCGGAGTGGGGGCTGTCGCTGGCGACGCCGGTGATCGTGAAGTATCGCGACGATCGCACCGACACACGAACGGAGCTTGAAGCGTGGATCCGGTAGACGTCGTCGCGCTGGCGCGACATCTGATCGACATCGACTCGACCACCGGCCACGAAGGTGAAGTGGCACACGTGCTGGCCGGATACCTTCGCTATCGCGGCTATTCGGTGCTGGAGCAGCCGTTGGCGAACGGACGCAGCAACGTCATCGCCGCGGTGGGCGAGCCGGACGTGGTGTTCTCCACGCACTTCGACTGCGTGCCGCCGTTCTTTCCAAGCCGTCTCGAGGGCGGCGTGCTCTACGGCCGCGGCGCCTGCGATGCGAAGGGCATCCTGGCGGCGCAGGTGGCGGCAGCCGAGAAGCTGCGCGCGGCTGGCCAGACGCGGATCGGACTGGTGTTCGTGGCCGGCGAGGAACGCGGCAGCGATGGCGCGATTGCCGCCAACACCATCGGCTCCCGCGCCAGGTATCTGATCAACGGCGAGCCGACCGAGAACCGCCTTGGCGCGGCCACCCGCGGCGTGTATCGCGTGACGCTGACCACCGAGGGACGCGCCGCCCATTCCGGTTATCCCGAGCTGGGCGTGTCGGCCATCGATGCGCTGATCGACGTGCTGATCTCGCTTCGCGCCGCCGACTGGCCCTCGGATCCGCTGCTCGGCCGCACCCTTCACACCATCGGCCTCATCACCGGCGGTGTGGCGCCGAACGTCGTTTCGCCACGCGCCTCGGCGGAGTTGATCTTCCGCAGTGTCGGTCCGCACGACGACCTCCGCCGCGTCCTCGGCGACGTGGTCCGCGACCGCGCGACGATCACGGAAGTGCTGGAAGTGCCGCCGGTCCACCTGGAAACACGCGACGGCTTCGACACGGCCGTGTTTGCCTACACCACCGACATCCCGTTCCTGAACGCCTGGGGCACGCCGCTGCTGCTCGGGCCAGGTTCCATCGAGGTCGCGCACACCGACCGCGAACACGTCCGCGTGGCCGAACTGGAAGCCGCCGTCGAGCTCTACGTTCGCCTCGCGAACGAACTGATGAAATAGGACCGCGCGAAGCGCGGTCCTGCGTTCCTGTTGGTGCTACACTGACAGGACGTTCCACCGCCGACTGGCCGTCCCGGCCGGCTCGGCGCGGGCCGCACCGCGGCCCGGGACCTGTGCAATCTCAGGGCGGCGAACCGCGTCAGGGCCGGAAGGCAGCAGCGCTAAGTCGTTTC
>JADZCY010000362.1 GCA_020851325.1 Acidobacteriota bacterium | reverse complement strand
TTCGAGATCGTCGGCGAACAGGCGGATCGTGAACTCGAGCGACTTCTCGGTGGCGTTGTGATCCGCCACCGTGAGGCTCATGTAGAACTTGTGCGCCGACACGATCGCCGGCATCGACGCCATCAGCGCCAAGGCCGTCACGACCGCCAGGCGCACCCGCACTACTGTCCGCCTTGCGGACGCGGCGCGGCGTCGTTCGTGCCCTTCTTCTCCATCTGCTGCATCGGGTTGGGCGCCGCCTGCTGCTGTTGCTTGAACAGCTGGAAGCGCGTCATCACCGGCTTGCGCGGGAAGAAGTTGTTCGACAGGTCGGCATCGGCCGTCTCGAGCTTCGGATCGAGCGTGAACTGGCTCACCACCTTGTCAGTGACCACCAGCTTCGACACGTGCTTGTAGTTGCGGCGCCAGATCTCCGCCGGGATGCGGATCTCTTCGCTGGTGCCGTCGACGTAGTCGACCTTCAGCAGGATCGGCATCACCAGGCCGCCGACGTTCGTGAAGTCCATCAGGTAGAAGTTCTTGTTGGCGCCGAGCAGCGCCTTCTCCTTGTCGGAGAGGCCCGACAGGAACTTCTGGTAGGCGTCGCGATCGGCGGGCGTGACCGCCAGCGGATCGAAGCGGTTGTAGAAGTCGGCCAGCGCCGGATTGCCCTCGACCACCTTCGGCGTGTTCTCGTAGCGCTCGGCCGAGATGGTCTTCGGCGCCTCGGTCTGCTGCTTGCGCTGCAGCGCCTTCTCGACCTCGGGATTGCCGGTGTCGAGCGTGTAGTAGCGCACGTCGTCGATCGAGAGATCGGTGTGGTCGGTCGAGTAGAACCAGCCGCGCCAGAACCAGTCGAGGTCCACCGCCGAGGCGTCCTCCATCGTGCGGAAGAAGTCGGCCGGCATCGGCCGCTTGAACCTCCAGCGGCGCGCGTATTCCTTGAAGGCGAAGTCGAACAGCTCGCGACCCATCACCGTCTCGCGCAGGATGTTCAGCGCCGTGGCCGGCTTGAGATACGCGTTGTTCCCGAGCTGCTTCACCGACTCGGAGTTGGTCATGATCGGTTCCTGGTTCGGATCGAGCATGTAGTCCACGACGTTCTTCGGCTCGCCGCGACGCGAGGGGTAGTTGTCCTCCCATTCCTGCTCGGTGAGGAACTGCAGGAACGAGTTGAGACCCTCGTCCATCCACGTCCACTGCCGCTCGTCGCTGTTGACGACCATCGGGAAGAAGTTGTGGCCCACCTCGTGGATCACGACCGAGATGAGCGCGTACTTCGTGCGCGCCGGATAGGTGCCGTCCGCTTCCGGCCGCGGGCCGTTGAAGCAGATCATCGGGTATTCCATGCCGCCGATGGGTCCGTTCACCGAGATGGCGATCGGATACGGGTAGGTGAACGAGTAGCGCGAGTAGACGTTCAGCGTGTGGATGATGGCCGCCGTCGAATACTGCCCCCAGAGTGGATTGCCCTCCTTCGGGTAGTACGACATGGCCATCACCGGGTTGTTCTCGACGTTGTGGCCCTGGGCGTCCCAGATGAACTTGCGCGACGAGGCGAACCCGAAGTCGCGGACGTTGTCGGCGTGGAAGATCCACGTCTTCTTGCCGGTGGGCTTACCGGCTTCCGCCGCCTTCGCTTCGTCGGGCGTCACGATCAGCACCGGCTGCTTCGCGGTCTTCGCCTGCTCGAGGCGCGCGAGCTGCGCCGCGGTCAGCACCTCTTTCGGGTTCTGCAGCACGCCGGTGGCGCCCACCACGTGATCGTTCGGCGCGGTGATGCGCACCTTGTAGTTGCCGAACTCGAGCGTGAACTCGCCGCTGCCGAGGAACTGCTTGTGCTGCCAGCCGCTGACGTCGTTGTAGGCGGCGAGGCGCGGAAAGAACTGCGCGATCTCGTAGATGTAGTTGCCGTCCTTCGGGAAGAACTCCATCCCCGAGCGGCCGCCCATGCGACGCGCGTCGTTCACGTTGTAGCTCCACGACACGCCGAACGTCACCGACTTGCCGGGCGCGAGCGGCGTGGGCAGGTCGACGCGCATCATCGTCTTGTTGATGGTGTGCGGCAGCGCCTTGCCGGTGGCGTCGGTGACCGCCGCGATCTTGAAGCCGCCGTCGAAGTCGCGGTTCACGAACGGATCGAGCGCCGCGTACGACGGCTTGTCGAGCGACGGCGCCGTCTGCGTGAGGTTGCTGTCCGAGTCTTTCGCAAACAGGTTCTGATCGAGCTGCAGCCAGAGATAGGTGAGCGTGTCGGGCGACTGGTTGAAGTAGGTCACCGTCTCCTTGCCGACGATGCGCTGCTTCACGTCGTCGAGCTCGACGTCGATGTCGTAGTCGGCCCGCTGCTGCCAGTAGGCGCGCCCCGGCGCCCCCGACGGCCCGCGCTGGTCGTTCGGCGTCGGCAGGATCTCTTCGAGCTGGCGGAACTTGTCGGTGGGGTCGGCCTTGGTCTGGGCAGCGGCGGAGACGGCCGAGGCCAGGACGAGCGACGCGGCGAGCAGGCGGCGAGCGGTCATCCGGCTATCGTAAACCCGCCAGCCCGGCGGCGGCGGAAGACGAACCGAGACACCCGGGCGGGCCGGCGGTGCCCCCCGGAACGCGTGGGGACAGGTTTCGTCTAACCAGAGTGTCGCCCATGTCGCCCGCGCACGGAGCGGGAGGGCAGGAGGACGCCATGACCGAGTCCACGATCTACCGCGACCCCGACCCGTCTCTGGTCACCTGGTCGCACGTCACCTACGCACTGCACGCCGTGGGGCTGGCGCTGGGCGCGTTCGGCGCCGCCAGCGTGGTCGGCTCGTTCCTGTTCGGATGGCCGTCGATCATCGCGGTGATCCTGAACTACGTGAAGCGCGGCGAGGCCCAGGGCACGTGGCTCGAGTCGCACTTCACCTGGCAGATCCGCACCTTCTGGTTCGCCATGCTGTGGGCCTGCACCATCTTCATCGCCGGCCTGCCGCTCACCCTGATCCTGGTGGGCTTCGCCATCTGGGGCGTGGGCCTGTTCCTGCTCGGCATCTGGGCCATTTACCGCATCACCCGCGGCTGGGTGGCGCTACGCGACCACCACGCGATCGCCGCGTAACCGCACGATGACTCGCTGCTGGTGGGTGCTCGGGACGTGGCTGCTGGCCACGTTCCCGGCCCTTGCACAGACGCCTGGAGCGGCGCCGGATCGCACCATCGGCGCGTCGGTCTCCGCCGCGTCGCTCTGGGATGACGAGACCCACCTGGGACGCGGTGCCGCCGTGGCGCTCGACGCTTGGACCGCTCTTGGAGCGCACGCGCGCGTGGGCGTCGAAGCCGGCTGGCTCGCCCACCGCCGCGATTCAGGCTATCTCGCCGCCGACGGCCACGCGCTGCACCTGATGGGACGCGGCCTCTGGCAGCTCGGTCCGCGCCAGTGGCGCACGCGGCCGTTCGTGGGCGGCGGCCTCGGCGTGACGCGGTCGACCGGCACGCTCACCACCCGCGATCCGCTGGCGCTGCCGTTCGAGCGCGACCGGCCATGGCGTCTCACGCGCCTCGCGTGGGAACTGCATCTGGGCGCGCGGACCGCGCTGGGCGACCGCTGGACGATCCGCCCCGAACTGCGCGCCGGCGCCATCGGCGGCACGCGCCGGGGTGAATCGATCCAGCCGCCGCTCGTGCGCCTTCAGGGCGGCGTAGCCGTGGAGTGGGCGCCGCGATAGGCGCGCCAGCCAGTCAGCGCTCCGATGACTTCGAGCGCAGGCGCCACAGGCCCCACGCCAGGAATCCGACTCCAATCGCAACGTCGAGCCACAGCACGTGGCCGATCCATCGAGACGGCGTCTCGATTCCTGGTCCGTACGTCCGACGACCGAGGTCGTAACCCATCAGACCGGACGCGATCAGGAACAGGCCGCCGCCGATGCCGGTGACGATCTCGAAGTAGCGCTTGAGCTCGGCGTACCAGTCGTCCTCGGCCATCGAGCGTCGTTACGGCAATCCGCCCGCGTGCTTCGCCAGCGCCGCCTTCCACTCGCCTGACGGATCGGGCGAGCCGCCGATCTTCTCCAGCACGATGGACTTGGTGCGATACGCCACGCCATAGAAGCGTTCGTTGGCGTCGCGATCCTGCCGGATGGTGCTGCCGTTCAGCGTGACGCCCGCGAACAGCCCGCGCGAGCGCGAGTAGCTGAGGATTTGCGCGCGGAGCTGGATGTCGGTGCTGGCCGAGGCATCGCGCCCCACCGGGCCCGCCGCCACCGACGCGTCGGCGCCGATCTTGAACTGGTTGTTGAGCAGGTTCTCGAGACCGCGGCGGTTCTGCACCACCAGCACCAGGTCCACGGCCTGCGCGCCGATCTGCGCGCCGAAACTGCCGCCGGTGACGGTGAGGAACGCCGGCGACGACCACTGCCCCGTGGCCGTGTCGCGGGCGCTGATCACGCCACGCCCGAACTGTCCGCCCACGACGAACCCGGCCTTCACCAGCGACGGGAACACCGCGATGGCCTCGGCCCGTTCGAGGATGTTCTTCGGCATCGATTTGTCGGCCGCGGCCATCACCTCGTCCAGCACGGTGATGGCGGCCCTGATGCGATCCGCCTCCTTGACGGCCTCGTCCTTCGATTGCGCACGAGGCGCCACCACGCTCGCCGCGAGGGCGAGCGCCACCAGCAGGGACAGCGATGCGGATCTCATGCGTCCGAGCATAGCGCAGGGGTGGGAAGAGGTGGACAGCTCAGGCCAGCAGCTGAGCCGGTCCCGGGAGTGCGCCCGCGCGGTGGGCGGGATCGCTGAGCTCGGGCGCCGGGCTTGGCGCTTCAGGTCGTGGCCAATCCCGTAGTGAGAGGATCCCGAGACCCCAGCCCCGGGACCCGAGCCCCTGCTCTTTAGAGAATCCTCGGCGCGTTGCCGCGGAAATCGGCGCCGAGAATCGACACCGAGTTCGCGCCCAGCCAGTCGTCGAGCACGCGCGCGTAGACGGCGCGGAAGTCGGTCTCGTAGCGCACGTCGCCGGCGCTGTTCTCGAGTCCCGGGTTCGACGGATCCTGGCGCAGCTTCGCGGCGGTGCCGTAGAGTCCGCCGCGCACCAGTCCGCCGAACGCCATCATGATGCCGGCGGCGCCGTGGTCGGTGCCGCTGCTGCCGTTCTCGGTGATGCGGCGTCCGAACTCCGAGAACACGATCACCATCGTGGAATCGAGCAGGCCCTGGTTCTTCAGGTCGTTGTAGAACGCGACGACGCCGTTGTTCACCGTGGCCATCAGCGTGTTATAGGCGCCGTTCACGGGATTCTGGTTGGCGTGCGTGTCGAAGCCGCCGGTGGTCACCCAGAACACCTTGGTGCCGATCTGGCGGTTCATCGCTCCGGCCACCGCCTGCAGCGCCGAGCCGAGGCCGGTGTTCGGATAGGTGACCGACGGACGATACGCGGCCACCGTGGCCACCCGTTCGAGCGTCACCATCGCCGCCTGCACCGTGGAGTTCACGTAGGCGAGATGCGGCCGGTCGGCGGGCAGGTGCGACGAGATGCGCTGCGCGGCGGTGCGCTCGAAGGCCGCTTCGGCCGCGCCGTTCGGGCTCGCGAACGCATACGTGGCCGGGCTCGTGATCGACGGCACGCCGATGGTGCGCGCCTGCAGCGGCTTCGGCGTCTCGCGCGTGGTGTTCCAGCCGACCAGCGGATCCACCGGCGAGGGCAGTGAGTCGAGGTAGCGGCCCAGCCAGCCGGCGCCGCTCGTGTCGTTCGGATTCCCCGTGCCCCAGATGTCGAAGCCCTGGAAGTGCGAGCGGCTCGAGTTCTCGTAGCCGGTGCGCTGCACGATCGCCAGCTTGCCGGCCTCGAAGATCTGCTTCATGCCGATGAGCGCCGGATGCAGCCCCAGGATGTTGCCGCCGCGATCGGTGCCGACCTGCAGCACGGCGTTGGCCGGCACGCCGATCGTGGGCCGACGGGCGTAGTAGTCGGCGTCGCCGTAAGGAATGAGCGTGCTGAGGGCGTCGTTGCCGCCGCCGAGATACAGCACCACGAGGTTGCGCGAACCTCCGCCCTGCGCGAACGCCAGGTCGCTGAGGAACTGCGGGGCCGCGAAACCCCACGTGAACGCCGTGATGCCGCCCTTGACGAATTGCCTGCGTGAGAAGCTCATGACGGCGCCCTCAGTTGAACTGAAACTCGGCCGAGCCGACGATGAGGCGGCCAAGGCCCGAGGCCTTGTTCGCCAGGTTGGCGTCCGAGAGCGGGTAGGTGGCGTTCTGCCGCAGGTAGTCGAGCATCGCCGTGCGCGTGTTGTCGGGCAGCGGCATCGGCGTGAAGCGCTTCAGGTGCA
>JADZCY010000361.1 GCA_020851325.1 Acidobacteriota bacterium | reverse complement strand
CGGTGTCGTCTCGACGGCCGCCGAACGCCTGCACGGCTCTTCGATGACCGCTGACTTCAGAGGAGATGCAGAACGAGGGCTGCCGACGAAAGTCCAGATTTACGCGGTTTCAGATGACCGCTGACAGGGTAGGCAGGCGCACGTGCGATGAACGCGGTGAAGAACCGCTGTCGTCGACCGCACAGGCGCGTCAAGAAGGTGCGATGAGTTCGAGCAATGGCTCATGGTCGCTCGCGGACGAAGTCTTACGGCGCCGCGCGCCTGGACGCCGCGATGCAGAACGCGGGTCCGCTGACATGCTGTGGCTGCTCCGGGCCAATTTCGACTGCTCGAAGCCGAAGTGTCGGAGCGCGCCGACGATGGCGTCGCGCGTGAGCCAGTTCGAGTAAAGTGCGCCGGCCCCGCAGAAGCCGTGCTCCTCGAGTGCCCGGCCGTAGTCGTGGCGGTAGAGTTCGTGTCGATACCCGGCGTGCTCTGACGGCTGCCCCGGCATCACGCGGTGCTTCGTTTCCGGGTTGGCCGCCAGGAGCGCTTCGTCGTAGTAGTGCGTCCATAAGAACACCCGGTTGGTGACGCGGCAGATCTGGCTCAGCACTTCCACCGGATTCACCATGTGGTACAGCACGCCCGACGCAATGACGAGGTCGAAGCGCTCGCTGGTGTCGCGCAGGAACGCGCGGAAGTCGCCGCAGACGAACCGCGCCGACGGCATGCCGACGATCTCTTTCGCGACCAGGCACTTCAGGAACGCACGAGTGTTCGCTTCGATCGCGAAGACTTCGCCGGCACCCGCGCGATCCAGCATGTAGGTGTGGCCGCCTTCGAGCGGGCCCAGTTCGAGGACTCGGTGACCGGCCACACTGCCAAGACGCTCCAACGCCCAGTGAACGCGGTGATCGTCGAACAGCAGCGCCTTCCCGCCCGTGACGGTCTCGAACGGCGACGGGAAGGCCGACACCCATTCGTCCTCGAAGATGCGTGCGGCATTCTCCGGTGACGGCGGTGACGTGACGTAGGTGTCGATGATCGCCGATGGCGCCGCGGGTGCTCGTACAGCGTTCACCAACCGGCGAATCGTTCGGCCCAGCCACTTCTTCACGCGGGAAAGTGTACATCTCGAGTCACATTCCCGCGGTCTCTGTGATCGCGGGGTATCATCACGGACGCACACATGCTCGGAAGGTTGAAGAGACTGTTGTCGGTTTCCGGTCAGCCGCCACGTCAGCGCCTGCGCACCTTGCTTGGTCGCTCGCTGTGGACGGCGGACCGTGCTCGTGTCGAGGGCGCAGTGCTGACCGTCGAGGGCTGGGCGCTGCCGCCCGACGATCAGCGAGCACACGCCACCCTGGCCCTGAATGGTCGGCCATTCGAGCAGTGGCATTACGATCGCTCGCGGCCCGACCTCGAAGGTGTCTACGGCTTCATCGACGGTGCCGGCCGGGCCGGGTTCAGTGCCTCGACAACGCTCACCGCCGATGAAGTCGCCGGTAGAACGCCGATCGAGTTCGACCTCGTCGATGGGCGCACGCTCGAACCGTTCCGGTCATGGCAGCAGGAAGCTTGCTGGCCGGAGGCACTCGAGCGGTTTCCAGTGCCTGAGGGCGCGCGCATCAAGCGCGTGCACGGTGCGCCCGACGAGGCCGCGTTTCGCATCGTCGGCTACTCGAACTTCCGCAAGATTGCCCGTGTGCTCGACCACGTCGTTCAGCGCCCGTTGTCGTCGTTCTCGCACGTCCTCGATTGGGGCTGCGGCAGTGGCCGCCTGCTGCGATATCTGCTGAGCGTGGAGGGCTTGCGCATCACCGGCGCGGACATCGATGACGACAACCTCGCGTGGTGCCGCGAGCATCTGCCGGCCACGAACTACGTGCACCTGCCACTGCACCCGCCGTCAGCGCTGCCGGATGCGGCGTTCGATCTCGCGATCGGGTTGTCCATCTTCACGCATCTCACCGAATCCGTGCAGTTCGAATGGCTCGGCGAGCTGCGACGTGTGACCAGGCCCGGCGCCATTCTGCTCATGTCCATCCATGGGCCGACCGTGCATGCGATGACGCAGTCGGTGCCGTTCTGCGATCTCGTCGAACAACGTGGCATTGTCGATAGCGACAGCCACGACCTGGACGACGTGCTGGAGGACAAGACGTATTACCGCACGACGCAGCATTCCCACGCGTACGTGCGGCGCGAGTGGTCGCGATACTTCGAGGTTCTCGACATCCTGCCCGCGTGTATTGGCAACGTTCAGGATCTGGTCGTGCTGCGGCGCAGAGTTGACTGACCGGCGTTTCACCGCTGTAGCGACGCCAGACGCCGAGGAGTAGACTGGCGCCATGCGCGCCCTGACATCGGCCCTCCTCCTCGTCGTTCTGGCGAGTGCCAGCCCCACCATCGCCCAGGCGCAAACCGTGGTGTATGCGGGAGCGCCGGCGCCGGTGGCGCAAGGCACGCAACCGACCGGGCCGACATCGCTCGTCTCTTTCCCCTTGCAGGGCAATCAGATTGGTCCGTTGACGACCCTGGCCGCCTGGCCGGGTGTGACGGACGGCATGCTTGTCGTCGCCGGCGGCCGTTACGTGCTGTCGACGCAGCGGCTTGCGGGCCTCTGCCAGGTGGCGGTGTTCGACACTCGCCAGCGCACCACAGGTTGGTTGCCATGCTTCAGCGGGACGCCTCTCGTCGACCCGCGGCACGAGCGTGTGATTGTCCAGTCCTCCGCTGGTGGCGTCGTCGTCTTCGATGCAAGCGGTGAGCGCTCGATTGCCGGCACCACCGGATGGACGCTGGAAGGCGTCGCTGCCTCGGGACGTCGCGTGTACGTCAGCCAGGTAACCGGGATCGAGCGGACCGTGAAGGCCCTCGACATCGAAACGGGCGCGGTCGAGTGGACGCTCACGCTCGACGGACGCTTCAGCGCTGTCACCGACGACGAGTCCACGTTGTTCATCTTGTCGTCCAACCAGGGAAGCATCAGGGCGTACGAGATACCAGGCGGCACGATGATCGGTGAGGCCGGGGTCCCGCAGTATTCCGCAGACGTATCGTCAGTAGGCAAGGCGACAATTGCGGCCGATGGACAGCGGCTGATCGTGCCGATCAGCACGCTCACAACCGGAACGAGCAGCGCGAAGCTGTGGATTGTGGACGCGGCAACGTGGTCCACTGTGTCCTTCACGGATCAAGCCGGGCGTCTCGGACTGTGGTCGGATTCGGAAGGTGGCAGCGTTCTGATGCTGACGCAACAACCGCCCGCGCAGCGGCCGCCAACCAGTCCGGGGACGGTCTGCCAAGGAGGCCGGTTCGATCGGATCGATGCCGGCACCGGCAACCTGGCATTCCTCGCCCCGGTGCCGTCTGGCACCTGCGTGCAGATGGCGATCAGTGTCGCGCCTGGTTCACCGACATTGGATGCGCCGACCGTCAGCGGGAATAGCGTGACGCTGAGTTGGACGGTACCTGACGACGTCGTGACGGGATATCGCGTCGAAGCGGGAAGTGCACCTGGTCTCGCGGACCTGGCCGTGCTGCCAGTGTCGAGCGGCAACTCGGTGACGATCCCGCAAGTGCCCGCCGGTCGTTACTACGTGCGTCTGCGTGCGTTGAATCACACGGGCGCTGGCGCTGTGTCCAACGAAGTGCAGGTAGTGGTCCCCACTCCGTAGGCTCGCTATCGCGCGTTCAGCGATTGCACCGCGCCGGTCATCGCGGGTCGATCTCGTCGAGTTCCGGATACACCTCGCGCGCGAGGTCGTCGCCGAGGCGGAGTTGCGCCAGCCGCAGGAATTGTTCGCGTGGCGACGCGTTCGGAAAGCGGTCGCGAATGCCGGCCAGCGCCAGCTCGCGCACCGTCTGGTTCATTGCCTCGACGATGTGCCACTTTTCCTCGGGCGTCATCCGGCGCCAGGCGTCGATCTGACGCGCCTCGATCTCCGGATCCGTATCCGACGCCAGCGGCCTCTTCACGTCGTCAGTATACGGTGGACGAATGCCACACTGCCGGGAGCGACAAGGCGGTCGGGACGACAGTTCGATCGGGACACCTCGACCCTCGGGACTGCTCGCTTCGAGTCACGTTGCAAGTCCCGCTACGGCTTCCGCGATGGCGAGCGATGACGTGAGCCCCGGCGAGTCGATGCCGGCCACCTGGACGACGGCCGGGTTTTTCGTATCGCGGCGGATCATGAAGTCCGCAAACGCTTGATCCGGCGGACACAGCTTGGCGCGGATGCCGGAGCTGCCCGGCTGCAGATCGGCAAGCGTAATGTCGGGTAGCAGCCCGCGGGTTTCGTCGACGAACGCTTCGAGCGGCAGGCGATCGTTCTCGTAATCGTCCCTGCCGTCCTGGAAGTGAATCGTTGGCCCGAGTAACACCGTCCCCCACGTCGTCTTCGTCAGGTGCACGCCGAGCCCATGCCCCGGCGCGTGTGGCACGGGATAGACGAGTCCGTTCACGAGCGCGCGCCTGGACGAGGCGAGTTCCGCGTATTCGCCGCGGCAGGGATAGATGGTGAACGCTTCGCCGCCGAGCATGCGGCTCACCTCGTCCGCATACAGCCCCGCCGCGTTCACGACTGTGGTGGCCGCAATCGACTCGTGCGGCGTGTCGAGGACGATGTGATCGCCGGAGGGGTGGGCGCCGTTGAGCGGGGAGCCGCGAAGGATGTGGACGCCTTCCGCCTCCGCCAGTCGCGCCAGCGTGCGCACGTAACTCTCCGGCTCGAGGCGCCCTGTCGTCGGCGACCACAGCGCCGCCACGCCGGCCACGTGCGGCTCGCGCGCGGTGATGAACGCGCGATCGACCATCTCCACCGGCACGCCGTTGGCGGCCGATCGCGTTGCGAGCGCTTCTAACGCGGGAATCTCGTCGCGGGTGGCGGCGACGATCAACTTGCCGCAGCGATCGTGCGGCACGCCGTGCCGCGCCGCGAAGTCGTACAACCGATCGCGGCCCTCGACGCACAGCGTCGCCTTGAGTGTGCCGGCGGGGTAGTAGATGCCGGCGTGAATGACACCACTGTTGCGCGTGGAGGTCTCGTGCCCCAGCCGGCCGTGCCGCTCGAGCAGGCACACCGACCGCCCGCGCCCGGCGATCGCCAGAGCCGAGGCGAGGCCGACTACGCCGCCGCCGATGACGGCGACATCGATTTCGGTCAT
>JADZCY010000360.1 GCA_020851325.1 Acidobacteriota bacterium | reverse complement strand
CGATCGGCAGCGAACCGCGGGTGCCCCAGAAACGAATGCGCATCGTCTAGCGCTCCGTCAGTGCACGCAGCCCGGCGTCGAGCGACGCGTGCACCGGAAAGACGAGATTGAAGCGCGAGATGTCGAGTACTTCGGCGACCAGCGGCTGGGGCGCCGCGACCGCCACGCGGCCGCCGCGCGGCTTCGCCGTCTTGGCCGCGATCATCAGCACGCGCAGCCCAGCACTCGAGAGATATTCGATCGCAGAGAGGTCGAACAGCAGCGCCGGACCTTCGCCGGAGCAGGCACTCAGATGCGGTTCGAGCGCGCGCCGGAACTCGTCCGCGTTGAGGTGATCGATACGCCCGGCGGGGCCGAGGACGATCACATCGCCGAGCCGACGCGGACTGAGATCCATGGGCGAGTGCTCGTGCGTGAATGACGGCCGGATTCTAGGGCCGGTCGCCGGGAGCGGCAATCGCCCGCCAGCGCCCGTTCATGCGGTCGAGCCTGTGAGGGTCATGCCCATCGATGACCCGCCTGGCTCAGGTCGCCGCGTGCAGGCGCAGAAGATTGTGGTAAACGCCGGACAGCGCGAGCAGGACGGGATCTCCCGTGGGTCGCTCCGGGGTCAGCGCCTGGATTGCTTCGTCGAGGTCGAACAGCGTCGCGCGTGCATCGGTGTCGCGCACCAGGCTTTCGATCCAGAAGAACGAAGCGATGCGCTCACCGCGCGTGACCGGCGTCACCCGGTGCAGACTGTTCGCCGGGTAGAGCACGAGATCACCTGCGTCGAGCTTCACCTCCTGCACGCCGAAGCGCGTGTCGATCTCGAGCACGCCACCGTCGTATTCGTCGGGCGTGGACAGGAACAGTGTCGCCGACAGATCGGTGCGCACGAGATCATCGCGTCCGGGCAGCCGCATCACCGCCCCGTCGACGTGGGCGCCGTAGGTCTCACCGACCGCGTAGCGGTTGAAGCGCGGCGGATAGAAGCGGTGCGGCAGCGCGGCGGAAACGAAGCGCGGCGTCGCGCGCAGCCGGCGCAGGATTTCGTCGACGAGCCCGGCGTTGGCGGCGGCGTCTTCGTCGACCTGGCGATTGTGCTTCACGGCACGCCCCAGGCTGCCGGCCGTCGCCGCACCATCGTGCCAGGGCAGACGCGCCAGCGTCGCACGCAGCGCCCGCACTTCCTCCGCCGCCAACACTTTCTCGCAGGTGATCAGCATCAGTCCTCCTCTTCGTGTGCGCCGGCAATGCTCAGAAGTCGTAATTGAGTGTCAGCCGGACATTGCGGGCATCCCCTTTGTAGAGAAACGAGCCCGACTGGTAGCCGGCGACGAAATAGTCCGCGTCAGACACGTTGCCGACGTTCAGGCGCATGTTCGCGTGCTTGTTGAGGGTGTAGTCCGCGAACAGATCGCCGACGACGTAGTCGGGGATCGGTTGCGTGTAGCGGTTGAACGCATCGAACGACGGCGCCGTGTCCGGCTGTCCGGCGTATTTCTCGCTCTCGTACTTCATCGCGCCGCCGAGCGCGATCTTGTCGGTCGCCTGGAAGCGAAGCTGAAACGATCCGGTCAGATCGGCGAAGTTGCTGAGTGTCTTGCCGATGCGCGTGGGGTTGTTCGAGTCCTGGATCCGCGCATCCATCCATGCCACACCGCCCTGCACGGACAAGCGCTGCGTGAGATTGCCGGCGAGCCCGAGTTCCAGGCCGTTGATGCGGCTCTTGCCGGTATTCAGCGTGCCCAGGCTGGCGTAACGGTTGGGATCGCCCGGGTTGGTGATCGCGTTCTCGAACACCTCGTCCTTGTTGATGCGGAAAATGGCCGCGGTGGCGAGCAGTTTCTGATCGAGCAGATTCCACTTGGTGCCGAATTCGAAGCTCTCGGTCTCCTCGGGGGCGCCGCTGAACTCGCCGTCGGGGGCCACGGCGAGACCGCCGTAGGCACCGCTGGTGCCGACGTCGGATTCGCCGCCGTTGATGTCGGCGGCCGTCGCGAAGGCGAAGTAGACGTTGGCATAGGGCATAAATCTGAACGTCAACCCCGCGTGGTAGCTCCACACCGAGTCGTCGAGATCGAAGCGCTGCTCGCGCCCGGTCCTCGCGCGGGTCAGCAGATCGTAGGTGTAGTCGTCGTGGCGCACGCCGCCGAACGCGCTCCAGCGCTCGGTGACGTCGATCGTGTCCATCACCGAATAGGACACGGTTGCGATGTGCCAGTCGCTGTCATAGGGACCTTTCGCAATCACGCGTTGCATGAAGCCGTTGATGTCCGGCACCGGGCCACCACCGGCACGCGTCGCGCAGAAGCCATCATCGGGTGCGTTGCCCGGATCGTTGCCGTCCGGAAATTTGCAGTTCGGTGTGTTGACGACGTTGAAGATGCCGTTCAGCGCCTTGTGATCGGTGTACTCGAGGCCGACGTTCAGTTGATGCAGCATGCCGAACAGCGTGCGATCGACGAACAGGTTCGTCTGGTTCGCCAGATAGTCGATGTCCTGCCAGCCCTGGTGCGTGCTGAGGGAAATCGCGTCGTAGATCCCTCCCGGGCTGGTCGGATCGGTGGTGCGCAGACGCGCGCCGGTCGCCACGTAGCGATTGGCCGCCTGGCCGAGCCGCGTTGCATTGCTCAGCCGCAGCGTGGGATCGAACGTGTACGCAAGGCGCGCCGTGAGGGTATCGATGTTGGAACTCAGGAAGTCGTCTTCCTGGGCGTAGACCGGGACGTCGGTCGCCGGCGCACGATCGCCGTTGGCGACGCTGCCGGTCAGGAAGTAGCCGAGATCGGGCGTGTCTTCGGCGCGCAGCACGTAGACGTCGAGCAACGCCGAGAATTTCGCGTTCGGCTCGTAGAGCCCCGACAGAGCGAGACCGATGCGTTCGCGGTCGGCCGGATCACGATCCGGCACGTCCTCATAGGCGTGCAGGAAGTTTCCGCGCACGGCGAAGTCTTCACCTAGCGGCTGATTGACGTCGATCGTCGTGCGGTGATGGTCATCGGTGCCGACGGCCGCCGACAGCTTAGTGAAATCGTAGTCGCGGCTCGCCTGCTTGGTGATCGAGTTGATCGCGCCGCCCGTCGTGCCGCGGCCGCCGAAGCTCGAGTCCGGGCCTTTAGATATCTCGATCTGCTCGACGGCGAAGCTCTCGCGGAGGCTCATGCCCGGATCCCGCAGGCCGTCGACGAAGACGTCGCTGCGCGCCTCCTGGCCGCGAATGATGTAGCGATCACCGAAGGCATTCCCGTTCTCGCCGGTACCGAGCGTGATGCCGGGCTGGGTGTCGAGGATCTCGCGCAAATCGGTGTAGCCGGAATCCTCGATCTGCTTCTTGGTGAGGACCTGGATGTTCTTCGGGGTGTCAGCGATGTTCTTGCGGTAGCGCGAATCACCCGATTTCTTCGCCTTGTATGGCGCACCGGGTTCGGCATAGGGATTGGTGTCGAGCGTGCGGTCCTCGATCGTGATGGTGTCGAGGTCGATCACTTCGCTGCCTTCCGCCGCCAGTACCTGCGGCGTGAGTGCGACCGAGCCGAGCCCGAGGGCGAGTGCCGTGCAGCCCAGTTCGGTGCGCGTGAACGGGCGTCGTGTGCGCAGCGAGCGCGGCTTTCTGATGGACGTAGTCATCGCTTTCTCCCAATGGCTGGTGCAGGGTCTGGCGGCGGCTACTACCCTCGAAAAAAAATTGATCAGCGTTTACTTGGCGTCTCCTGCGACGCTAGCGATCGGTCAGCAGCGAGTATTCGATCGGCACCGACAAAGTCAGGCTGGTCTTGCCCATCGCCGATGGAATCGCCGGGAGCGGGCTCGCGCGGGCGAGCATGCGCTCGGCCGCAGCGTCGAGCGCCGCATGTCCGGAAGTGCGCTGGACGTCGGCGAACGTGACGCGGCCCAGCGCGTCGATCGTGAACGTGAGCACGACGCGTCCCTCGACCTTCGCCTGGCGCAGTGCGGGCGGATACACTTTGAAGCGGTTCAACTGCTGCAGCAGTGCGGAGAGGTACGCGCGGTTGTCCTGCGGCGAACCGCTGCTGCCGGCCGTGCGCTGCGGTGTCGCGGTGGGTGCCGTGGCTGCCGACGACGCGGTGGCGCCTGGCGCCGAGGCGACCGGCGGCAGCGTCGGCTCCGCCTCGGCGGCCCGTGCGACGGGCGCGGGAGGCGGTGCTGGCGCGACACGCGGCAGCGGTTTCGGAGGCGGCGGTGGGGTGATGCGTTTCGGCGCCGCGGTCGCGATCTCGCGCACCGCGTGCGGGGCGCTGCTGGTCAAGGGCTTCACCTTCGTCTTCGTCGGCTGCGGTGCTTCCTGCACCGGTGTCGGCTGCCGGCGCGGGAGCGTGCGCATCGCGAGCGGCGGCACGTGCTGCGGCGGCTGCGCGCGCGGCCCGGCGGGCGCGGTCAGCGGCGCCTGGACGATCTGCGCCATGATCGGCGCCGTCGCGCCGACCGGCGCCGGTTCGCTGCGCACGACGAGCAGCGCCGCGAGCACCGCGAGGTGCAACAGCACGACGCCGCCGAGATCGAGCGGACCGGGCTGACGCGGAACGGCGAGTTCCATTTCAGCGCCGCGCCGTCGGATCGGTCACGAAACCGATGCGCGTCAGGCCGGCGGCGGACACCGCCGTCATCACCCGCACGACCTTGCGGTAGGGCGTGGTGCCATCTGCCCGGATGTGGATTTCGGGTGCGGGTGACGCATCGCGCAATGCGTCGAGGCGAGGCGCGAGCGCCTGCCATGCCAGCTTCTCCCGATCCCAGTGCAAGGCGCCGACGGCGTCGATCGACAGCGTAATCGTCTGCGGTTCGACCTTGTTCGGCTTGCTCGACGCCTTCGGCAGATCGATCTTCACCGCGTGCGTCAGCAGCGGCGCCGTGACCAGCAGCACGATCACGAGCACCAGCATGATGTCGATCAGCGGCACCATGTTGATTTCCGCATTGGCCTGCTCGCGAGCATGGCGCCCGCCGGCCCGGATCACGCGATCGTCCCCGCGGGCGCTTCGCGCCACGCACAGTCGTTGGCGAATTGCTCGAAGCGGCTGATATTCAGGCGGATCTGGCGCTGGAACGCGTTGTACGCGAGCCCCGCCGGAATGGCGACGGCGAGACCGCACGCAGTCATGATCAATGCTTCGCCGACCGGTCCCGCGACCTGGTCGAGCGAGGTCTGGCCGGTGGATGCAATCTTCAGCAGCGCGTGATAGATGCCCCACACGGTACCGAACAGGCCGATGAACGGCGCGCTCGACGCGATCGACGCGAGCGTGGTCTGGCCGGTTTCGAGCCCTGCGATCTCGTCGTCGAGCCGGTGCTGCAGGCTCGTCAGCAAGCGGGCGGTGGGCGTGGGTGCCTGCGTGGCGATGTCGAGGCCGGCGAGCGCGATGCGGGCGAGTGGCGTGCGCGGCGCGTGGGTTTCGATGATGTGCCTGCGCGCGGCCGGCACGTCGGTGCCGGCGAGTTCGTGCAGAAACTGGCGATCGCGCCGGCGCGTCGCCACGCCGCGGCGCATGCGACCGACGATGATCGTCCAGCTCAGGATCGACATGCACAGCAGCACGGCGAACAGGCCGGCTCCGACGGCGTCGGTATG
>JADZCY010000359.1 GCA_020851325.1 Acidobacteriota bacterium | reverse complement strand
GCGAGCAGGAGCGACGGACTCCACCAGGCGTCGACAAGACCTGTCGCCGCGTCGGCGGCGCGGTAGCGATAGAACGTGATGCCGGCCACGGTGCGCCGTTCGCCGGTGTCCGCGAGTGAGGCGACGTGCCGTGGATCGACGCGCATCGTCAGCACATCGGCCCATCCGCGAAAGAGAAGCTGACGCTGCAGGTCCGACTCGTCGTACTGCTCGATGCGATGGTTGCCGTGATCGATCAGCAGGCCCGACACGCGGTCGGGAAACACCGGATTGCGCGTGAACAGCCACTCGCGCTGACCACCCTCGAGGACGAGATGAATGCGATCAGCCGTCCGCGTGACGTGCTGCACGGCGCGGCGCGAGCCACGGGCGTCGTGCCACGTCGTCTCGAGCTGAAAGTGAACTGCCGGGATCTGCTCGGCGTCGACCGGCACCGCCGGCGTGTCGACCGGTGGCGGTGACGCGCCCGTCTTGCGCGCGGGGAGTTCGATGACTGGTGGCGCGTCCGCCACGGACGCACGCGTGAGGATGAGCGCACTTGCGCCCATCCCCACCAGCGTTGCCGCGGCCGCCATCATCAACCGTGGATCGGCAGATGCGCGGATCAGGCGTGTCATCAGAACCCGAGCGCCCGCGCCATGACACGGTAGATGAACGTGTTCTTCACCGTGCCGCGAACGAGATCCGATCCGGCGCCGATGGCGTAGATGGCGACTTCCTCGGCGGAGTGCGTTTCCGACCCCATCGGCACGGCCGACTCCTGGAAGTACGCCTCGTGCGCGGGACCGTTCGGGACGATGCCGTTGCGGCCGCGGAACGTGTCGGTGCGCGGATCGACACGCGTGGCGCCGCGGTAGCCAGGGCCATTGGCGTAGACGAGCGCGGAGTAGGGCACGCCGTTGGCGTCGCCCGACGGTTCGACGTGACCGGTCGCGGTGTTGACGTCATACACGACGTCGAGGATGCCGTTGCCGGCCAGCGACGCGTAGCCCGGATCGAACGAGCGCACTGGATACGGCATCTCGTTCAACGGTCGCAGCGGATAACCGGCGATGTTGAACACGTGGCTGTGATCCGCCGAGACGATGATGAGCGTGTCGCGGAGATCGACGGCGCGCACGGCGGCGCCAATGGCGCGGTCCAGTTCCTGCGCGTCGTGCAGCGCACGGAGCGCGTTGCCCTCGTGGTGGGCGTGGTCGATACGACCGCCTTCCACCATCAGGAAGTAGCCGGACTTCTGTCCGCGCCTGGCCTGACCGTTCTTCAACAGGTCGATCGCCTTCAGCGTCATGTCGGTGAGGCTGGGCTCGCCGCCGGCGTCGCTGGCGCGGTCGTACTCGTACTCCATGTGCCCGCGCTCGAACAGCCCCAGCACCGGCAGGCTCCTCGTCGTCAGGTTGTTGAACCCGGCCGTGTTCCACACGTAGCTGTAGCCCTTGCCGCGGAACTCGGCGCGCAGGTCGCGGCCATCCGTTCGGCTGCCGCTGCCGCCTTCTTCGTCGACGACGGTGTTGGGGACGAAGAACTGGCGGCCGCCGCCGAAGAGCAGATCGATGCCGTCGCCAAGCTGGTCGTTGTATGCGCTGTCGCCGGGCAGGGCCTGCCGCGCAATGCTGCTCTCGTCGTTGCGATCGTTGATGTGCGCGAAGGTGGCCGCCGGCGTTGCGTGCGTGATGCGCGCCGTGCTGACGACGCCCACCTTCATCCCGCCGCGCTTGGCCTGTTCGAGCAGCGTCGTCAGGCGGCGGCCGTCTCCGTCGCCGTTGAAGTCGAGGAATTCGGTGCTGTCGTCGAGACCGATGACACCGGCGTTGGTGTTGGCGCCGGTCATCATCGCCGTCATCGTCGGCGCGCTGTCGGGCGTGATCGAGTCAGCGGAATACGTGCGCGAGAGCGCGGTGTACGGGAACTGATCGACGACCAGGTTGCCGGCGACGCCGACGGAGTAAACACGCGTCGCGGTGATCGTCGAGACGCCCATGCCGTCGCCGACGAAGAAAATGACGTTCTTCGCCACGGCGCCGCGCCGATCGTTCTGGTCCCTGTCGCCGCCGGCCATCACCGTGCCCGCGGCCATCGTGCCGGCCATCGCCAGCGCGCTCATCGTGCGGAATGTCGTGCTCCGTCGCATCACTCGTCCTCCTCGGGGATGACGAGGCAGCAGTGCCGCATCCCCAGTCAGGACGATAGGAAAGCGACAAGACGCTCACGCGACAGAGACGTAAGAAGATTGCGAATCTGGTGAGGTGGTGATCTGGTGAGCTGGCGATCAATCTAAGGATCTGACGATGTGGCGATCTATCTGGTGATCTTGCGATCGGCCCAGCCCCCCAGCCCCCCAGCCCTCCAGTCCTCCAGCCCTGTCCGTTCACCCCACGGCGCTGAGATAACTCGGCCGCGGAGGGAGTGCGTTCGCCGGACGATGACGCACGGCGCGGAAGGCGTGGAAGGGGACGTGGCAGTCGTGCTTGCGCAGGAAGCCGAGGAAGCGCTTGTAGTCGCCCGGCGCCATGTTGAACAGCTCGACGACGACGCGGTAGTTGCCGCCGGTGTGTTCGAGGCCGGCGCGGATGACGCCGCGGAGTTCGCTGCGCGAGAGATCGCGCGCCATGAACGGCGCGTGTACCGCGTCCCAGAACGACTCGCCGGCGTCGGTCATGCGGCGGAACAGCGTGGCGACGCGCACGGCCACGCTGGCATCGCGGGCGTGCGCCTGCACGATGTCGAAGTCCTGGTGCTCGTCGTTCATCTCGGCGCCTGGTTCCGTCGCGTGCCCGTCAGGGCGCGCCGGCTGCGTCGTCGGGAAGGCCAGCACCGGACTCGAGGACAAACACTCCGCCGGGAGGTCCGCGACCTCGACGGTTGCGCCGGGTGCTTTCACGATCAGCCGTTCCACGACGTTCTTCAGCTCGCGGATGTTGCCGGGCCAGCGATAGTTGAGCAGCACGGCGCGCGCCTCGGGGCTGAGGGCGCGCGGGGCCACCCCGTAGTGCCGGCTGAAGTGATCCGCGAAGTGGGCGAACAGCCCGGCGATGTCCTCGCGGCGCTCGCGCAGCGCGGGGACATGGATGCGGATGACGTTCAGGCGGTAGTACAGGTCTTCGCGGAAGGCGCCGTCGGCGATCTGGCGCGAGAGGTTGCGGTTGGTGGCGGCGATGACGCGGACGTTGACGCGGCGGACGGCGCGCTCTGAGCCGACGCGCTGAATCTCGCCGGTTTCGAGGAAGCGGAGCAGCACGCCCTGCATGCGCGTGCTCATCTCGCCGGCTTCGTCGAGGAACGCGGTGCCGCGATCGGCGGCTTCGAGCAGGCCGGCCTTGTCGCGGAAGGCGCCGGTGAAGCTGCCGCGGACATGGCCGAAGAGTTCGGATTCGAGCAGCGTGTCGGGCAGGCCGGCGCAGTTGATGGTGGAGAGCGGCGCGCTGCGCCGCTGGCTCTGCGCGTGCAGGCTTCGGGCCACCATGTCCTTGCCGACGCCGGTTTCGCCGGTGATGAGGACCTTCGCCTCGGACCGCGCGGCCATCTCGATCTCCTGGGCCAGGTGCCGGCCCACCGCGCTCGTGCCAGTGAACATCATGGTGCCTTCGCTCCTCGTCGGACCGGACGCGCGTGCGTCCGTCGTGAGGCTAGTGCGCGAACGGCGCGAGTCGTTACACGCCGGACGTCCCGGCCCGCGTCGTCGTGACCGCCTCCCGCCTGCCGCCTCCCGCCTCCCGCCTCCCGCCTCCCGTCTCCCGCCTCCCGTCTCCCGTCTCCCGTCTCCCGATCTGATCTACGGCCGACGTTGCCCGCCCCGCTCACCGGTGGTATCGTCCGCGCGATCGGAGGGAGCATGGGCCGCTACGCCTCGTCCGTCTTTGTCGTCCTGGCGCTGATGTTGTTCCTGCGGAGCACGCCGTACGGCGCGCCGCCGCCGGTGGTCGCGGACGCCATGGTCGAGGCGGCGACGGCGTTCCTCGCCAGCCTCGATGCGCCGCAGAAGTCCAAGGCGGCGTTTGCCTTCGACGATGCGAATCGGTTCGATTTCCATTTCATCCCCAAGGCGCGGCAGGGCGTGCCGCTGAAGGGCCTGCAGCCGGCGCAGCGCGATCGCGCGCACGCGCTGTTGAAGACGGGCCTCGGCATGCGCGGTTACACGACGGCGACGACGATCATCGACCTTGAGAACGTGCTCAAGGCGATCGAGCCGCCGCGTACGGGACCGAACGCCATCGTCCGCGATCCGGAGTTGTATTACGTCTCGGTGTTCGGCACGCCGTCATCGTCGAACCCGTGGGGCTGGCGCTTCGAAGGGCATCACATCTCGGTGAACTTCACCGTCGCCGGCGGGCGGCCGGTGGCGTGGGCGCCGCTGTTCTTCGGCGCCAATCCGGCGGTGGTGAAGAGCGGACCGAAGCAGGGGACGCGGGCGCTCGCCGAGGAAGAAGAGAAAGCGCGCGCGTTGATGCTGGCGCTCGACGCCGGCCAGCGCGCCAAGGCGACGATCCAGGCGGACGCGCCGCGCGACATCATCACGATGGCCAGCCAGCAGGTGTCGCCGCTGTCGCCGGTGGGGCTGGCGATGAAGGACATGACGGCGGCGCAGAAGCAGGCGCTGCGCGCGCTGCTGGACGTCTACCTCGCGCGGGTCGAACCGGACCTTGGCAAGGCGCGGCTCGAGCGGCTGCAGCAGGCCGGGCTGGACGCGATCACCTTCGCGTGGGCCGGCGTCACCGAGGTCGGCGGCCCACACTATTACCGCGTGCAGGGGCCGACGTTCCTCATCGAATACGACAACACGCAGAACGACAACAACCACATCCACTCGGTGTGGCGCGACTTCGAAGGCGACTTCGGTCGAGACATCCTGCGCGAACACTACAAGACGACGCCCCACTGAGGGACCGCGCGCCTTCGCGCTGTGCGCTACGGCGTCGCGGTGGGAGCATCGCGCTGAAGGCCACTCGCGGCAGGCGCGGGGCGAGGAGGCGCGGCCGGCAGCCCGGCTCCGAGGCCGGAAAACCGACGCTCCAGCGCGTTGACTCTGCAAGGCGTGGGGACCCCCAGCCCCACGCGCGACCCAGGCTTGCGCGCCGGTTTTCGTACTGACGCCGACGGCCTCTCCGCAGGGCTGCCGGCCGCGCCCCCTCGCCCCGCGCAGTTCGATGTCGCACCCCGTGCCGCACCTTCGTGGGACACCGTCGTGGAGCACCCCCGTGTAGCACCTTCGTGCCGCACCTCCGTGTAGCACTCCCGTTGACCTCCCATACCTGTCCGCATACTATCTGTTCATGACAGATATCGACACCCGGGCGCTGGATCGCGAACTGAAGCGCGGTTCGGCCGAGCTGCTCATCCTGTCGCTGCTCGACGCCCGGCCGCGGCACGGCTACGACCTCAGCAAGCTGATCGAGTCGCGCTCGGGCGGGCAGCTCAAGTTCCATATCGATTCGCTGTATCCGCTGCTGTATCGCCTCGAGGAGCGCGGCTGGATCAAGGGCACCTGGGTGGAGAAGCCGGACGAGCGTCGCCGCCGCTTCTACAAGCTGACGGCGGAGGGCCGGCGCGTGCTGGCGCAGCAGCGGCGCACGTGGGCGGCGTTTGTCGAAGCCGTGCAGCGCGTCACCGGAGGCGAACATGCCTGAATGGCCCCGGCACATCCGCGCGCGGCTCTCGGGTCTGCGTCTGTCGGCGCCGCGCGAGAGCGAGATCGTCGACGAGTTGTCGCAACATCTCGACGATCAGTATCGCGAGCTGCTCGCGGGCGGCGCCAGCGCGGACGAGGCCGAGCGACAGGCATTGACCGAGTTTCAGAACGGCAGGCTCCTCGAAGCGCGCCTCGCCGCACTGCGGCAGGCGCATACGCCGCCACCGCTCGTGCCCGGCGCGCCGCCGACGCAGATCCTCGCGGACCTCTGGCAGGACGCCCGCATCGCCGTCCGTTCGTTCCTGCGCGCGCCACGCTTCACGATTCCCGCGTTGCTGGCCCTGGCGCTTGGCCTTGGCGTCACCTCCGCCGTGTTCAGCGTCGTCCAGGGCGTGCTGCTGAAGCCGCTGCCGTACAAGGATCCCGATCGACTCGTCTCCATCTGGGAACGTCGCGTCGATCGTCCCGCTCAAGTGCGCAACGTGATCTCCGGCGCCAACTTCATCGCGTGGAGAGAACGCGCGACATCCTTCGAGCGCATCGGCATGGTCGGTCCGTCGCGTCAGGCCATCGTCCTTGGCGATCAACCGCAGGAGGTGGAAGGCCTCTACGCCACGGCCGACGCGCTTGCGGCGCTCGGGACCGAGCCGCAGATGGGCCGCCTTTACACGCCGGCTGAAGATCCCGCCGGCGCCGAGCGCGTGATGGTGATCACGCACGAGTTCTGGCAGAACCGCCTGGGCGGACGCGGCGATGTGCTTGGCCTCGCGCTCACCGTCAATCAGCAGCCGCGCACCATCATCGGCGTGATGCCGCCGCAGTTCACCGTCGAAGGTGTGGCGGCCAACTACCTGATGCCGTACGGCGCCACCGACGAGCAGTTGCGGCAGGCGCGCGGACGTGGGTCGTCACACGGCATCGCGCGACTGCGCGACGGCGTCAGCTTCGATCAGGCGTTTGGCGAAATGCGCGGGTTGATGGCGCAGCTCGAACTGGAGCAGCCGCAGCGCAACACCAACTGGTCGATCACGCTGGTGCCGATTCACGAGCAGACCGTCGATCAGATCCGTCCGGCCCTTCAGGTGCTCACCGGCGCGGTATTGCTGGTGCTGCTGATCGCGTGCGTGAACGTGGCCAATCTCCTCCTCGCGCGCAGCACCGTGCGCCAGCGTGAACTTGGCCTGCGCGCCGCACTCGGTGCCGGTCGTCGTCGGCTGCTTCGACAGCTTCTGACGGAAAGCGTGTTGCTGGGTCTTGCTGGCGGCGCCGCCGGATTGCTGCTGGCCGTGGTCTTTCACCGCGGCCTGCTAGCGCTGGTCGCCAATCGCATTCCGGTGCCGCGACTCGATCAGGTGGCGCTCGACGGCACGGTGATGTGGTTCACGCTCGCGCTTGCGATCGGCACGGGTCTCGTCTTCGGTGTCGTGCCGGCGTTCTTTGCGACAGGCCAGAACCACGACGTCATTCGTGATGGCGGTCGTCACGGCAGCGGCCCACGCGCGCGCCGCGTGCTCAATGCGCTGGTGATCGCGGAGGTGGCGCTGTCGCTCGTGCTGCTCGTCGGCGCGGGGTTGTTGATCCGGAGTCTGGTCGCACTGCAGAACGTCGATCCGGGCATGCGCACCGAAGGTGTGCTTACCGCGCGCGTGACGGCGGCGGGTCGCATCTACGACACGCCGCAGAAGATGGGCGCGTTCTACTCGGACGTGCTGTCGCGCATCCGCGCGCTACCCTCGGTGCAGAGTGCCTCGGCGGTGAGCTTCCTGCCGATGGCCGGCCTGGGCATCGGCACCAGCTTCCATCGGCTCGATCGTCCGGCGCCAGAGCCTGGTCAGTTCCCCGGCACGGATGTCAAACCCGTCGCGCCTGATTTCTTCCGGACGATGGGCATTCGTCAGGTCGCCGGTCGCGATTTCACGGACGCCGACGCGCACGACTCACCGCAGGTGGCGATCGTCAGTGAAGCGCTGGTGCGGCAGCAGTATCGCGGTGAGGAGCCACTAGGCAAGCGGTTGAACGTCTCGATCGGCGCCGCGGCTGGCGGCATGGACGTCGAGATCGTCGGCGTCGTCGCCGACATCGCCATGGTGAGGCTAGACGACGAGATTCGGCCCGCGGTCTACATCCCGCACACGCAGTTGGCGATCGGCTTGATGACGCTCGTCGCGCGCACGACCCTCCAGCCGACAGCGTTGACGTCGAGCGTGGCCGCCGCCGTGCGTGAAGTGGATCCGGCGCTGCCGCTGGCCGACGTCGCCTCGATGGACGATGTGGTTGCGAAGACGCTGGCGCGTCCCCGCGCGGTGTCGATGCTGCTGGCGGCATTTGCCGTCATCGCGCTCGTGCTGGCCGGCGTCGGCGTCTACGGCGTGATGGCGTATGTGGTGTCGCAGCGGACGAAGGAGATCGGCGTCCGCATGGCCCTCGGCGCCACCGGCGCCTCGGTCTTCCGCATGATGTTCACCGACGCGCTGCGCCTGGTCGTCATTGGCATCGTCGTCGGTGTCTTCGCCGCCGGCTGGCTGTCGCGGTTCCTGACGACGATGCTGTTCGGCGTCAACCGCTTCGATGTGGTCACGTTTGTCGTCACCGCGATCGTGCTCGCGCTCGTCGCCAGCATCGCGTCGTTCGTCCCGGCGCGCCGCAGCACGCGTATCGCCCCGGTGCAGGTCCTGAGGGCGGAGTAAGCGCGCCGCCTACTTCTTGAGCGCGCCGCCGGCGATGGCCATCGCCATACCGATACCGATGCCCAAGCCGACGCCTACCGCGACGTTGTCCATCGCGGCGCCGAGGGCAGCACCGATCGCGACGCCGATGGCGATGCCGACGCCGAGGCTCATGCGCATGGGCCACCATCCGGCGCGTGGATCATCGCCGCGACGATCTGCCACGTGCCGTCGACGCGTCGCAGGGTGTAGCACATGCCGAACGGCATCATGTCGTCTTCGTCGGTGTTCTTCCACGCGCCGTGGCCGGTGATCATCGCGAGATCGTCACCCAGGCGATGCGCGTCGGCGGCGGCGAACTCCGTGCGCACGTAGTCCGGCGGCAGCGACTGCATCACACGCGCATACGTCCGTTCGACGTCGGCGTGCGTGAGCAGCGCGCGCGTTTCGTTCGGCGTGATGAAGAACGCCGGTTGGTGAAAGAAGCGCGCGACGGCGGCCGCGTCCAGTGATTGAAACGCCGCCGCATATGCATGAAACGTCTCGAGCGCGCCGCTGATTCGGTCGTCCTGCATCACGTCCCCGCTGAGCTGCCGCGAGTGAAACCACTCCATCTCGCCGCGCCCAGCGTGGTCGTGTCAAGCACAGCCAGCGCTCCAGCATCGGAAGGGCCGCTGCTTCCGCAGCGGTAGGACGACAGGACCGCTCGCCTTCGCGCTTTGCGCTACGGCGCAGCGGTGAGGGCATCAGGACCGCTCATTCTCACGCTTCGCGCTCACTGCGCGGTGAGGGCATCAAAGGCCTAGTCCTCCTCGCCCCCCAGTCCTCCAGTCCTCCAGTCCTGCAAGCCCTGCAAGCCCCAAGGGACCGCCGCTTCGCAGCCGTGAGGGCATCAGGACCGCTCGTTCTCGCGCTTCGCGCTCACTGCGCGGTGAGGGCATCAACAAGTCCTAGTCCTCGCCCCCCAGTCCTCCAGTCCTCCAGCCCTCCAGTCCGCCAGTCCTCCAGCCCCCCAGCCCTTCAAGCCCTTCAAGCCTCCAAGCCGTTCAAGCCCTCCCCCTCAGCATTCGTATCCGTACTCATCCACGCATGGTGGCGCTTCCGGTGCCGTGGCGCCGTTGATGCTGCCGACCATCGACGGATGCAGCGTGCAGTGGAAGTTGAGCGCGTTGGCGTTACGCACGGTAAACGCGCGGCTCGTCGCGCCCGGCGCGATATCGCCCAGGTCGGCCGACCCATCGTCCATGACGATGCGGTGCGTGACAGCGTCGCTGTTGCGGAAGAGCACCTGGTCGCCGGTGTTGGCGCGCACCGGATTCGGTTGATATGCAGCGTTGCCGATGGAACTGACCACAGCGACGGTGACCGTGTTAGTGCTTGGCGCGGTCGGCGAGCCGGTGCTGCTGTCGCCGCCTCCGCCACCGCAGCCCCACAGCATCAGCGCGCCGGCACACGCGACGACGACGCCGGACAGCAGTCGCAACGTGCCTCGAGCGACAGGTGCGTGCATCGGAACCTCCTCATGGCTCACGCGGTGCCGAGGCAAGGCCGATACCAGGTCGCGCCCGCGAATTCCGGGGCGATCACGCGCACCAAAGCGCGCGACGCTTACGGGGGCGGAAACGGCTTAAGAAAAGTGCTGAGGGGTGCTGACGGGTGCCGACAGGTGCTGAAGGGTGCTGAAGGGTGCTGAGAGGTGCTGAGGGGTGCTGCAGATGCCGACAGGTGCGAGGGCCTGCCGTCCCGATCGTGGCCGTCGCGAGAGCGTCGGTCGTCCCGGGAGACGTTCAGTCCCGGCAGCTCAGCGATCGTGTCCGCCTCCCGCCTCCCGTCTCCCGTCTCGCTCACCTGTCGTACCGCGAGGTTTGTGTGGCGCCGCCGCCCTCGACCTTCAACGGCAACCCGCGGGCGACGCTGATCCACATCCGGCCCGGCGTGGGGATCGGTCCGATGGTCGTCTCGTAGGTGTAGACGCGTGCCGGTTCCTCGCCAACCGGCTCCACCTCGCCCGCGGCGCAGGCGGTGTAGAGGCTGGCACTCTGCAGCAGCGCCCGTTCGGTGCTCTCGAAGTTCGCCGGCAGTGGCCGCCACGGCTGATTGCCTTGCCGGGACTCCCACCCGTTCGCGCCCTTGCGCACCGTTGTCGCTTCATCCGCCGGCCGGCCCTGGAGAGCCGAGGTCCGCTCGAGCCGCGGCTGATCGAGCGCCTTCCGCGCCGCCGCATACAACGGCGCGCACGCCGGCTCCGGTGCACCGGCCAGCGCCCAGCTCATGACAGCAATGACGGCACTAATCATTCAGACAACCCAGAAGCCTGCATCAGTTGTAACGCCTTTCCCCCCCGCTTCACCAATTGACGAGTGGCCCGGCTGGGGTACGATGCAGAGCCCTTGCAGCTCACGCGCTTCGACTTCGACCAGGCCTACCTGGACCGTTTGATCGGTGGGGACCCGTCAACCGAGCAGCACTTTGCCCGGTACTTCGGCGACCTGCTGACCCTGAAGCTCCGCTCGCGACTGCGGTCGCCGGAGCTGGTGGAGGACGCCCGCCAGGAAACGTTCCGGCGGGTGCTCGTCACCCTGAAGGAAAAGGGAGGACTGGCATCGGCTGGCAGCCTGGGGGCCTTCGTGAACAGCGTCGCCAACAACGTGCTGTTCGAATGCTACCGGTCGGGGAAACGGGCGGATCAACTACCCGAGGAACACGACCAGCCAGACGAGGCCCGGCCCAGTGTCGAGACCGGCATGCTGGCCGACGAGGATCGCACCCGAGTCCGGGTGGCCCTCGCGGCCCTGCCAGAGAAGGAGAGGGAGCTGCTGCGATGGCTGTTCTTCGAAGAGCGCGACAAGGACGATGTGTGCCGGATGCTGAACGTGGACCGCAACTACCTGCGGGTCCTGGTGCACCGGGCCAAGGCGCGCTTTCGCGAACAGTTGCTGCAGTTGCCCGGAAGCTGACCCCGGCGAACGCCGACCTCAGCACGCGCGACTGAAGGGACCTTGTGATGACACACGACCAGGCCATCGCCACGCACGCCGCCGAGCGCTATCTGCTCGAGGAGATGCCGGAACTCGAACGCTTCCAGTTCGAGGCGCATTACTTCGACTGCGAGACGTGCGCCGAAGACGTGCGCACCGGCGCGATGATGGCCGAAGGCGTCAAGGACGGCCTGCTGCCGGCGGTGGCACCCGGCCCGTCGACAATCAGGCCGCTGGTGGCCGTCACCACGCCTGCTTCGGTAGCGCGCGCGGCCTGGAAGACGGTGCTGCCGTGGGCCGTCGCCGCAACACTCGCCGTTGCCGTCGGCTATCAGTCATTCGTCCCTGGCGAGGCCTCGCTCACCAGCCAGGCGGTCACGCCCATCACCTTGCGAGCCGCCACGCGCGGCCCCGATCCCGTCGTCACCGCGACGTCATCCGGCGTCCATGCGTTCGCGCTTGACGTGAACACCGTCGCCGCCGGCACGCGCCTGTCGTATGATTTGCGCACCGCCGACGGGGTGTCGGTGGTGACTGGAACCGCGGACGCGCCGACCCCCGGTGCTCCCCTGCTGGTGCTGGTCCCCGGAGCCGCCTTGCCCGCGGCCGGCACGTATACGTTGACGGTTCGAGCCGCGGATGGTTCGAACGCCGCCGCCTCGGACTACCGGTTCGTCATCAGCAACTGACACAAGCGATGGCTGTCTCCTCGCGGCCGTCGCGTGGAGACACCATGGAACTGACCCGCCGATTTCTCTTCAATGGCAGCGCCGCCGCGTATGGCGGCCGCTTCGTTCGCCCCGATGACGTGATCCTCACGTCGACAGGCGGCAGCGTGCTGTCGGTCGTCGGTGGGCGTTCGGTGTGGAGCGATCGCGACATCAGGATCGGCAAGTCGTTCCGCATCAAGCAGGCGGAGACCTCGGCCGAAGGCCTGGTGGACAGCCTGCGCGACGCCATTCGCGTCACCCACGGCAAGCTGGCCAACGACGCGCTGCGCGCCACCACCTCGGTGAGCACGCGTATTCGCGGCATCGAAGTCGGCGGCGCGCCGCCGGTGAAGCGCGGCGACGAGCCCGAGCCGACGATGAGCGTCGCCGAAGTGAGCTGCACGCTGCTGTCGCGAAGCGCTGATCCCGGACATGAAGCGAACGTGACCGTGCAGGGCGCCTTCATCTCGACGGTGACGTTCGATTCACCGGTCCACGGCAAGTACAAGCTGGATGTCAACCTGCAGTTCGATCACTTCCAGCGCGCCGACACGCGCGCGAAGATCATCGCCAACTCGGCGATCATGCAGGTGCACGGCGACAAGGACATCATCTTCTCGACCATCGTCAAGGATTTGGTGTGGCAGAAGGACAAGCCGTACCCGGGATCGGATCGCATTGGCTCGAACGGGTTGTACATCCCCAACCTGGGCCGGTTCTTCTTTGGTGAGTTCCTGATTCAAGCCGGTGCGCGTCGCCTGACGATGATCCGCATGGCGCTTGGCTCGCCGACCGGTGGCGACGG
>JADZCY010000358.1 GCA_020851325.1 Acidobacteriota bacterium | reverse complement strand
CTCGCCGGCGGCGTCGCGCACGACTTCAACAACCTGCTCACGGTGATCATCGGCTACAACGAGTCGCTCGACTTCGACGAGGCGCTCGGCGAGAGCGCCCGCGACGCGGTGCAGCAGATCCGCCTCGCCACCGAGCGGGCGACGACGTTGACGCGGCAGTTGCTGGCGTTCAGCCGCCGGCAGGTGCTGCAGCCGCAGACGCTGGACCTCCGTGAGGTGGCGCGGCAACTGGCGCCGATGCTGCGGCGGTTGATCGGCGAAGACGTCGAGCTGAACACGGAGTGGGGCAAGACGGCGGCGGTGGTCCGCGCCGACCCGGGACAGATCGAGCAGGTGCTGATGAACCTGGCGGTCAACGCACGCGACGCCATGCCGCAGGGCGGCCGGCTGACCGTGCGCATCGACACCACGGAGTTCGGCGCCGACTTCGTCGCCGCCCGCCCGTATGTGGTACCGGGACCGTACGTCGAGTTGACGGTGAGCGACACCGGCATGGGCATGAGCGCGGATACGCGGGCGCGCATCTTCGAGCCGTTCTTCACCACCAAGCCGCAGGGCCAGGGCACCGGCCTCGGCCTCGCCATGGTCTACGGCATCGTCAAGCAGAGCGAAGGCTACATCTGGGTCGAGAGCCAGCCCAACGCCGGCGCGACGTTCCGCATTGCGCTGCCGCTGCTGAAGGCGGCGCTGGCGGCCGAGCCGCACAAGGCCGAGGCGGCGAAGTCGCCGAGCGGCAACGAGACGGTGCTGGTGGTGGAAGACGAGGACGCGCTGCGTGAGCTCGATCGACAGATCCTGATGCGCTGCGGCTACCGCGTACTGCAGGCGCGCACGGGACCGGAAGCGCTGACCATCGCGCAGGAACACGCCGGGCCGATCCACATGCTGCTCACCGACGTGGTGATGCCGATGATGAGCGGGCGTGAGCTGGCGGATCGCCTGCAGGAAGCCCGCCCCGACATCAAGGTTCTCTACATGTCCGGCTACACGCCCGACGCGGTGCTGCGCCACGGCGTCTCGCAGGCGTCAGTGGCGTTCATCCAGAAACCGATGTCGCCTCCTGAGCTCGCGCGCAAGGTCAGGGAAGTACTGGACACCTAGATAACTGATCGCGAATCTCGTGATCTGGTGAGCTGGTGAGCTCGTGATCAATCTGCGGATCTTGCGATTTGGAGATCTATCTCGTGATGTAAGAGCTTTCCAAGCCGCCCCCTCACCTCGTTGGCAGTCCCAACTGCAACACGACATCAGCCACGAGGCACGCCACCATCCGGCCGCGGCGGCGAACGGCGCAGCTGAAGAACGCGTCGTCTTGAGATGGTTGCAGTGCCAGACCTGCCCTATGGCACATCTGGTTCCGAACTGTCCTGCTCTGGCCGCCACCGCTTTAAGCCATCAACGGCGTCGAAGTGGCCATCAGAATCCGCAAGCTTCACGTCGTGCTCAAGGCAGAGAGCCGCAATCCAGAGATCGTTTTCGGGAATGGGCTTGCCCTTCCGCTTCAGGCTGAGGCGCAACCGGGCATAGACGTCTGCCGTCGTGGCGGTGATGTCCAGAACGCGGCATCGGGTGATAAGCCCTTCCACCCTCGCAAGGTTCTCGTCCACCTTCTGCGAGTTCAGTGCGCCGTAACGCAGTTCGCCGACGACCGGCGCCGGTAGTAGGTACTCGGTGATGCCGGCGGACAGGACCTCGTGAGCGTCGTCTGCCAGCACGTCGATCGCGATACTGGTGTCGAGCGCGACGGGACTACCACTCTCGGGGATCGACGTGCTCGAATTCACGTGCGATGATCTCCCGCATCTCCCGAGCGTCCGCCGCCGAGAGAGTACCCGCGACGTCGGAGAGTGGTGAAGCCTCTTCCGCAACCTCCACGGTCAGCGTGACCTGACGGTGTTCCGCGAGCCCCCTCGGACGCCGAAGCGGCCGGAAGACGCCGTTCTCGAATACGGCACGAAGGGTTTCGCTCATGACGACGATCCTAACAGGTCTTCACGCACGCATGGCAAGCCACCCAGCCGTGGGATCGTCCAGCTCACCAGATCACGACCTCACCAGATTCGCCATCTCCCACTATCTGAATCTGGCCTGCAACTTCTGCAGCTCCGCATTCCCTGGACAAAGCTGTTCGAACGGCCACGTTGCGAGTGCATCGTCCGGCAGTTCGTTCTGCGCCGCCATGTCGCGTGAGTCGGGCGAGATGTAGAGCAGGCCGGTGAGCACTTCGCGTTCGCGCTGGCGTTCGCGAATGGCGGCGTAGGCGCGATCGCGATCGGTCGGGTCGTAGTCGTGCGCGACGGCGCGGAGCTGCACCCAGCTGCCGTCGTGGAGCTGCACGCGCTTCATCGAACCGGCTTCCTGCTCGGCGGTGATCTCCTCGCGCAGCGGCACGAAGTCGGCGTGGACCACTTCCACCTGGTGCTCGCGCGTGTAGGCGTAACTCTTCGTCGATCCCTCGTGATCGTTGAAGGTGACACACGGCGAGATGACATCGATGAACGCGAAGCCTTTGTGCGTCAGACCCGCCTTCAGCAGCGGCACGAGCTGCGCCTTGTCGCCCGAAAAGCTGCGGGCGACAAACGTGGCGCCGAGCGTGAGGGCCAGCAGCACGCTGTCGATGGCCTCCATGCTGTTGACTTCGCCCTTCTTGCTCGTCGATCCCGGATCCGCCGAGGCCGAGAACTGCCCCTTGGTCAACCCGTAGACGCCGTTGTTCTCGAGAACGTAGAGCAGGTTGATGTTGCGGCGAACCGCATGCGACAACTGCCCGAGGCCGATGGACAGCGAGTCGCCATCGCCCGAGACGCCAATCATCATCAGCCCGGCGTTGGCGGCGGCGGCGCCGGTGGCAATGGCCGGCATGCGGCCGTGGACGCTGTTGAAGCCGTGTGCCTCGCGCAGGAAGTACGCCGGCGTCTTCGACGAGCAGCCGATGCCCGACAGCTTGGCGACGGTGTGCGGCGGGATCGACAGGTCCCAGAACGCCTGGATGATTGCCGCCGTGATCGAATCGTGGCCGCAGCCGGCGCAGAGCGTGGTGATGGCGCCTTCGTAGTCGCGCCGCGTCAGCCCGATCTCGTTGCGCTGCAGCGACGGGTGATGAACCTTGGGTTTGGCGATGTAGGTCATGCCACTTTCTCCAGCCGGGCCTTCACGCCCGAGACGACGTGGTGCGCGCTCATCGGGAAGCCGGCGTAATACCGCACCGACTCGAACTTCGACAGTCCGGCGCCGGTCTCGAGCATCAGCAGGCTGCGCAGCTGCGCGTCGCGATTCTGTTCGACGACGAAGGTGACGTCGTGTTGATCGACGAAGGCGAGCACCTCGTCGCTGAAGGGAAAGCCGCGGACGCGCATGTAATCCACGCCGATGCTTTCACGTTGCATCTGATCGATGGCTTCCATGCAGGCGGCGTGACAGCCGCCGATGGTGAGCAGGCCCAGTTTCGTCGGCGTTGCCGCCTTGCGCGTGAACGGCGCCGGCACCGCGCGCGAGGCGCTCTGGACCTTGCGCGACAGCCGATCGACCACTTCCTGATACTCGTCGGCGTCCTCGGTGTAGCCGCCGAACTTGTTGTGGCCGGAACCGCGCGTGAAATACGCGCCCTTCGGATGCACGCCCGGCAGCGTTCGATACGGGATGCCGTCGCCGTCCACATCCAGATAGCGCGAGAAGCTCTTCACCTGATCGAGTTCCGCCGCCGACAGCACCTTGCCGCGGTCGGGACGATAGCTGTCGTCCCACGACAGCTTCGGCACCATCCAGTCGTTCATGCCGATGTCGAGGTCGGTGAGCAGGAACACCGGCGTCTGGAAGCGTTCCGCCAGATCGAACGCGTTCGCCGCCATCTCGAAGGCTTCGCGCGGATCGGACGGATACAGACAGATGTGCCGCGTGTCGCCGTGCGAGGCGTAGGCACACATCAGCAGGTCGCATTGCTGCGTGCGCGTCGGCATGCCGGTGGACGGTCCCGCCCGCTGCACGTCGACGATCACCGCCGGCACTTCGGCGTAATACGCGAGGCCGACGAACTCGCTCATCAGCGAGATGCCGGGGCCCGAGGTGGGCGTGAAGGCACGCGCGCCGGCCCACGACGCGCCAATCACCATGCCGATGGCCGAGAGTTCGTCCTCGGCCTGCAGAATCGCGAAGCGATTGGTCCTGGTTTCCGCGTCGCGGCGATAGCGCTGGCAGAAGCCCTTGAACGCTTCCATCAGCGACGTCGACGGCGTAATCGGATACCACGCGCCGACGGTGGCGCCGGCAAACACGGCGCCGAGCCCGGCGGCGGTGTTGCCGTCGATCAGGATGCTGTCCTTCGTCAGGTCCAGCGCCTCGACGCGAATCGGCAGCGGACAACTGAAGTGCGTCGTCGCGTAGTCGTAGCCGAGGGCAATGGCCTTATCGTTCGAATCGAGCAGCGCCGGCTTCTTCGCGTACTTCTCCCGGGTCAGGCCGCGAATCACTGCCGCGTCGAGACCAAGGAGCGCCGCCAGCGCGCCGGCGTAAGCGATGTTCTTCATCAGAATGCGCTCGCGCACGCCCTTGAAGGCGGCGTTGCACATCTCGGCCAGCGGCACGCCCAGGTAGGTGACGTCGGGCCGCAGCAGGCGATCGTCCAGCGGCCAGCTGGAGTCGTACAGCAGCCAGCCGCCGCTCCGCACCTCGGCGACGTCCTTGGCGTAGGTCGCGGGGTTGAGCGCCACCATCAGGTCGAAGTGCGGCGTACGTGCGGTGTAGCCGTCCTTGCTGACCCGGATCTCGTACCACGTCGGCAGGCCCTGGATGTTCGACGGAAAGACGTTCTTGCCGGTGACCGGCACGCCCATCCGGAAGATGGCCTGCATGATCAGCCCGTTGGCGCTGGCCGAGCCGGTACCGTTGGCCGTGGCAATCTTGAAGGCGAAATCGTTCGTGGAAGACATAGGAAGCAGGTAGCAAAGCGAACGGATCGGAATCAGCGATTCCGCTGTCAGCGGGTGAGCGCCTCGAGCGGTACGAAGCTGACGCCCGCCGTTGGCTGCATCAGCACGAACTTGCGCATGTCCCACGCGTAGGTCGGGCAGCGTTCGGCACACAGGCCGCAGTGGAGGCAGATGTTCTCGTCCTTCACCATGATGCGCCCGGTCTGCTTCAACGGGCCGGAGGCGAACAGCGCCTGGTCGGTGTTGGTGGCCGGCGCCGTCAGGCGGCCGCGCACGTCGGCTTCATCGCCACCGGCGGTGATGGTGAGGCAATCGACGGGACAGATGTCGATGCAGGCGTCGCACTCGATGCACAGCGAGTCGGTGAAGTAGGTCTCGACGTCGCAGTTGAGACACCGCTCCACCTCGTGCCGCGTCTGATCGGCGGTGAAGCCTTCTTCCACCTCGATGGTCATCTTCGAGAAGCGCAGCGGCATCTCGACGTGCGTCATCTTCTGGCGCGCCACCGGGCTGTAGTTGTTGCTGTAGGACCACTCGTGCAGGCCCATCTTCGTACTGGTCAGCGTCTGTCCATCCGCGGGCCGTTCGTTGACCGGAATGCCCTGGCAGTAGTGATGGACCGAAATCGCGGCCTGGTGGCCGTGCGCGACGGCCCAGATGATGTTGGCCGGACCGAACGCCGCGTCGCCGCCGAAGAACACGCCCGGCTTCGTCGACATGTGCGTCGTCTTGTCGACGACCGGCATGTTCCACTTGTCGAAGTCGAGGCCCATGTCGCGTTCGATCCACGGGAACGCGTTCTCCTGGCCGATGGCCAGGATCACCGTGTCGCACGGGACGATGACGCGGCCGGCCGGATCCTGAATCAGCTTGCCGTTCTCTTCACGCGCGTGGAACGTGTCGAACTCCATCCCCGTCAGCACGCCGTTCTCGACGATGAAGCGGACCGGTGAGTGGTTCTCGAGGATCTCGACGCGCTCTTCTTCGGCGTCTTCCAGTTCCCAGGGCGAGGCCTTGAAGTACTTCCGCGTCTTGCGCGCGATGACCTTGACCTCGGTCGCGCCAAGGCGCTTCGCCGAGCGGCAGCAGTCCATCGCAGTGTTGCCGACGCCGATGATGAGCACGCGCTTGCCCACCGTGTCGATGTGGCCGAAGTGGATGGATTCCAGCCACTCGATGCCGATGAAGATCTGATCGGTGTCGTGACGGCCGGGCAGTTCCAGTTCCTTGCCCTTCGGCGCGCCGCTGCCGACGAACACGGCGTCGAACGCCTTCGAGTCGACGAGCGCGCGCAGGCTGGTGACCGGCGTGTCGTACTTCATCTCGACGCCCATGCCGGTGATGTAGCCGATCTCCTCGTCCAGCACTTCCTCTGGCAGGCGGAACGCCGGGATGTTGACGCGCATCAGGCCGCCGGGCCGCGGGCCCTTTTCGAAGACGGTGACCTCGTAGCCCAGCGGCATCAGGTCGTTGGCGACGGTGAGCGACGCCGGGCCGGCGCCGATGAGCGCCACCTTCTTGCCGTTCTTCACCGCCGGCGCGGTGGGCAGGCGGTCGGTGATGTCGTCCTTGTGATCCGCCGCGACGCGCTTGAGGCGGCAGATGGCGACGGGCTTGCCATCGACGCGGGTGCGGCGGCAGGCCGGTTCGCAGGGCCGGTCGCAGGTGCGACCGAGGATGCCGGGAAAGACGTTCGACTCGCGATTGACGATGTAGGCGTCGCTGAAGCGGCCTTGCGCGATCAACCTGATGTATTCAGGGACGTTGGTGTGAGCCGGGCAGGCCCACTGGCAGTCGACGACTTTATGGTAGTAGTCCGGATTGGCGACGTCCGTACGCTGCATGTGGCGAGTATAGGAGAAAAACGGGGGTGCTACACGGGGGTGCTCCACGGAGGTGCTACACGAGGGTGCGGCACGGGCGCGGTCACGCTGGCGCAGGGTCGGGGGCGGAAGCCGGCGGGACCGGCGAGGCTTGCGTCGTCAGGTGCATCTGCCCGGCCGGGGCGGCGAAGCCGTGGACGAAGGTCTCGTCGGCCGTGCGATCGATCACCGTGCGCATGGCGAAGTAGTCCGCCTGCAGCCGCTCGCGCGTGAGGTCGAGGACGAAGTAGCCGCGACGCCGGCCATCCACGTAGTGCAGGTGTGGACGCGCGGCGCGGAGGTCGGCCAGCTGCTGCTCGCCATTCGGCCCGGCGCCGAGGTTGCTCGGCGAACTGATGGAGGTGCCGACGAACTCGACGGCCAGCGACCCGCGGCCGGTGCCGGGATCGTACGCATCGAACGGCCGCCGCGGCACGTCATACGCCCAGGCGCTGTGGACGTCGCCGGTCAGCACCGCCACGCTGTCCAGCCGCTGCTGCTCGATCATGTCGAAGACGTGCTCGCGCGCGGCGCGGTAGCCGTCCCACGAATCGACATTGCTCGTCGGCCGGCCAGGCGCCGACTGCGGCGCGAACATCACCTGCTGGCCGATCACCTGCCAGCGCGCGCCGCGACGCTTGGACTCGGCGAGCTCACCAGCCAGCCATGCCTCCTGCGCCGCGCCCAGCAGGTGCCGCCCCGGCGCTTCGATGGCCGCCACATCGTCTCGCGAGGCGACCTGCAGGTCGCGTCCGACCAGGCGCGTATCGAGCAGCACCAGGTCCGCCAGCGTGCCGATGCGCAGCGTGCGATAGATGCGCGGCGACAGCGCGGCCGCATCCTCGCGGATCGGCATCCACTCGAAGAACGCCTGCACGGCAGCGTTGCGCCGCGCCACCCACTCGCCTTCGGTGGCCGCGGTGTGATTCAGCGCGCCGTCGCGCCACGTGTTGTTCGCCAGTTCGTGATCGTCCCAGATGACGATGAACGGATGCTGGCGATGGACGGCCTGGCAATCCGGATCCGCCTTGTACTGCGCGTGCCGGGCGCGGTAGTCCGCCAGCGCCACAATCTCTGCATCCGGCGCCGGCACACGCCCCAGCGCGGTGCCGTCACCGTACTGCCCGTTCGCGTATTCGTAGATGTAATCGCCAAGGTGCAGCACCGCATCCAGATCAGCGCGCGCCGCCAGCGCCGCGTACACGTTGAAGTAGCCGAACGGCAGGTTCGAGCACGAAACGACGCCAAGCCGCACGCGTGACGCATCCCTGGCCGGCAGCGTGCGCGTCCGCGCCACCGCCGACTGCTCACCCGCCGCCTCGAACCGGTAGTAATACGTCGTCGCCGGCGTGAGACCGGCGACGTCCACTTTCACCGTGTAGTCGCGCTCGGCGCCGGTCGACACTTCCCCACGCGCGACGATGCGGGCGAGCTTCGCGTCGAGCGCCAGCACCCAACGCACCGGCGCGGAATCGGTGGACACCGACACGCGCGTCCACAACAGCACGCGATCGCTCAGCGGATCGCCACTCGCGACACCGTGACGAAAGACCGGGTTGGCGTTCTGCGCCGCGTCCAGCCGCGCACGACCGAACACGGGCAACGCCGCCGCGGCGGCAGCGCTGGTGGAAAGGAACAAACGGCGGGGAATTCGTCGCATGGGCGGAGTGTAGCGCCGGGGTTGGTGCAGGAAGCATTGGCGATTGTCGGATCGGGTGAATGGGCGATTGTTGCCGATTGGCAATCGAGAATTGCCGAATGGAATCCGCCAATTGCCAATCACCCATCGACAACAATCGCGCATTCCGCCGATCCGGCAATCGCCCATGTCCTGCCCGTCAAAGCATTCTTCTAATCCCCTGTTCCAACTCCAGAAGTGCGCGTTTGGTCGGGAGTCCGCCGCCGAAGCCGGTGAGTGAGCCATCCGCGCCGATCACGCGGTGACACGGGATGATGACGGCAATCGGATTGGCGCCGTTCGCCGCGCCGACGGCGCGGACGGCGGACTCGGCGCCGATGCGCCGGGCCAGCGCGCCGTAGCTGGTGGTTTCGCCGTAGGGAATCTGCTGGAGCGCCGTCCACACGCGCTGCTGGAACGGCGTGCCGTGCGGGCCGACCGGAATCGTGAACTGCTTCAACCGGCCCGCGAAGTACGCTTCGAGCTGCCGCACCACATCGTCCAGTTCGCCGAGATCGCGCGCCCAGTCCGGCTCGGGCGGCGGCATGCCGTCCCGCACGAACGCCAGGCGCCGCAGCACGCCGTCGGAGGCGGCCAGCATCAACGGCCCGATCGGGCTGTCGATCACGCGATACACCATCAGCGGTTCCGCCATCGCTCGACCGATCATAAGATCATCACGCTCCGTTCCCGCTGCCTCCCGGACACCACCACACGATGCCCCAGACTCCTGTCTTTCCGCTGCCGCTGGACCAGTATGCCGACCCCGTCAACGGCGGCCTGCTGGCGATCGTCACGTCACGACTCGCGCAGCAGCCCGCCAACGGCGTCGCCACGGCGATTTTTGCTCTGGCCATCGTGCACACGTTCTTCGCCAACAGCTTTCGCGAGGCCGCGCATCGCGTCCAGCACCGGCACGATGCCGTGCGACGGGCGGCCGGTCTGCCGCCGCAGGCCAGCTTCGCGGCCGAGGTTCTGCACTTCTTCGGCGAGGTGGAGGTGGTCTTCGGTCTCTGGGCGATCGTGTTGTTGCTGGCGCTGACGGTGACCCTGGACTGGCACACCGCGCACGACTACGTCGCGCACCGCGTCACCTACACCGAACCGATGTTCGTCGTCGTCATCATGGCAATGGCGGCGACGCGACCGGTGGTCGAGTTCGCGCGCCGCGTGTTGAGCACGGTGGCGTCCATCGGCGGACGCACGCCGGCGGCGTGGTGGTTCGCCATCCTCAGCATCGGTCCACTACTTGGATCCTTCATCACCGAGCCGGCGGCCATGACCATCTGCGCGCTGCTCCTCAGCCGGCAGTTCTATTCGCTGCAGCCGTCGCAACGCCTGCGCTACGCCACCATCGGGCTGTTGTTCGTCAACGTCTCGATCGGCGGCACGCTCACGCATTTCGCCGCGCCACCGGTGCTGATGGTGGCGGCGCCGTGGGACTGGTCGATGTCGTTCATGGCCACACACTTCGGCTGGCGCGCCGTGCTCGCCATTCTCGTCTCGACGACGCTGTACTTCGCGGCGTTCCGGCGCGAGCTTCGCGACCTCGCGCTGGCCACCGCCCTCACCACGGCAGACGATGACGATACGTTGCCGCCGACGCCGTGGTGGGTCACCGCGGTGCACCTGGTGTTCCTCGCGTTCGTCGTCACGCAGGCGCACTATCCGGTGCTCTTCATCGGCGCGTTCCTGTTCTTCCTCGGCTTCACGCGCGCGACATCGCCGTATCAGTCGCCGATGGATCTGCGGTCGCCGCTCCTCGTCGGCTTCTTCCTTGCCGGCCTGGTGACGCACGGCGGCCTGCAGGGCTGGTGGATCGCGCCGGCGCTGAATGGACTGTCGGAGCAGCCGCTGTTCTGGACCGCGACGATACTGACGGCGTTCAACGACAACGCGCTGATCACCTACCTCGCGACGCTGGTGCCGAACCTGAACGACACGCTGAAGTTCGCGGTGGTGGCTGGCGCGGTCACCGGCGGCGGGCTCACGGTGATCGCGAACGCACCGAATCCGGCCGGTCAGGCGATTCTCGGACGGCACTTCCCCGAGGGCGTGTCGCCACTGTGGCTGGCCGCGGCGGCGCTGCTGCCGACGCTGATCGCGGCCGCGACCTTCATGGCATTCTGATCCTGATTGTCATCGACGCCACGCGTGTGATGCGCGAAGCATCGGCAGCTGACGTCCGGGGGGCTGGAGGGCTGGTGGTCTGGAAGAGCATGGGCGCGTCTGCGGCCGGGATCCATCTGCGCACCTGCCGCCGCTGACGGCGGCCACTATAATCCTCGCGTGGCAGTGACACTGGGATCCACGCACCTGCTCGCCGCGGATCGTCTTCGCGGACGCAAGGTCGGCATCGTCTCGAATCCGGCATCGGTCGATCAGCACCTCGATCACATCGTCGATCGGCTGATGGCCGCGCCTGGCGTGACGGTGAAGGCGCTGTTCGGACCGCAGCACGGTTTCCGATCGGATGTGCAGGACAACATGATCGAGACGCCGCACGCCACCGACGATGTGCGCCGCGTGCCCGTGTATTCGCTCTACAGCGACACGCGCGAGCCGAGCGCCGAGATGCTGGCGGATCTCGATGCGCTCGTCATCGACCTGCAGGACATCGGCGCCCGCATCTACACCTACATCTACACGATGGCCAACTGCCTGCGTGCCGGCGCGCGGCACGGCGTCGAGGTGATCGTCTGCGATCGCCCCAATCCCATAGGTGGTGACGCGGTGGAAGGGCCGATGCTCGTGCCCGGCTTCGAGAGCTTCGTCGGGCAGTTCCCCATTCCGATGCGGCACGGCATGACCATCGGCGAGCTGGCGCGGCTGTTCAACGAGCACTTCG
>JADZCY010000357.1 GCA_020851325.1 Acidobacteriota bacterium | reverse complement strand
GCGACGAGCGCTTCGGCGGCGAGACGCTCCATCGTGCGCGCGGCGTTGGCGCGATTGTCGAGATAATCGCGCGCGAGGAGGCCGATGAGCGGTTCCAGCCTCGCCTGCGCGTCCTCGATGCGCACCAATCGATCGAGATCCGTCGCGGGCAGGCCGGCGGCTGGTGCGAGGACGTCGCGATAGAGCGCCAGCCGCGTCTCCGCCGGCAGCGCGAGATCCGTCGCGGCTTCCGCGGCGCCTTCTGCCAGCAGCAGGTCCGGACCGAAGCCTGGCACAAGCGCGAACTCCTGCCAGCCACGCTCGCCGATCAGCACGTCAGCGATCCAGATGTACTGCGCGTGGTGGCCGGCGTGCCCTTCATGACATGCCACCCGTACCGCGCGGCTCAGATCCAGCGGCCGCGCGCCGTTCACCTCCACCGTCGTCTGGTGATGGCCGTCGTAGCGCGCGTGCGCGTCCCAGGGTAGCGCGCCGGCGATGCGAAGCACGAGGCGCTGATCCGGTGGCAACGTCCAGGCGTCTCTCGTCGCGGCATCACATGCCGCCACCGCGGCGTCCAGCACACGCTGCCGGCGATCGGGAGCGACGATGAAGCGGGCGCGGAAGGCGGCGAGTCGATCGACCAGGGGCTGTGCCCCAGGGAGTTCGCGGTCGATGAGCGCACGCGCGTCGGCGGCAGCGGCTTCGTCGATGCGCAGGGTGTCGATGCCCAGGCCGTCGCGGGCTTCCTCGTCGAACGTCGAGGCGTGGCCCAGCAGGCGGCGCGCCGCCAGGTGCAGCGCGCGCAGTTGACCGGCCAGATGATCCAGACGCGTCGCCTCGTCCGCGTCACCGCGAGTACGTTCGGCGTCGACGTCGCGGCGCAGCGCGGCGATGGCGGTTTCGAGCGGCGCCACCGGCTGCCGCGGACCGGTGAGGGGCGGCGGCGGTATCAGCCAGTGATCGATCAATGAAGGATCGTGACGGGCCAGTTCACGCGTCAGCGTGACGTACCGCGTGGCGAGCGCGCGGGTGTCCGCCGGCAGCGCGGTGTCCCGGCACGACATGCCGGCCAGTATCCCCACCACGCATGTCACCCATAACGATCGTCGCCGCGGCACCTGGCGCATTATCCTCGCACCTGCCACGCCGGGGCACACGCAACGCGTAGTTGACCCGGAGGCCCGGAACCTGTAGAAACCCAGACACCGATCCCACGCCCGGGGTCGCTGCCTCACTCGCAAGGAGATCACGATGCGTCGACTGTGCTTATTCGGGATGGCGATGGCCCTGGCGGCGGGGTGCGCGCAATCCACGCCCGTGGCGCCACCGGCCGGGACCGCGGCGCCGGCCGCGACGACGCTCGGGATTCGGCCGCAGGGCGATACCGAGATTCAGCCGGACCTGAGCCAGGTCCCTGCCGAAGTGCAGCAGGTCTTCACGCACATCGACGAACACATCGACGAGCACGTCGAGAACCTCCAGAAGTGGATCCGCCAGCCCAGCATCTCGAACTCCGGTGAAGGCATCGAAGACTCGGCGCTGATGGTGAAGGGCTTCTTCGACGAACTCGGCTGCCAGCAGACGCAGGTGTTCGAACCCGGCACCACCGAGTACGGGTCGCCGGCCAACCCGGTCGTCTACGCCAAGTGCGACGAGGGCGCCGAGAAGACGCTGATGATCTACTGGATGTACGACACGATGCCGGTGACGCAGGCCGACGCGTGGATTGCGCCGCCGTTCGAAGGGCGTCTCATCGAGCAGGCGCCGTACAAGAAGGTGCTCATCGGCCGCGGCGCCACCAACTCGAAGGGCCCGCAGATGTCGCAGTTGAACGCCTTCCGCGCCATCAAGGCCGTGCACGGCAAGCTGCCGGTCAATTTGATCTTCGTCGCCGAAGGCGACGAAGAGCGCATGGACATCGGGCTGCGCAAGTTCGTCAAGGACCACCCGGAACTGCTGGCCGGCGCCGATGCGATGCTGCTCTTCGGCAGCCAGGCGCCCAGTGGCGGCGGCGGCTTCGGCGGCGGCTCGGAAGGCTGCGTCTACGTCGAACTCACCACGAGCGGCACGGCGTGGGGCCGCGGACCGACGGTGTCCGACATCCATGGCAGCAACAAGCGCAGCGTCGACAGCCCGGCCTGGCGCCACATCAAGATGCTGGCCTCGCTGGTGTCGGATGACGGCAACACGCCGCTCATCGACGGCTTCTACGAAGGCATGCTGCCGATCGATCAGTGGCAGGAGGAGGAACTGCGCACGGCGGCACAGCGCACCGATCTGAAGGTGGCGGCCGAGAACGTCGGCGTCGCGCGCTACATCTCCGAGGATCCCTACACGATGCTGAAGATGCAGCGCTTCGGCACCTCATTCAACCTCGATGGCATCTGGGGCGGCAACATGTATGCGGGCGGCGCCGGCGCCATCCTGCCCAACAAGGTCACCTCGAAGCACAACTTCCGCTACGTCCCCAACATGAAGGGCCCGGACATCGTCAAGAAGCTGCGCGCGCAGCTCGACAAGAACGGCTACAAGGACGTCGACGTGAAGATGATCGGCGACGTGCCGTGGGCGAAGATGAACACGGATCACGAGGCGGGCCGCGCCTTGAAGCGCGCATATGAAGTGATGAACATTCCGCACGGCGCGCTGCGAGCGGATTACGGCATCGGCGGCGGTGGCGGCGCCGCGGGCGGTTACTGGCCGGCGTATCTGTTCGGCAACGGCGAAGTCGGCGAGAAGGTGTCGTCGTTTGCCGGCGTGCCGATCGTCGGCGGCGGCGGCGGACACGGCGGCCGCGCCCATGCGGCGAACGAGTACTACGTGATCGAAGGCGCCGGCCGCGTCTACGGCATGGCCGGTGCCGAGAAGACGGTGGCGGCGATGGTCTACGCGTTTGCCGGCAAGATTCCGCCGAAGGCTGTGTCTGTGCTCTCTGTGCCATCTGTGGCCTCGTCGACTAACTGATGGCGGCAGCTGATTCGATGTCGCTGCTCGAAACGCGCGAGCTCACCAAGGAGTATCGCGTGGGCGATCACCACGTCCACGCGCTCCGCGGTGTCTCGCTGCACATCGACACCGGCGAGTTCGTCACCATCGTCGGACCGTCGGGCTCGGGCAAGTCGACGTTCATGCACATCCTCGGCTGCCTCGATCGACCGACGGCGGGGCAGTATCTGTTGAACGGGCGCGACGTCTCGACGCTGCCGCCGGACGAACTGGCGCGCGTGCGGAACGAGATGCTGGGGTTCGTGTTCCAGGGGTTCAACCTGCTGGCGCGCACCTCGGCCGTGGAGAACGTCGAACTGCCGCTGCTCTACACGCGGCAGGGCGTGGTGCAGGCCAGCGAGCGGCGGCGCAAGGCGATGGCGGCGCTCGACGCGGTGGGCCTGACCGACCGCGCGACACACCACCCGAACCAGTTGTCGGGCGGGCAGCAGCAGCGCGTCGCGATTGCGCGGGCGCTGGTCGGCAGCCCGTCCGTGCTGCTGGCCGACGAGCCGACCGGTAATCTCGACACGGCGACGAGCCACGAGGTGATGGAGATTTTCGCGCAGCTGCGCCGCGAGCGCGGGATTACGATCGTGGTCATCACCCACGAGCGCGACATCGCCGCGTATGGTTCGCGGACGATTGATTTCCGCGACGGCAAAGTGACTTCGGACGTTCGCCATGATCAAGCGCTGGCTCAGTCATCCGCTCGTTGACCTCGCGCTGAAGGCCCTCGGCAGGAACCGCCTGCAGACGGGCCTCACGCTGCTCGGCATGACCATTGGCGTCGCCACCGTGCTGGCGATGATGGCGGTGGGTGCCGGAGCGCAGCGCGCCATCGAACAGCAGGTGCGCGCCGCCGGACTCAACCAGTTGACGGTGCGCGCCGGTAACTTCCGCCCGAAGGTGGAGGACACCGGTGAAGCGATCGCGCACCAGGGCGACGCGCGCGACACGCTGACGCTCCCCATCGACTTGGAACCGGCTCTCGACGAGAGCCGCTTCCACGCCCAGGGCAAGCCCGACCCCGATCTGTCCGCCTCCCGCCTCCCGCATGCCCTGAGCGAAGCCCCTCGACCGGGCTCGGGGCGAGTCGAAGGGCCTCCCGCTTCCCGACACGCTCTTCCGTCAGACGCCGTGCCCGCGGCGTTCCACCCTGAAGACGATCCGATGGAGAAGCACGATCACCCGCTGGCGCGGCAGCGTCTGGGTGACCTCGAGGCGGGACTCGGTTCCGCGGCGACGTTGAGCTTTGCCGACGCGATGGCAATCAAGGACCTGTCCGGCGTGCAGTACGTGGCGGGCGGCATCCACGAGAACGCGCGCGTGCACGCCGGCAGCAAGCGCTGGTTCACGCGCATGCACGGCACCGACACCGAGATGCCGTCGATCAAGCGCGGCTGGCTGTTCACCGAGGGGCGCTTCTTCTCGGCGCGCGAGCAGGACCGCGCCGAGCAGGTGATGGTGCTGGGACAGATCGTCGCCGAGAAATTGTTCGGCGCCGGCGTCAGCGCCATCGGCCAGCAGGTGTCGATCTGGAACCAGCCCTTCACCGTCGTCGGCGTCGTCTCCAGCGCGACATGGGTGGTGCGGCCGGCACCGGGCGACGATCAGTTCGACGCCGTCTACATGCCCTACACGACGACGCACCGGTTGTTGAACCTGTCGAAGCTGAATGACGTCACCGTCACCGCGGCTTCGTCTGGCGATGTCACACGCCTGGCGCGCGAGATCACGACGCTGCTGCGGCAGCGGCACGGCATCGGTGACGATCAGCCGGACGACTTCACCGTGTCCACGCAGGCGACCAAGGCGCTCACCACGGGTGGACTGCCGCCGAGCGTGGCGCGCGCCGTCGCCGGTAACGTCAGCGAACTGGAACGCGTCACGCTGGAACAACTGGCGACCACGCTGGAACGCGCCAGCCGGACGATGACGTGGCTGCTGGCGGCGGTGGCGGCGGTGTCGCTCATCGTCGGCGGCATCGGCATCATGAACATCACGCTGCTGTCGGTCACCGAACGCACGCGCGAGATTGGCCTGCGCCTCGCCGTCGGCGCCCGCGGTCGTGACGTCATGCGGCAGTTCCTCGCGGAAGCCGTCGCCATCAGCCTCGCGGGTGGTGTTGCCGGCATCATCCTCGGCGTCATCGCCGCGGCGCTGATCGCCCGCACGCTCAACTGGGCCACCGTCGTCTCGCCGCTGTCGGTGCTGCTGGCGTTCGGTGTCGCCGGCGCGGTAGGGATCTTCTTCGGCTGGTACCCCGCCCGCCGCGCCGCGCAACTCGACCCGATCGTTGCCCTGAGGCGGGAGTGAGAAGAAACCACGAAGGCACGACGGGGCACGAAGGGCGCGAAGGACGCAAAGGGAATGACTGTCTGAAGTGACAGGAAACCACGAAGGCGCGAAGGAGCACGAAGTGCGCGAAGCACCCGAAGGAAGGAGCACTGGCAGTAGCCAGAGACCATCGAGCGCTATGGCCTTCCCCTTTGTGTCCTTCGCGCCCTTCGTGATCAGTGAGGCGCCCTTCGTGCCTTCGTGGTTTCCTTTATCGGAGATTGAATGCTGCGTCAGTTGACGGTCTGTGTGCAGATTGCGGTGCGGGCGCTGGGGCGGAATCGGCTCCGCACCACGCTGACGATGCTGGGCGTGATCATCGGCGTCGCCGCGGTGATCGCGATGGTGGCGCTCGGCACCGGCGCGCGCGCGTCGGTGGAGCGCTCGCTCAAGTCCGCCGGCACCAACATCATCGTCATCACGGCGGGCAACTTCACGCGCGGCGGCGAGAGCATGAACATCGCCGATGGCCGCGGCGCGGCGACGACGTTGACGGTGGAAGACGCCGAGGCGCTGCGCGCCGTCAACGGCGTGCAGATCGTCGTCCCCGGCGTGCGCACGCGCGCGTGGGCGAAGTCGGCGCACCGGCAGTTCTTCGGCCAAATCCGCGGCACCACCTTCGACCTCGCCGAGGTGCACGGGTGGAACTACGTCGAAGGCAAACCGCCGGCGCAGGCGGACGCGGCCGTGCTTGGCCGAACCGCTGCCGCGGAGCTGTTCGGCGAAGGCTTTGCGGCGGCGGGGCAGAGCATCACGATCGGCGATCGCACGTTCATCGTCGCCGCGGTGGCGCGGACCAACGATGCGGTGCAGGACGACACGGTGTTCATCCCGCTCGAGGCCGCGCAGGCGCTTCAGAAGATCCGGCACCTGCACACCGTGACCGTCGCCGTCGAGCAGGCGGGTGACGCCACGCGCATCGCCGACGAGATCACGCTGCTGCTGCGCCAGCGTCACGCTACCGGTCGACAGGCAGCAACGACGGTGGGACTCGGCGGACTACCGGGCCCCGGCGCCGCCGGCGGTGGCGCCGACGACTTTGTCGTCCGCACACAGGCCGCGGCGAACGTCACCAAGGGCCTCTACACGTCGGTCGCGGCGTTCGCGCTGGCCAACATGCCGAAGCTCGACGAAGTGACGATGCAGGAGATGTCGGGCACACTCGCCCGCGCCGGCGGGACGATGACGGCGCTCCTCGGATCGATCGCCGCCATCGCGCTGATCGTCGGCGGCATCGGCATCATGAACATCATGCTGGTGTCGGTCACCGAGCGGACGAAGGAGATCGGCCTGCGACTCGCGGTCGGCGCGCGCCGCCGCGACGTGTTGCTGCAGTTCCTCGTCGAAGCGGTGGTGATGAGCCTGATCGGCGGCGTCATCGGCGTGGCCGGCGGGATCGCCACGGCGCGCGGCCTCACCGCGCTGCTGGAATGGCCGACCGAAGTGTCGCCGGCGTCGGTCGGTCTCGCCTTCGGCATCGCCGCCTTCGTCGGCGTCGCGTTCGGCTACTATCCGGCGCGCCGCGCGTCACGGCTCGATCCGATCGAATCGCTGAGATATGACTAGATAGCAGGAAGCAGGTAGCAGGAAGGACGAGGCAGATGGCAGGTAGCGCACAGCCCCGCGATCTGCTACCTGCTTCCCGCTACAAACGGTATCTCCACCTCGTGCGGTTCGCCGCGCAGGTCGTAGCTGACCTTCACGATTGCGTTCTCTTCCGCGGTGATCGGCCGCCCCTGCCCGATCCAGCTCTCACCCGCATCGTCCAGTGTGAGTGCGACCGATTCCTCCGGACCCTTCGCGCGGGTGACGACGAGGCGGACGTTGGTGGCGATGGTGGCCGGCAGGTCTTCGCGCAGTTCGTCGCTGAACCACAGCGCGTACTTGCCCGACGGATCCATCACCACTTCGTAGTGCACGTCGCCGTTCATCAGCACGAGGCCGCCGTGATGCGGCGAGTGATCGCCGTGCGGTTCGGTGATGCCGGCGTGCTGCGGATCGTTCGGGCGCTCGGGCGCCTTCGCGGCGATCGGCGCCGGCGGGGCGCTCTGCCCGCAGCCGATCATCGTCGCCAGGAGCGGTCCGGCCAGGAGCGTGACGACACGTGAACGCGATGCGCGCATGATCACGCGATGCCCGGTGGTGTCGTGTCGACGACTGAAGCATCCGGCGTCGGATCCTGCAGTGGCGTCGGCAACGAATCGCGATCCGGCTTCGCCACGACCGCGCCCCAGGTGCTGGCGATGCCGAGAATCCATTCCACCACGGCAATCAGCAACTGCGTGAACGCGAACCCGTCGAGCAGCAGACCGACCGTGCGCGACGTGGCCATCGCAATCAGCGCGCAGGCGGCGGCGAAGAGCCCGAGACGCACGAACTCGCGGCGCAGCGCGCACGCCAGCAGGAACGTCCCGACGCCAATCTCGAGGCCGCCATACATCGCCCGGAAGTCGGTGCGCGCCGAGGGCACGCCGAGCGGAATCGACAGGATCGAGGACATCTCCTCGGGATTGAACAGGAAGAGGAAGCCGAATCCGCCGTACGCGAGCGCCACGACGACGAGAATCACCCGCCAGAGCGTCATGGCCGGATTCTACCCGAGTACACTAACGCCACCATTCGCTGGTCCTGAGTGCACCGGGCAGATCACACGAGCGAATCGAGGGTGAGACGCGCATGACCGAAACCGAGATGTCGCAGCTTCCGTGGTACCGCCAGGTCACCCCGGCGCAGTGGAAGACCTTCCTGACCACGTTCACCGCGTGGACGCTCGATGCGTTCGACTTCACGATCCTGACCTTCGTCCTCATCGACATCCAGCAGAGCTTCTCGGTGAACCGCGCGCTCGCCGGCGCGCTCGGCACGGTGACGCTGCTGTTCCGCATGGTCGGCGGCATTGGCGCCGGCACGCTGGCGGATCGCTACGGCCGCAAGGGACCGATTCTCTTCTCGATCGCCTGGTACACCGTCTTCGCGTTCCTCAGCGGCCTGTCGACGACCTACGTGATGCTGTTCGCCTTCCGCGGCCTGTTCGGCATCGGCATGGGCGGGATGTGGGCGGCCGGCATGCCGCTGGCGCTGGAGCAGTGGCCGGCGAAGTTCCGCGGCATCGCCTCGGGCATCCTGCAGGGCGGCTACTCGGCCGGGTTCCTGCTGTCGTCGCTCGTCTATCAGCTCGGCTATCCACTGATCGATCATCGTCCCGAGTGGTCGTGGCGCATCATGCTGTGGGCGGGTGTGATCCCCGGGACGGCCATCTTCTTCCTGATGCGGCGCGTGCCCGAAAGCCCGGTGTGGCTGCAGCATCAACAGGAGCTGAAGGCGCGTGGCGAGAAGCCGCGGCTGTCGGTGATGCGCATGTTCGACCCCGACCTGCGCTGGGTGACGCTGCACACGTCCATCCTGATGGGCGGCTACGTGTTCATGTACCAGAGCACGACGTTCTGGTATCCGACGCTGCTCACACAACTCAAGCAGCAACCGCTGGCGTTCCTGCTGCTGCTCAACGCGGGCGGACTGATCGGTTCGGTCGCGTTCGGCGCGCTGTCGGAATGGTGGGGCGGCCGCCGCGGCGCCGCTACAGTCGGCGTCGCGCTCGGGCTGGCCTCGGCGCCGGTGTTTCTTTTCTCGTCTTCCGCTGGCGGACTTCTGCTGGGCGCGTGGCTGATCGGCTTCCTCGCCTCTGGCGCGTGGGGGATTGTGCCGGGCTACCTGTCCGAGCGGTTCCCCACCGACGTGCGCGGCGTCGGCACCGGCTTCGCGTATCACGTCGGCGTCGGCATCGGCTCGCTCGGCCCATTGCTGATCGGCGCGCTCCAGGACGATGGAATGGATCTGCGCTCCGCCATGCTCCGCTGCATCGTCGGCGCCGGCCTGGCGCTGCTCGTGCTCCTGTGGCTCGGTCCGGAAACCAAAGGGCGGTCTTTGGAGTAGGTGCGGCACGATCGTGCTGCACGATGGTGCGCCACGGAGGTGCTCCACGAGGGTG
>JADZCY010000356.1 GCA_020851325.1 Acidobacteriota bacterium | reverse complement strand
GTGTCGGCGTCGAATCGTTCACGGGGCTCGATCTGTCGGGCTTCGATCGTGAACCGCCGCATCCCTGGGGCGGACACGGGCGGCGGCGGTGCGCCACGGCCGGCCCAGATGTTGAGACCGACATGATGGTGATATCCGCCGGCCGACACGAACAACGCGCCCGGGTAACGGCGCACGACGGGGGTGAATCCGATCTCATCGCCGTAGAACGCCTCCGCCGTCGCGAGATCGGGCACGTGCAGGTGCACGTGTCCCATCACGGTGCCGGCGTCGAGGCCGCTCCACGGCGCGTCGGCGCCCGGCTCCGCCATGATCGCCTCGACGTCGAGCGGATCGGTGGCCATCGCATACTCCCCCGGCGCGACGAGCGCCCACGACTCGCGCGGGCGGTCGCGATAGATCTCGATGCCAAGTCCGTCGGGGTCGTCGAGGTAGACGGCTTCGCTCACGAGGTGATCGGCGACACCGGTGATGGGCCAGCGCGTGATCGCCAGCCGACGCAGCGATCGGCCGAGCGCGGCGCGCGACGGCACGAGGATGGCGAAGTGATACAACCCGCTCGCGCGGCGGGGACGCGGCTCTGGCTGCGGCAACTCTTCGAGCCGCACGATGGTGCGGCCGCCGTCGGCGCCCAGGGCCGCGCTGCGATCGTCGCGCGCGTGCACGACAAAGCCGAGCACGTCCGTATAGAACGCCAGTGATCGGTCGAGATCGGTGATGCCGATCGTCACCTCGCCGATGTGCGCGTCTGACGGCAGTTGGGCCATCCGGCCATTGTACGGCGCGCCGCTCGCGCCACGACGACCGACGAAGCTACGGCCGCGGACGCGCGGCCATGCTCTTCTTGATCGCCTCCACGGTGGCGTTGGTGCGGAACTGCACCATGCGCAGGCCGTTGGCGACCGTCTTCTCGATCGGATCGAGCGACACGCCGTTGATCACGAACTTCCCCGCCTTGCGCCGCTCCGGCATGCGGATGCCGTCGGTGTCCACCGTCGAGATGATGGCGGAGATGTAGTAGTCGTCGTGATAGCCCTCGAGCTTCTCGTGGATCCCGAGTTCAGTTTCCTGGAAGTGCTCGACGTCGCCGTAGTTGTAGTACTCCGGAATGAAGTGGACGTAGCCCTGTCCCTTCCACTCGGCGTTGAGCGCCGCCGCCACTTCCTGCATCCCTTTCAGGTTGCCGCCGCTGTCGCCCATCATCACGACGTCGGTGAAGCCCTGCGACTTGAGACTGGTGGCGATGTCGGTGAGCATGGCGCGATAGGTCGCCTGCGACAGCACGATGGTCCCGGGCGACAGGTTCGGCCGCGCCGGGTTGCCCGGCTCCAGCGTGACGATCGGCGCCACCAGCGCGTTGCCAAGCGCGCGCGCAATCGACTCGCCCTGCGCCTTCAGCACGTTGTTGTGTTTGCCGGTCGTGAGATACGGACCGTTCTCTTCGATGCCGCCGGTCAGCACCAATGCCGTCGTCTTCCCCGCCTTCAACAGGTCCCGCACCTCGAGCATCGTCAGGTTCTCGATCCACACCGAGTCGTGCATGTCGATCGGACGCGGCATGTCCGAGACGTCGACGCGCGGCTGCGTGTTGACCGATGCGGGACGAGGCGGCGTGGTCTGCGCGAACGCGGCGGACGAGAACAGGACACCAGTTGCCAGAGCGAGAACAGATGCACGCACCATTGAGGACCTCCCAGTCGTCCGGCGCATTCTACTCCGCGGCGGCGCACGGGCAACGCGAGCGCCGGGTCCCAGGCGTCAGGCCGCTTCGCGCTGCCAGACGTCGGACTGCAGCAGGCCGAGGTTGAACGCGCCACGCCGCTGCAGACGCCATCCGCTTTGTTCGAGCAGCGGCGACGGATCGGTGAGCCGTCGCGCCGGGATGCCGACGATGCGGTGGAAGAAGGCGTACATCAGTCCGTGCACGGCACGCGCGCGCCAGCGCTGCCACGCCGGCTGCGGCAGGGTGAAGTCGGCGATGAGCCACGGCGCATCCGGCCGCAGCGCGCCCGTCACCATATGGACAACGCGTTCCAGGCGCGGCGGATCGAAACAGTCCAGAAAGAAATGGCTGACAACGGCGTCGTAGGTGTCACGGCCAGGACGCCACTCGGTGACGTCGGCGTGCACGAGCCGCGCGCGATCGATCACGCCGGCGCGCTGCAGGTCCCGCCGCAGGCGGTCGAGCATGCCGGCACTGCTATCGACGAGCGTGACGCGCAGCCCGGGCCGCTCGCGCAGCAGTCGCAGCACGAAGCGGCCGCGTCCGGGACCGAGCACGAGCACGTGCCCCGTCGTTGGCAGCGTGGTGATGTGATGCAGGCGGCACCGCTGCAGCAGGTTGCCGGCCAGCACGTACTCGAGCCACAGGTAAAGCGGCGCGAGGTGGTCGAAGGTGATGGGCGCCGCCAGCAGCCTCCACCACGCCAGCCCGACGAGCGCGCCAAGCGCGTAGGCCGCCACATCCCACGGGTCGCCGACAACGCCGCTGACGAATCGCGGTCCGATCACTTCGAAGAGCAGGCTCCAGCCGGCGAGATGCGCCAACACTTCGCGCGTGCGGGGCGGACCGGGACGCCGCCAGCCGAGACGCTCGTGCAGCCAGAGCACGGGCGGCAGCGCCGCCGGCAGCAGCCAGACGTCGGTGAAGTGGCCATGCCACGCGGACGGCACCCAGCCGGCGCGGCCCAGGGCATAGGCCAGACAAGCGACCCACACCAATGGGTCGGCGAGGAAGCGATAGCGCGCTACAGCAGCCACAGGATGACGCCGCCGGCTCCGGCGCCGAGCGCCAGTTTTGCCAGCAGGAGACGCCAGGCGTGACGGGTTGCCGCAGCGGCCGGCGCGGGGACGGGAGGCACGACCATACGATCGATGATATCCAAGTGACAAACGAAGACATCATCCGCCTCGCCGAGGCCGAGGTTTCGCCTACAATGCGGCAGATCGACAGCCGGTTCCGGCGCGCCGAGCCGTGCGCGCTACCGGTTGGTCAAGGAGGACTTAGCGTCATGTCTTGCTCGTCTTTCGACAGCCGTCGCGCCGCGTTGCTGGTGCGTTCGGCCGTTGCCCTGGGATTTGTCATTTCGGTTGCCGCTCCCCACGCCCAGCAGCCGCCGGCCACGCCGCCTGCGCAGGGAACTCCAGGCGCCAAACCGGCCGCGCCGGCTCCCGCCGCTCCCGCTGCCGCGCCCGCGGCCCCGCAGAAGCCGCTCGTCCCGGTCGTCGCCAGTTCGCTGGCCGCCAAGCCCGACGCCTATTACGGCGAGAACGTCACGATGATGGCCACCGTCGATCAGACGCTGTCGACGATTGCCTTCTCGGTGGATCAGGACAAGACGAAGAGCACCGGTCAGGACGTGCTGGTGCTGGCGCCGCGCCTCAACGAACCGCTCGAGCCGAACAGCTACGTCACCGTGATCGGTGAAGTGGTGAAATTCGACGCGACCAACGCCAAGGTGAAGGACCGGCTCACCGGCCTCAGCCCGGAGGCGATCGCGAAGTTCAACGGCAAGCCGGTGATCGTCGCCACCTCGGTGATCAACGCCGCGATGAACGACGTCGCGCGCCGCCTGCCACCGAAGATGACGGCCGAAGAGGAAGCCTTCCAGAAGGTGATGCAGAAGGTTGGCGCCGCCAACGGCGCGTTCCGCGGCATCATCGAGAAGTCCGACGCCGCCGCCGCGAAGGAACAGGCCGCGGCACTCAAGGCCGCGTTCATTTCCACCGAGGCGTTCTTCAAGCCGCACGGCAAGGCCGACGCCATCGGCTGGGCGCAGGATGCGCGCAAGCTGGCGGAAGCGATCGAACTGTCGGCCGCCGCCGGCAAGTGGGACGAGGTGAAGGCCGCGTCCACCAACATCGGCAAGACCTGCGGCACCTGCCACACCGCGTACCGCGAGCGCTACGACGACGGCTCGTTCCGCGCCAAGCTGACGCCGCCGCCGGCCAAGCCCGGCAGCTCACTCTGATTGCATTGAAGGGTTCATCGCTCCGCTCGCCCGTCCGCGTCGGCATCGACCCGGACGGCAGCGCGAGCCGGTGAGCCCGTCACGCCAATCATCCGACGATTGGTGTTCATCTCGATCGATTCCCGAAGGATGGTCCCTATGAAAAAGATGTTGCTCGGCGTGGGAATGATGGTGCTGGCGGCCGGTGTGTTCACCGCGGCGCAGCAGCGGCAGCAGGATCCGAAGTCGATGGGCGGCGGTGACTGCGCGGCCAACCCGTACAACTGCCGCGACACCGCCAATCCGCTGCCGAAGGCCGACACCGTGTGGCTCGAGGAGATGACCTGGATGGACGTCCGCGACGCCATGGCGGCGGGCAAGACGACGGTCATCATTCCCACCGGCGGGCACGAGCCGAACGGGCCGTGGCTGGCGCTCGGCAAGCACAACTACGTGCTCACCGCCAACTGCGACGCCATCGCCCGCAAGATGGGCAACGCGCTCTGCGCGCCGGTCATCAAGCACGTGCCGGAAGGCAACATCGATCCGCCGTCGGGCCACATGGCCTCGCCGGGCACGATCACGCTGCGTGAAGACACCTTCCGCGCGCTGCTCACCGACACCGCCGAGTCGCTCATCGCGCACGGCTTCAAGCAGGTGTTCTTCATCGGCGACAGCGGCGGCAACCAGGGCGGTCAGCGCGCCGTGGCCGAAGCGCTCAACACCAAGTACGCCGGCAAGTCGCTCGTCGCGCACATCCAGGAGTATTACGACTACGCGTCGGTGTCGGAGTTCATGGCGACCAAGGGCCTGAAGGAAGGCAAGTCGGACGGCCTGCACGACGATGTGGTGATCACGCTGAATATGTATGTGCAGGATCCGAAGTCGGTCCGCTTCGACGAGCGCGTCAAGGCGGGCAAGACGACGATCAACGGCGTCGACATCTCGAACAAGGCGAAGAACGCCGAGTGGGGCAAGCAGATCGTCGCCTTCCGCACGGACCACACGATCGCCGCGATCAACAAGGCGATTGCGAACAAGGGCACGCTGCCGGCGCCGCAGCGTCGTCGGCCGGGGCAGTAAGTAAGGGCTGGAGGACTGGGGGGCTGGAGGGCTGGAGGCGAGAACTTCAGCCCCCGTCTCCCAAGCCCTTCAAGCCCTCCAAGCCCCAAGCCCTCCAAGCCGTTCAAGCCCTTCAAGCCCCTTCAAGTCGTTCCGTCGTCGCGGCGCGAGTGGCCGCGGCACACGGCCCGGCTCCGAGGCCGGAAAACCGGCCCTCCGGCGCGTTGACTCTGCAAGGCGTGGGGACCCCCATCCCCACGCGCGACCCAAGCCTCCAGGCCGGTTTTCGTACTGACGCCCACGGCCTCTCCGCAGGGCCGCGCGCCGCGGCCACTCGCGCCGCGACTCCGCACCATCGTGCAGCACCCGCGTGGAGCACCCTCGTGCAGCACCGTCGTGCAGCACCATCGTGGAGCACCTCCGTGGAGCACCTCCGTGGATCATGAAACCGTCAGTTGCACCTCATTGCTGAACGCGCTGACGCCGCAACTGTTCACCGTCGCGACGCGTACGTAGTACGTCCCCGGCGGTACCGCGATCGAGAAGCCGGTGGCCGTTGCGGCGAGCGGAATCGTCCCGAGGTTGCTGCTGCCCGGCGCCGTGCCGGCCACCAGGTGCAGTCCGGCCGGGATGGCGCCGATCGTGGACAACTGCCACGACAACGTCACCGTGCGGCCGCTCACCTGTGACGCGAGACCGCTCGGCGGATCCGGCGGCTGCGTGCAGGCACCGGTGACGGCGATGTCGAGCACGACCTCGTTCGATGACGG
>JADZCY010000355.1 GCA_020851325.1 Acidobacteriota bacterium | reverse complement strand
GGTCCATGCCTGGATCGTCGTGCCGGCGGACATCAGCAGCGTCTTGCCATCGGGCATCCAGGCGTAGTCGCGATCGAGGCTGCCGGCGACGGTGCGCGTGAGCGTCTCGATTCGTCGCGTCTCGGGATCGAAGGTCTTGATCGCCCACGCGTCGTCGGGCTCGCGCTGGACGAAGCTGACCAGCGATGTCCCCGGCACCAGACGCAGCGTGCGGCCGATGTCGCGCGCCACCACTTCCCCACTGCCACGCGCGACCGAGGCGAGTTGCAGCGTCGCCGGCGTGCCGAGGACGTAGAGTGCGAGCCGATCGCCGTCGATCCACGTGTGATAACCCACCGGCTTGATGTCGGTGAACACCACCTGCGGCGCGCCGCCCTGTCGATCGAATTGCCACAGCCGCTGCGTGCCATCGGCTTCGACGCGAATGGCGGTGAAGCCCTCACGCGCGAGGTTCTGTCGCGCCGGACGCACATGGGGAATCGTCGGCGAGTACTCGCCTTCCGGCGTGCGCGTCAGTGGCCGCGTCGCGCGCGTGCGGCGATCGAACTCGAAGATGTCGGTCTGCTTGCCGTCACGATTGCCGGTGTAGAGCACGCGCTGGCCGTCGGGATCGAAGAACGGCTGGTTGTCGTAGCCCGGCTCGGTGGCCAGCGGTTGCGGCGATGCAGCGGCGAGTGAGGCCAGCCCGTTCGCGATGGCGAACAGGTGAATGTCGGTCGGCGACTGCGGCCGCAGTGCCGGTTGCGCCGGCGGCGGCGCCTGCGCGTGGAGGGCGACGAGGGCGAGGAACAGGGTGATGATCGAGGCCGGCAGCACGCGCATGCGCGGATTGTAGGGCAAGAGGGGCTCGCTAACGCTGGCGCTGGAGGCGAACTACCCGGAATGCCGCTTGACGTCTTCAGCGGCCGCCTCGTGCGGGCGGCTGGTCAAGCGCGCGGTCCGAGGCACCGATCTCCGATTGCGTCAACGGCCCGCCATTCTCGGCCAGCATTTCGTCCAGGAGCGCGGACAGTTCCTCGCGCTGAATCCGGTCGCGGAGCGCGGATGTGACGTACGCGCTCACGCTGGACGCACGGCCCTGACGAACCACTCGACGCACACGTTCGAGCAAGTCGCTGGGAAGGCTGATTGTGACCTTCTTCGAGCGGTTCATGCGAATGGACCGTACAGAAGGTGGCGTCCCCGGCGGGATTCGAACCCGCGTTTTAGCCTTGAAAGGGCCACGTCCTGGGCCTCTGGACGACGGGGACGCGTGTAAAGAAGCACAAGTTTACCACGCCACCCCAACGGGCGCATGGCTGCGTCCGCCATCGGCGGACCTGCGGCTGTTGCGGCAGATCGGCTATTGGAACGTCAGGTGTCCAACCTGCTGTTCGCGTGAAGGCCACGGATCCCGTCAATGCACTCGGCGTGGTGTTGGTGCTGGCAACCGTTGCTGCCGTCGCCGCGTATCTACCCGCGAGGCGTGCGTCTCGGGTCGATCCGATGCAGGTGCTGAGAGCCGAGTGACAGCGTCGCGCGCATGATGTTCCGCTGGGATGGGCAAGCGCTCACGAAGCAAATTCCGAGTGGCGTCACTGAATGGAAGGTGATCGCCGGGAGTTCGCTGCCACCTGATGTCGGCGAAAGCATGAGCTCCTTGCAGGCGCGCAGCAGGCTTCGCCTTCGAAGTCCCGTCTGTTCAGCGACTTCCGGGAGTTGTCTGCAAGGTTCCGAGGAAGTCGGCGACACGTTGGATCGGCACGCCCCGGAAGCTCTTGAGGTCAAGGAGGTGCCGATCACCACTTACGATGACCTCCGACTCCGCCGCGACAGCGCACTCCAGAATCCTGTCGTCCGTCGGGTCTGCTTCGATGGCCGTGATGCTTTCCGTCGGCTCGACGAGCCGCGCCACAACGCGGATCTGACGATCCGCTTCCGCCAGCCATTCCGGCGTCCGCTCGAACTTGTCCTCGAGAACGCGCAGCGCCTCCGCGATGATAGCCTCGGAAGCGGCGAGGTCGATCTGACCGTCGACGGCCAGGTCGAGGAGCTGCTTGGGCTTGCCGCCGAACTGCAAGGCGCTGACGAGGATGTTCGTGTCAGCGACGACCCGCTTCACGAACGGAGACGGGTCTCTTGCACGGCCCGCTCGACGATCGCTTCAACCTCGGCGTCGGTCATGCTGCCGCGCCGCCGGTCACCCTCACGGCCGATACGGTCCAGCCAACGGCGAGCCAGATCGCGCTCCAACGCCTGCGTCGCCAACCGCTCGACAGTCGTGCCCTCGGCCGCGGCGGTCTCCTGGACGCGGTCGTAAACCGTCTCCGGAACAGCGATGCTCTTCGTGGCCATGGCGAGTACCTCGCTCAAGTATACGCTCGGCTGGGGATTCGCCTATCGGTCCCCGCCACGCGCCCGCTGCAGCCCTTCCACCGCTTTGCAGCCCTCTCCGAGCTGGTTCCATCTCGCGGCACTGGGGACGCCAGGCTGTTCCGACGCGGCGCACTCCTCCGGGCCGGACCATGTCACAGGCTTTCAGGATTTCGGGGACGAGGGGGAATAGATCGGCGATCCGGTTCGATGGGCGCTGACGACCACGACCCGAAGGCGAACTTAGAGCGCTTCTAGATGCCGGCCAACAGGGATCAGCCGCTTTCTCCTGCTTCAGAGGGGGCGGCCCGATCGTCGCTCGCCGGCGCACGCGCCGGCCAAGAAGTCATTCCGACCTGAGGATTGCGATCGGATCGACCTTGCGCGCCTGCCACGTCGCAACCAACATCGTCAGGAACGCACCCCCGCCAATCAGCAGCGCCGCGCCCGCGAAGGTCGGCAGGTCGAGCGGACTGACGCGATACAGCAGCGACGACAGCCCTCTCGCCGCAGCGGTGCTGATGCCCAGGCCGACCGTTACACCGATAACGGTGAGCACAACGCCCTGACGGACGATCGCCCACACGAGATCGCCTGGCGACGCGCCAAGCGCGGCGCGGAT
>JADZCY010000354.1 GCA_020851325.1 Acidobacteriota bacterium | reverse complement strand
GTCTCGGTGTCGGCCAGCGTGACGCTCGAACCGTAGTCCCACCACGCCATCAGCGGGTCGGCCGGGCTCGACGGGGTGTCGTTGTAGAGGACCGCATAACGGAACGGACCGACCGAACCGCCAGACGCGGTGAACACGACGTCCGTGCCGGTCACCTTGGCGGTGCCTGAGGACGTGGACGTGCTCATCGACGTGGCTGTGCCGCCTGTCGTGTAGCCGTTGCCGTTGCTGATCTGCGTGATGTTCGCCAGCACCGTGTTGGTGTTAACGGGCGCTGTGTTGGTCAGCGCGACCTTGAAGGTGTGAGCGTCGAAGTCGTGGACTCCGTCGACCAGATCCTTCGTGAACTGGAGAAACTTGTTGTATGAGGCCAAAGTATTACTCCAATGAAAAAGCCCGCGCTAGGCGGGCTCGGTGGTCGGTTGTGGTCGTGGTCAATTCATCGACTTTCTGGCGGAAACATCAGGCGTGACGGTTGCGCCACTCGGCCGACCGTTCTGCCCGAACTCAAGTGAGACGCGCTTGGGCGCAGAAACGGCCTCGAGCAACGTCGCGAACATCTGCGCCTGCTGCTCGAACTGTTTGGCGATCTGCTCTGAGATCGACGCGAGCGCGTTCGCGGACTCCTCCTCGCCGCCAGTGTCCTGCGGCGTCAGCGCCTCGCGAACCTTCGTGTCCTGGTCGGCGAACTGCTCGCGAATCTGCAACTGCGTTTCCGCCTGCTGCGCGCGGAAATTCGCCTCCATCTCGCGAAGCTTCGCCTCTTGCGCTTTCAGTTCCGCGCGCTGCACCTTCAGGTCCGACTGCTGCGCTGTCAGACCCATATCGTCGGCCATGACGCGTGAGCTTTCGGCTTGGAGTTTCTTCTCCACCTCGGCGAGCTGCTTTTCCTTCTCCTGCAGCGCGAGGCCCACTTCCTCAAGCTGCTGCATCTGCTGCTGCATCTCGGGCGTGATCTGCGGTTGACCCTCGTCACCGCCCTTGATCAGGTCGATGACCTTTTTCTTGTTGTGGATTGCCGAAAGCTCGAGCACCGCCTCAATCGGGATCTCAGGACGCGTCTTCGCGAGTTCCGCAATCAGCGTGAACTGTTCCTGCTGGAGGTTGATGACGTCGGGGGCTTCGTCAATGACGATGTCCATATCCATCATCGCGACGGCGTGCCGGATCTTGGGTTTGCCGTCCGGGCCGATCACAGGCATCTGTGCCTGCGGGTCCTGCGCGATCTGCTGCAGAATCGCGCGCTTCTCCTCGGCCGGGATCTTCGCGCCCTTCAGTGCCTCGGCCTTCGCGTCGCCTGCCATGACGGGCTGATTGAGCGCGACGAACTTCTGCCCCTTGTCGTCGTCGGTCACGCGAATCCAGATTTCCTGATCCCAGTATTGGCGGATGCGCGACCAGACGGCCTGCGCGACACGCTTCTGGAAATAGCGGATGGCGTCGAAGTGGACGCCGAGTTGCACCGCGCCGCCCTGCTGGTCGATCTGCTTGGCACGGCCCGACTGCGCCCCGCCCTGGCCGAGCAGCGCCGCATTGGGGCCGGTCAGCGCCAGCGCGTTCTCGGCCTGCTGCAGCAACTGGAACTGGCCTGCGGAGAGGTCCAGGTTCTGGATGATCTCGACTTCGGTGCCGGGCATCTTCTCCAGCACGCCATCGGGCTTATGCAGCTCGCGACGCGCCTTGTTCACGTCATCGAATGCGCCCTTATCAATCACCATCTGCTTGGAGTTCAGCAGGTGCAGCGACTTGGACCGGCGCTTGTTCACCTCGTCCTGCAGGTCGCGGTATCGCTTGACGACGCCGTAGCGGTTACCGTCGAAGTCGACGTAGGCCGATTGCAGGATCAGCGGCCACTCGTGCTCGCCCTCGTCGTTGACGTAGGGGCACTCGGCCGGCTCCTCGAGGAACCCGGTCTGCACGAACACGGCACGCATGATCGTGCCGTCCACCTTGGCGTAGTGCTCGAACACTTGCACGCGCTTGCGCTTGGTGTCGGCATAGCGGGGCTTGTCGTCGTGCGTCTCGCCCGTCGAGCGGCGAGCGGCCATCGTCATGTCGACCTTGTCGGCGTTCTTCGGATACTTCTTCTTCGCCCGGTCGGCGTCCATCCATGTGATGAGGCCGACGTACTGCGCGTCCTTGAAGTCCGGGTCCATGCTGTACGGGTCGTAGTACAGGCGGTCCCAGCGGCAATAATTGATCTCGATCTTGCGCGGGTCTTTCTTGTCGACGATGACCTCTGCGCCGCCCATGCCCTCGACAAGCAGGTTGTTGAAGACGCGCGACTTCAACTGCGGGAAGTTGTTGCGGTCGAACACGAAGCGGATCGCCTCGGTCGCAACGTCGGCGTCGTCCACATGCTGCGGCGTACGCGGCCATGCCTTGGGGTCGGTGCGCGTCTGTCGCTCCAGCCCTTCGAGGTACTCGACCTTGTCCTTGATCTTGTTGTCGGTGATGACCGGCTGGCCGCGAGCCTGCAGCGCGGTGATTTCCTCGTCGGTGTACTGCCGATGATCAACGTACTTGCGCGAGAGTTCGGCGTCCTCGCGCTCGTTCTGCGACTGGTCGGCGGATTCGTCGAACTGCTGCAGGAATAGCGGCAGGAGATCGGTCTTGTCCTCCTTTTTCACGCCACTTTCCATGAATTCGCCTCTTCGTCTCGGTCGTATCGGTCGCGCCACTTCGGCGGCTCAGCCACTACTTTGGTAGCGGGATGCGCTTGATCAATGACGCGAGCCATTTGCGCGCAGCAGTCCACCGCGTCGTCATACTTGCCAGCAGGGAACGCCAGCAGTTGCGCAAGGATTCGATGTCCATGTTCGTTATCCGGTAAGTAGACCTTGCCCATCGCCGCACGCGCCTGGAGCGATCTCGCCTGCGTCGCCTTGTCGTGGATGCTCGGTATCCACTCGACTCGGCAGAACGCCTTGCGTTCGCGCATGCGCTTGGTCAGGAACGGCTCAACGCTGCGGCGAATCGGCCCCGCCTCGCCGAAGAACGCATAAGGGCGCTGCGTCGTGATCTGGTCGCAGATCTTGTCGATCCAGACATCCGCGCTCGTCTGCCCGTACCAGTAATCGACGCCGAGATACAGGTCATCGTCGGCGCTGACGCCGTGGGTGCCGATCTCGGTGAAGTCGCCGCCGTCCTCGGTGACCGCGAAGTCACTGGACATGAACTTGTTGACCTTCGGCGGCGTCGTGTACCACTTGAACCAGTCGGCCTTGAAGAACGTGCCTTCATCGGGCGTCGGGTTCTGCATGTAGAGCGCCGACCAGTAGCGCCCCACCGTGTTCGCCTTGATGCGCTCGAGCGCCTCGGGCGGGAACCGCTCGGGCCACAGCGCTTCGCCGTTCGTGAACGCAGGCAACTCGACCACTTCCCAGCGGTCGCCGCCGCTCGCCTGGCTCGCCAGCAGCCGCCCGGAGAGGTCGTCTTCGTGCATCCGGTGATTGATCACCACGATGCGCCCGCCCGGCTGCAGGCGGTTATAGGCCGTGCCGCGATACCACTCCCACACGTTGTCGCGGATCGTCTCGGACTGCGCGTCCGCCATCGTGGCGAACGGGTCATCGATCACGAACAGATCCGCGCCGCGACCCATGACCGCGCCGCCTACGCCGATAGCGTAGTAGCCGCCGCCGGCTTCCGTGTTCCACTTGCCCTTCGCCTGGCTGTCTTCGGCGAGTTTCGTGTCGAAGACGCGCTCGTATTCCTGAGACGCGATGATGTTTCGCACGTCTCGGCCAAAGTCGGTCGCGAGTTCCGCCGTGGCCGAGGCGCTGATGATCTGCCACTCGGGCCGGCGGCCGAGGCACCACGCGGGGAAGCGCCGCGAGGCGAGTTCCGACTTGCCGTGGCGCGGAGCCACCAGCAGCATCAATCGATCAACTTCACCCCGCTCGACGCGCTCGAGCTGCTCGGCAATGATCCGGTGCGGGCGGCCGGTCTCGTATCGCGGGTACGTGTACTCAGTGAACGGGATCAGGGCTATCTGCGACGCTTGCCGTCGCAATCGTTCCTCTAAGAGCGCCTCGTACCGTAGAAAGCTCTCTTTCAAGCTCGGCGTTACTGAGTTGTCTTGGCTCTCGGGCATCCAGTTCCCCGGTCACGTGTACCGCCTGCGCGGGCTTGCCGTCGATGGTGTCGCGCATGGCGAGGAAAGACGGCAAGTCGCCCTTGGAGGCGTTCTCGAGCACCTTGAAACAGGCGTCGTGCAGCATTTGCGGATTCTCGCCGGCCAGTTCCATCAGCTTTCGGCGTACCTCTCGGTCCTTCGCCGCGTACTTGTTGCCCTTGGACGCGGCCATTACTCGACGCCCTGCAGGTTGGTGACGCCGTACTCGATGGTCTTGACCGTCACCTTGCCGTCGACTGCCGTGGACTCCACGACGATCTGCCGCAGGTCCCGGATCATCGTGTGATCAAGGATCTGTAAGGGTGCGGGGATAACCAGCGTAACGGTCGCGGCGGGGGTCTCCACGTCAGTCCACGCGAGCACTTGCTTTTTCGTCGAGAGGCTGTCGACGCGATACCGAATCGAGACAGGCACATACGGCAGTTCATCCGTGCCGACATGGGTGACGGTCGCCACCACCGTCGAACCCTCGTTGTAAATCTTGCGGGCGGCCATGCTTAGGCTGCGGTCACCGTGATCGTCGCGGTGAGCTGCCAGGACTGCGCGCTGGTCTTCGTGCCCAGCGTTTCGACCTTGCGACTGAACATGGTGCCTGCGCTTGAAGCGTTGAAGACGCCCCACTCTTCCCACGCGTAATTGGCGTCGCCCGCCGCGAAGGTGCTGCGATAGGTCAGCACGTTGCTTGATCGCTGCGGGTAGGTCGAGTCCATGGCCTTGCGGGTCTTGTCGGACGCCGCCTGCAGGTCGGTGTGCGCCGCGCTGAATGCCGTGGTAGAACTTCCCACGCCAAGGTAGGCGTTGGCAGCGTTCAGAAACGTTGCCGAGTCGTTCATGAGGCACTGCGCGGCAAGGACTGCGCCGGCGTTAGTGATAGCCATCTGCGGATCTCCTGAAAATCACTTCGGGCGCGGTCTCTTCCGTGCCGCTTTTGGTAAATCGCGTTCGGGTGCCCATGCGGATCACCTCGACGCACTGCGGGTGCTCGGCCGGATCGTCCGGCACGCTATCGGGGTCCACGTCGCCGTCGAACTTCGCGACGAGGTAATGCTCAGCGAACTCCAGCGTGTCGCCCGGCTGAACGGGCTTCGGGTTCACGATGGCGAAGAACTCGTCCTTCGTGAGACGCACGCGCGTGCCGTCGTCGCGGTCGCCGTAGAAGCCGTCCGCGTCCGCTCCGAAATAGGTATAGATCACGACAGCGTGATGTCCGTGCGCGCTTCGCTGAGGCTGATGTCAACCGACAGGATGCGCGGGGCCTGCTGAACCGTCGCCGTGTCGGTCACGGTGATCGACGCGGCATCCGCGCCCGTCTTGCTAACCGTGCCGACAATGTTGACCGAGGCAAAGTCCGCAATGCTGATCGATGCCGTGTCGGTCACGGCCTTGTCGACGAGCACGGCGTCCACGTCGGAAACGTCAGTCACGGCAAGCGTAACCGTATCGGTTACACCAACGGCCACCAACACCGCCGCCGACTCCGTCAGCGAGATCGAAGCCGTCTCTGTGCCGGCCTTTTCAGTGATGCCCGCGATCTCGACACCACCGGAATCGCTGACGCTGACACTGGCGGCGTCCGTGACACCCACCGGGTATGTGGCGAGCGACTGCGTCGCGTACGCGCCCCAGGTGCTGTCGGAGGCGTCCCAGGCGCTCACCTCGATATCCACCGCAGCCGTGGCGGGAGCCACGGTGACGGTGGCGTCGGCGTTCAGCGTGTGGCCTGCCGGGAACGCCGTGGCGCCTACGCCTCGAGCGCGGAGCTGGTCCCCTGCGACAAGGTCGCCGGATGCGCTGATCCGATAGGCCGACGTCGTGTTCGGCGTGGACAGGTTGGCGTAGACGGTCCCGCTCGGCGGGTTGATCGTGATCGCGATCTCGCCGAAGTCGGCGTCGTCGTTCGTCACCCGCAGCGTCGCAGCGCCGTACTTGAGGTCCGTGGTGCTGTCAAAGACGACGTCAAACTGGATCGACGTGTCGAACCACGAGTCAATCGTCTGCGCGACGCTGGTCGAGCCCTGGCGGATCGTGACCGTGCCGGCGCCTTGGGATGAGCCAAAGCCCGTGCCGGTCACCACGACGTTGGTCTGGTCGGCGGTGATCGTCTCGTCAGTGTCAACGTCCGTGACGCTGACCGAGGACGCATCCTTGTACACCGCCGCCACGGCGGCCCAATCCCCAGACGATGACAGCGTTCCCCACGCGACCGACAGGCTTGAGGTGCTGGAGACGTTCTTGTAATCGTGCGAGTTCGGCGGGACAGCGCTCGTGCTGTCGTCGAGATAGAGGTTGGTGAATCCGCTCGGCAGGTCAATGCCCGCCTTCTCGGACATCATCGCGCCAATGACGAAATTATTGGCTTGCGTGAGCGTCCCGGATGATGGCGTGGCCGGCGTCGTGCTCGTCCCCGTCGCCGACATCGTCTTGTCGGGAGCGGAATTCGCGAGCCCGCTCACCTCATACGCGCGCATCGCGCCGTACACGTTCGCGCTGCTCGGCCCGGTGAAGCTGACCGTAATCGTCTTGCTGCCAGAGCTGACGCCGTGCAGGCGGAACAGCGCTACCTTTTTGCGCTCGGTCGCCGGGTTGAACCAGACCTCGTAATCGTTCTGATACGACGTGCCATCGCTGACGGAGATGACAGGCTCCGTGCTTGTATAGACCGCGAGCGACACGGCAACCAGGATGCTGTTGCCGCTCGTCACGCCCGTCAGCGACAGGTTCTTACTGCTCGCGTCGCCAAAGAACTCAACGGCGGTCGAGGACTGAACAAGCGTGCCCACTCAGTAACCGCTCGGGTAATCCGTATTCGCTACGGCGTTGTCGGGATCGTTGACGAACTGACGCACGCCTCCGCCGGACTCCCAGCGGAAGGCCGACACCGTCGCGTATGGGGGGCCGTATTCGGCCGGGTCTGTCCCGACGTACATCGTCCAGACCGTGAAGTTGTTTTTGTGGTCGTCGTTTGCCCTGGTGTTGATCGCCGTCGGTGTCAGTGACGAGTTACGAATGACCTGCATCTCGAACGACTGCGGAACCACGGTCCGATAATCCGTGGAGCCGAATGATCCTCCGGCGCCCCGCGCGATGGACGCGCCCCAGGAGCAGTTATCCGGAGAGTCGTAGGTGTAGATATCGGGGCCGCCGAGACCGACCAGCGCCGCCGCCGCATAATCGGACAGCGACTTGGTCGACGCGATGGAGTACAGATAGTTGTTATAGAGAAACGTCGGGGTCTGAACCCAGTACGCTTCCAAAGCGTCGACAATCCGCTTCCACTGGGCTAGCGCCGTGGATTCTGCGACGGTCACAATGGTCGACGTTTCGGTCGTTCCGAACGCCGCAACCCTCGGGTCCGAGTCGTATCGATCCGCCAAGGCCTCGATAAACGCAATGATCCGGGTGACGCAATCCGCGTCGGCGTAATCCGCTCCCCATCCGCCGTCGGTGCGGTTGCCGGCATATCCGGCCGTCAGGCCATAGTTAGGCACCCACTTGTCGAGGCCAGAATACGGAGCGCTCGGGACCGATCCGCCGTATCCCTCGGTTCGGATCTGGACGAAAGCCTTTTTGCCGAGTGAGTCGATGTAGTCGATCTCAGCGTCAACGTAGGTCCAGTCGTAAACGCCCTCCGACGTTTCGACAGTTCCCCAAGGGACCGCAAAAGCGATCCCCACGATTTCGTCATACCCCTCCGTGGTGTCGTACTCGGCTTTCCGCGCGTTGAGATACGCGGTCGTGGCATAGGGCTGCTGATTAGTCCTCGCGTAATGGCCGGGGTACCACTTTCGGCCGCTGACCTCGGGAGCGCTCCTGCGAGTCCCGTCGCCCCAGGCGTTCAGCGCGAACGACTTGGAGGTGACGGTTTTGGTCATGCGTGGTCCGAATAAGCGCCCGCAGTGGCTGGCATGGCCGGCCTGGTTGCGACAAATGCGCTAGGTATTGTTGTGCCGGGTGCGCAGGTTGCGGGCTAGAAACGAAAACGGGCAACCGCTAAACGCAGTAGCCCGAGAATGACCCCTTATACCGCTTTACGCGGTCATCCGCAAGGGCCTTTCGGCTAACACGACCAACTGGCGGTCGATCCACTCCTCGGCATGGGCGCATCGTCGCCGGAACGTGCACTCGCTGATGCCGAGCCGCAGCGCGCGGAACCAGTACGGCCCGCTCCAGATGTATTTCGCATGGATCGGCAGCGCGAGGCTACCCGACATGCGCCGTACGACGTCCTCGATCTCCTGGATGTCGGCGGGCATGTCTGCGCCGTCGTAGCGCGAGCGGTCGCCCTCGTTGGCGCGGACGAAGGCGGACGCTGTCGGGTAGCCGGTGCGCGTGACGCCCCGGCAGTGGCGGCCCCATTGGGTCAGACGGACGCGAGTCCATTCGATCATTCCGGCACTCCTATCGGGTGAATCAGCACGCTCAGCTCGCCATTGCGCTTGTTCTCGCCCCGCACGATGCGCAGGTCGTCGATTTGGCTGTCGTCCTCGAGCGCCCCGCCGTGCACGAGGCCGTCCAGGCTCGCTTTCAGCAGGTTGTCGAGGTCGCGGCGGCGGTTGTCAGGCGGATGCGCCACGATGGCGACGGAGACGCGCACTGAGAGGCGCGGCGTGCCGGCTAATGCCTCGGTGACGGCTGCGCGGTAGGCCCGCCCTATTGCGCTCACGATGGCTCTGCCGCGAAACACGCGGTACATGCGGTTGACGCTGGGCGGGAAGGGCAGCGTGAGGGGGGTCATTCCATCCACCACCACGTGTTTCCGATCCACTTGGCGTAGGTTGGCACGTGGCCCGGGCGAGGCGGCAAGGATGAAACATGGCCGTCAGGCGGTTGTTCTGCCCTGGGTGGCTTGAGAGGGGCGTTTCTCCCCACTCGTCCTGAAACACCCCCGGAAACCGGGCGACCGACTCGGGAACCGGGGACTGGGGTTCCCGCAGGTTCGGGGTGTCGGCCCAGACGTCTGGGCAACTGGGGAGCGTCTGGGGCGTCCCAGGCGGCGGCAACCCTTCCAGCCTCGGCGGCGGCGACGCTGGTCGTTACGCCGTCGAGTTCCAGGTCATAGCTAGCGACGCCGAAGGCGGCCGCAGCGCCGTCGTGGACATCGGCGGCAGCATCCCACGTCCAGTTGATCGAATCGGCGCCAGACGCCCCGTCGAGCCCTGTGGGCTGCGTGGGCGAGGTGGTGTCCGGATCAGCCGGGAGCGCGCCGGGGGATGTCGGGCCGAACGGGGGCAGCGCCAGCGTGGGGATCACGGGTAGATGTGGCTCGATGACATCAGCGAGACGAACCAGCGCCGCCCGGTCGGCTTTGCGCAGGGTGTAGCGGTTCGCGCGGATACGCTCCCGCAGCACGAGGGCAAGCGCCGCAAGTTCCGCGAGGGCGGTCGGTAGCGGCACACGTGACCCCCAAAAGAAAACGCCCGCGCGTAGCGGGCGACAATGGACGCTGTGACTGTTGTCCTAGTTGTTTTGTAATGCAACCGCTGAGGCGGCGACGTACATCCCCACGGCCCAGCGCGCTCGGTGCAGCGATACCGAGTAGGCATTGCCGGTCATCCCACAGAGGCGGGCGGAGACTTCGAGCGGTTGCCAATGCAGATACTCCCGGCGCAGCACGACGCATTGCCGGTCGGGCAGCAGCTTCATGGCAGCTTCCACCACGTCCACGACTTCGGGCCACTCCACGCCGTGGCTGCCACTGCGCTGTGCGGCCCCGTGGGCGCCGTACTTGATCACGCTCGCAAGCCAGGTCATCGCCGGCAGGTCGAGTTGCACGCCCAATCCTTTGACGTGCCGCCCCCATATTTCCAATGCGGCGTGGGCAATGGCGGTCGGCCCGGCGAGAGCCGGCTCACGGCTGCGCTGCGGTCCTGATTGTTTTGCCGGCGCGTCAATGACTTCCATTTTCAGCCCCCAAGCTTTTCAGCACGTCATATGGGGTGCGCCACAGCCAGTGGGGGGCGCCGATGCGGTTGCACAGCGCTTGGAATTCGACCTGTGCGGGCTGCAGGCGATTGCGGCCTTCGGGGTTCTTGACCTCGCAAGGGGTCCACAGGCCGCGTGCGTACACCCAGAGGTCTAGCGGGGGCCCTTAGATACAGACGGCCCCCAACGATTCTGCGACGGCCACAATCGTTGATTCGTTCGCGTCGCGGCGTTTGGCGTAGCGGTTCAAACTCACTTTCGCGACCCCGGTTTGGTGCCATCGGCGATGCCGACCTTGTGCTGCCACAGCTCCCACAGCGCCGGATGCATCTCGCGGCTGCCGTCCTCCCAGCCCTGCCACGTCCGCAGAGCGCAGTAGATCACGCGCGCGGCTGCCGTCTGGCTGTAGCCGATGCGCGCGCGGGCGCGGCGGATCTCGGCGGGGGCGGGGGACTTCACGCGCCGCACAGGACGCCGACGGTCTCCCCGCCGACGGCCCGGTTGCCGACCTCGATCTCACCCGCATCGTAGCGGCGGGCCAGCTCCAGCGCCTCGGTCTCGTCCGCCGCGAGGACGCCGACCGCCTCGGCGCCGTCCTCGATCGCGCGGATCTCATCGGCCGTGGCACGCGCGGCCTCGCCGCCCGAGACGATGTACAGATCGCGCGCCACCTCGACGACGATCCAGTCCTTTGCCGTCTCGCCCGCATACACGCCGTACACCTGGCCCGCCTTGCTCTCGATCCGGTAGCGCTTGGTCATTTTCGTCTCCCTGGCCGGGACATCCGGCCGATGGGAGTAGTATACGCCATCTGAGCGTACACGCAATAGGCGTACGCTCGAATTGCGTATCCGTCCACAGGGCGGACGGCCTCCCAGACCGCCGGAGACGCGGTTACAGCGGGGCAGGGGCGGGCGGCCTTTTCGGACTGGTTCGTCGCTCATACGGGCAGGCTCCCTTGTTTGGCGGCCTGTTCAGCCTCCCATTGCCGCACCTTGGCCGCCTGGTAGTACGCCCGGCATTTATCCGGGTTGGCTTTGCGCCATCGCCGCTTCGCATCCCGTCGCAGTACGTCGCCAATGGTCTGAAGCGGTTTCTTTGCGCTCATCGCACCACCTCGGCTTCGGCGAAATGCGTTTCGGACGGGAAGGCGTGAAACGAGCAGCGGGCGCGTGCTTCGGCGTTGCTATCGAAGCCACCGAGCAGCCGTTCAAAGCCTTGCGGGCCTGTTTGGTAGGCGTCGTACCGCCAGTCACCCGTCACCGCGTCATATCGCTTTCGGACGCGATACCGGGCGTCGTCGGTTTCATCGAGATAGGGACCGATGGAAACCCACTGAAGCCCGGAGAGGGTCATGCGGCCACCGCGCGAAGATCGTCAATCTCCACCTCGGCCTGCGACATGCACGCGCGCCAGAGTTGCTTTTGTGCGCCCGGGTCGTGGTCGGCCGGGTCGCCCTCTCGCATCAAGCGCGCCCATTCGTTTTTCCAGCGCACCAGCACCGCGGTGATCGCGGCACAGTCCGGCGACGCGAACCGGCGCGGGTTCCTGTACGCCTCGGCCATCAGGTGCATATTCGCTGCGGCGCCCCAGTTGTCCGTGACGGGAGGCGGGCCCGCGAGCAGCGGCGTCGCCTGCTTCGGGCCGCCGAATTCCTGATCGTCCCCGACCGCCTTGCAGAGCTTCACAAACTCCGGAAGCGTCGGGACGTGGCCCTTGCCGCCATACACCAGCCGGCGCATTCCGCGATCCAGTTCGACCCGTGGCATACGGTCCACGATGCCGCGCCATTCGGCAGGAATATCCCGCCCGAATTTCCGTTCCAGCGTGTCGGCCCCGAACATGCCGGCGAGCCGCAACCACAGTTCAGCCGTTGGCGATGAATCGCCCGAATTCCGGTTCATGTTCGATCACTCGCGAGTCAGTGGGTTGATCGGTCATACGCCGCAAACGGTCCATGGCCGTTTCGGCTTTCGCCGGCATCGGGAACGGACCGCGCCATTCGTCGGTGCCGAAGAATCGCGAAGGTTTCAGCACGTACTGCGTGCCGGCTTTTTCCAGCGCCGATTGCTGCGCCCCGTAATCCGCCGCAGCGGTCAGCAGCGCGGCAGGCGTTACCCCCTCTCCCACCCGTCTCAGCACCTCGCGTTCAGCGAGCAGCCAATCGGCTTCGCGGTAGAGGCCTGGGGGGTAGGCAGCGCGGATGGCTGCGATGGTTTCCCGTGGAACCTCGCCCCCCTCCCCTCGCGTAACCGGACGCGCCCGCGCGGGACTGGCTGATACGTTGGGGGTTAGAGGTGAGGTAGGTAGAACTCCCTCAGATGGGATGGGATGGGATGGATGGCATAGCGGTTCGATGGCGTTCGCTATGGCGGGGCTATGGCGAACGCCATCGTTTCGCCATCGCGCTTCGGCACCTTTTCGCCCTGACGCTTTGTTCTTCTGCGCCAGTTCTTCCGACTTGGCGCGGTGCTGTTCTAGCCGCTCATTGACCAGCCGGCCGCCCTGCTCCGCGAACTTGGACGACACCTGCGGCCAGCACTTTTCGAATGCCTTACGATCCCAGCGCACGAGGCGCGCCAGCTTCGCGGGATCGGCGGGGAGCGTGCCAAGCGTCCACTGGTGGCCTAATAGCGTCAGGTACAGCGACGCTTCCTCGCCGGACCATTCGGCGGTGCTGGCGAGGAAGTCGCCAAAGAACAGCGGCAAAAATGGCTGCTTGTTCACACCGCCACCCAGACGGTAGCGCTGCGCCCGCTTCTGGTCGGCCGTGTGCATCCGCTGTCCCTGACCAACCCCGCCGCCACAAGCTCGATCCGCCGGGGTCGCCGCGTGCTCGGATTCATTCCGAGAGCAACCTGCAGTTCTTCATCCGTCGCCCCTGTCGCCCCTGCGACCTTCAGGGCGGCCAGGACAGCCGCACGCAGCGTGCCGGCTGTAGGCGCAGCCTCGACGGCTGCGCGCCTGCTGGTGGCGCTGTGGGGCTGATACGGAAGGGAGGCGCCCCGGCCCGGCTCGCTGTCAGACGGCCGGGCAGCCCGCGAGGGGGTGCGGGCTATGGACGGGGCAAAAATATCGGCCTGGTTCATGCCGCGCGGCCGGCAGAGTCGGCCGGGACGTACTTGATCTTGCGCGGCGCCTCGATCTTAACCAGTCCAAGGTAGCGCAAGATTGCCGGTCCCGGATCACGCCTGCGACGCAAAACGTCGTGGACATACGGGGCCGTCACACCGATTTCCTCGGCGAACGCACGCAACGATCGATCGTTACGACGGGCCTCAAGTTCGCGCACTGGGTCTATCATGGGCCGACTATGACATACGCTTCAAGTGTTGACAAGTGGCAAATCTCACGTATGCTTACGTCCATCGGCCGCAAATGCGGCGGGAGGACGGGATGAACACCAAGACTTACCGGGAATTTGACTGCACGGGCTGCGGCGAAAACAGCGCGACCTATGACCCTGACCTGATCGCGTGCGACGACTGCCGCGCGGCCTACCTGCGCAAAGATATGCCTTTCCCCGACGAGGGCGATTCTTGCGAGGTTTGTGAGGACTTCGGCGGTTCGCTTGAGTATGACCATTTCGAGGCGGCCGAACAGCGCATGGCGGATGCGCGCTACGCGCGCCCCGTCGCGCTGTGGGGTGGCAAGTGAGCGCGGTCAAGTTCGAAATCAAGTCGCGCTTCACGGGCTCGGTGCTGTTCAGCCTCAAAACCGAGTCGCTCAAACTCTGCGTCGAGGCGGCCGTGAAGGCGCGCGCGTACCTGCACGGCGCGGACCTGCACGGCGCGATCCTGCGCGACGCGGACCTGAGCGGCGCGGACCTGCACGGCGCGGACCTGCGCGGCGCGGACCTGAGCAGCGCGTACCTGCACGGCGCGGATGGCCAGAAACTGACGCTCGTCGGCGGCCGACCGCATCTCACGCTCGGCCCGATAGGCTCGCGCCACGACATGCTGCAAGCGTGGCTGACGGACGCGGGCGTGTGGGTCCGCGCCGGGTGCTTCTGGGACAGGCTGGAAGCGTTTAAGGCGGCCGTCGAGCGCGAGCACGGCCAGAGCGTGCATGGCCACGAATACCGCGCGGCGATTGCGCTGATTGAGTGCCACGCGCAGCACTGGACGCCGGCGCAGTCGGCATCGGAGGCCGCATGAGCGCCGAACTGATCGAGTCCGAGACCCGCGCGCCCGGCCTGCCCAAGCGTCACGACCGCTGCAACGAGACGGTCGCGGCCCTGATGCGCGAACTGCACATGTTCGTCAGCGGCAATCCCGAGGACATCGCCTCGTTGATGCGCCGGGCATACCACGAGGGCTACTGCCACGCGCTGCAGGAGATTCGGTCGTGAGCCCGCTCCTCACCGGCCCTGAATTCGCGCTGATCGTGTGCCTCGGGATCGTCGTGCTGTGCCTGATCGCGATGATCGTGCGCCAGTGGGACCGGCTGCCGATGTACCCGCCGACCGAAGACGACATCCTGCCGCCGCCGAACGTGCGATCGCAGCGGCAGGACTGGGACCAGCACGAATGGTGGCGGTCGTGAGCCGCACGAAAGACTGGCTAGCGGATCACCCGCCGGCCGACACCGATCTGGAGGACTGCGAATTTGCGCAGTACGAGCGGGAGCTACGAGCCGATCCCGCGTTTTCGGAATGGCTCGAAATCCTGGAAAAACAGCGAAAGGAGATGAAACATGGCGATCATGGCGAAAGACTCGGGCGGGCGTGATTTCAAGCCGATCCCCGCCGGCGCGCATCTGGCCATCTGCACGATGGTGGCCGACGTCGGCATGCAGGAAGGTTTCAGCGGCAAGCCGCAGCGCAAGGTCTATCTGCGTTTCGAGGTGCCGGACGAGCGCGTCGAGTTCGAGCGCGACGGCCAGAAGATCGAGGGCCCGGCGATCATCGGCAAGATGTACACGCTTTCGCTTTCCGAGAAAGCGAATCTGCGGCGCGACCTCGAAAACTGGAGAGGCCGCCAGCTCACCGGCGAAGAGCTGAAGGGCTTCGATATCTCGAAGCTCATCGGCAAACCGTGTCAGATCATGGTCACGCACGACGCCAAGGACGGCAAGATCTACGCGAATCTCACCGGCATCATGGGCGTCTCGAAAGACCAGAAGCCGCGCGCGGCGACGCTCAGGGCCGAGTCCGAGACGGTCGAGTATTCCGTAGAGGATCACCAGCAAGCCGCGTTCGAACGGCTGCCGAAGTGGATTCAGGAGAAGATCCAGAACCGCATTCAGGAGCATCCGGAAGTGCGGCCCGCGACGATCGCGGGCGGGGACTTCACGGATGACGATCTGTCGGACATCCCATTTTGACCATGCCTAAGCACGGACAAGTCCTGCGTCAGTTGGTGCAGCTCGGCGAGACGCCAGATGCCTGCTGGCAGTGGCTCGGCCGTGTCTCACCTGCTACCGGTTACGGCAAGAAGCAGTTTCATGGCCGCACGATGCTCGCGCATCGATGGATGTACGAGCAACTTTTCGGGCCGATTCCGGAAGGTCTGGTGATCAATCACAAGTGCCGGAACCGGTCTTGCGTGAACCCGCATCACCTAGAGGTAACCACGCAGGCGGGGAACACCAGGCATGGGGCCGGCACGATCCTGACGGCTGAGCAAGTGCGCGAGATCAAGGCCGCTTTTTCGACTCGCAAGTGGGGAGAAGGACGTCGATTGGCCCGACGCTTCGGCGTCAGCAACGCACTGATCCACGACATCTGGCACGGACGTGCCTGGAAGGAAATTGCGTGAAGCTCTACCAACTCACCCACCAACACCGCGAGCTCGAAAGGCTCGCGGAGGTTGAGGAACTCGACGAGCAGGCCGTTCGTGACACGCTCGACGGACTGACCGGCGAGATACAGGCCAAGGCGCAGTCCGTCGCGGCCATGGTGCTGAATCTCGAAGCCTGGGCGCGCGCGGCCGAGGACGCATCGAAGGCGATGGCCGAACGTGCGCAGCGCGCGAACCGCAAGGCCGAATGGCTGCGTCAATATTTGTCGACGAACCTGCAGGCCGCCGGTGTTACGAAGATCGAAACGGCCGAACTGAGCGTGTCGTTCCGGAAGAATCCCGCGAGCGTACAGATTGCAACGGGCATCATTCTGCCGGCGCGATTCATGGTGCAGCCGGAGCCGCCGCCAGCACGGCCGGACAAGAAGCTCATTGCCGATGCGCTGAAAGCCGGCGAGTCGATCGAAGGATGCGCGTTGGTCCAGACTGAGCGACTGGTGATCCGCTGATGGCCCGCGTGTTTCTCAAGCGCACGCTTGCGGGCTTCGCGCCCGCCGACGAGACGAGCGCGGACACCTGCCGGCGCTACAAAGTCGGCGACATCTATCGCGCTGACGTTGTGAAACCAAGATCGTATGCGTTTCACAAGCTGGTGTTCGCGCTGCTGAACCTGACCTTCGCGAATCAGGAGCGCTATCGAAACTTCGAGGATTTCCGCAAGGCTGTCGCGATGGCCGCCGGGCATTCGCGCGAGTACATCGGCGTCGATGGTGAGATCTGGCGCGAGGCGGGATCGCTCTCGTACGACGCGCTCGACCAAGCCGAATTCGACGCGCTGTTTCCGCGGATGATGGATGTCTGCGCGCTGCTGCTGCACGACATGGATCGCGCGGAGCTGGCCGCCGAGGTCGAGCGCTATGCCAGTGAGCACTACGGGAGGGCCGCGTGAAGCGCACGAAAGACCTTACCGGGCCGATGACGGCCTAACTGTAGAAGGAGACGATCAGTGAAGAACCCGATCATCCGCCAGGGCGATGTCTGCCTGGTCCCGATTGCCGATCTACCCGCCGACGTCGAGGACGTCACGCCGAAGGAGGGCCGCGTCGTGCTCATGCACGGAGAAAGTACCGGCCACGCGCATGCGTTCTACGACCGCGGTGTCGTGCTGCTGCAGTCCAAGCAGGAGCCGCGCCGCCGCTTCTTGCGCATCGTCGAGACGACCGCGCTCCTACGCCATGAAGAGCACGAGACCGCGCATGTGCCGCCCGGGCTGTACGAGCTGCCCCAGCAAGTTGAGTACAGCCCTGAAGAACTGCAGCGCGTCGCGGACTGAGGGCGGCACCATGGCACGCAAGATCATGGCGCTGACAGCCAAGCAAAAGGCGCGATTCCCCGAGTTCGTCAAGAAGTGGACAGACATCGGCCTGTCCACGCAGCCTGCCGATCGTGAGCGCGCCGAACGCGCGATCGCGGGGCTGTATCGCCTCGCCAACCTGCGCGAGCCGCGCGTGATCTGGCTGCCTTGCCCGCTGTCCGCAGCGATGGCGGTCGTGACGTATGCGATGCTGCGAAACACGGGCACCGTCCGCTCGGCCGTCGTCTCGGCCGTCCGCTCGGCCGTCCGCTCGGCCGTCGAGTCGGCCGTCGACTCGGCCGTCCGCTCGGCCGTCGACTCGGCCGTCCGCTCGGCCGTCGAGTCGGCCGTCGTCTCGGCCGTCGAGTCGGCCGTCGTCTCGGCCGTCGACTCGGCCGTCGAGTCGGCCGTCGACTCGGCCGTCGGCTCGGCCGTCGACTCGGCCGTCCGCTCGGCCGTCGAGTCGGCCGTCGAGTCGGCCGTCGGCTCGGCCGTCCGCTCGGCCGTCGGCTCGGCCGTCCGCTCGGCCGTCCGCTCGGCCGTCCGCTCGGCCGTCGAGTCGGCCGTCGTCTCGGCCGTCGACTCGGCCGTCGAGTCGGCCGTCGACTCGGCCGTCGAGTCGGCCGTCGACTCGGCCGTCCGCTCGGCCGTCGGCTCGGCCGTCCGCTCGGCCGTCCGCTCGGCCGTCCGCTCGGCCGTCGAGTCGGCCGTCGTCTCGGCCGTCGGCTCGGCCGTCGTCTCGGCCGTCGACTCGGCCGTCGACTCGGCCGTCGGCTCGGCCGTCGACTCGGCCGTCCGCTCGGCCGTCCGCTCGGCCGTCGAGTCGGCCGTCGTCTCGGCCGTCGAGTCGCGGCCTCGAAAAGTCACGCGCGAAAAATGGACTGAGGCGTGCGCGGGAGCGCGCAGCGCTGGTCTCGCCGCATATTGGGGCGGATCGCTCTGGCCAGCCTATGCTGCCTGGGCGGACTATTTCAACGCCGTGCTCGGTGTATCGATCGACCGCAATTACCTCGATCTCGTCGAGTCCTGCGGCTATTACTGGACTCTCGGCGACGTGTGTTTCGCCTCTGAGCGTCCGCGCGTCATCCATCTCGATGCTCGCGGTCGACTGCATAGCGAGACGGGCCAGTCCATCGGCTGGCCGTCCGGCTGGGGAATGTGGCATTGGCACGGCGTGCAGGTGCCGCGCCATGTCGTCGAAGAGCCGGGCCTCATCAGCGTGCAATCGATCGAGGCCGAGAGTAACGCCGAGGTGCGCAGGGTCCTGATCGAGCGCTACGGCCAAGGCCGTTACCTCCGGGACTCCGGCGCCACTGTCGTGCACGAGCTGCCGGACAACTACTACCTGAAAGGGCTGCAGTCTGCTCGGCTGCTGCGCAAAGACGTGCCGGGCGATGAGCCGATCATCATGATCGATCTGCTCAACTCGACGCCCGAGCCGGACGGCACGACGAAGCGCTACCTGCTGCGCGTCGATCCGCGGGCGTACAGCGGCGAAGCGGCGCGCGATTGCCTCGCTGCTGCTGCGTCGACGTGGCGGAAAGCGGACGGCTCGCTGGTGTTCGCACGACCGCAGGACTATCGGCCGGGATTCGAGTCGTGACCACGCTCGCCGACCAGCATCGGAGGCCTCGATGACGATCTCTCAACGCGAAGCCCACCGCCTGCGCAAACGGGTCGCCGAGCTGGAGCGGCTTATCGACGAGCAGCACCGAGACTGGTCGCGCGACTGGCCCGGCGGCACGCACATCCTTACGGTCACGGCGCCCGGCGCGATAGCACTCGCGGCCGTGGTGGCGAGAATCTGAGGGCCGAGAACGTCGTCCGAATTCTGCTTGGTTGGCCGATCAGAGCAGCGTCCAGCGCACCCGAGGAACGAACATGACCGAGGTACTGACCGCGAAGGTGGGGACATCGCCCCGGCTGAAGGCGCTGCTACGCCGGCAGAGCAAGGCGCTTCGTCTACCTCCACGACAGACGACAAGCGCGGGAGGTGGGCAGTCGTGAAGTCATACGGGGTCGAAATACCGCAGAGCGCGCTGGACAAGGTGACGGCGCGCGTCGAGTCGCGGGAGCCGTTCACCACGAGCGAGATCGAGCGCGTCCTTATCAACGCCGGTGTGCCGGAGTACCACCAGCATTACCCGGTCACCATGCGAGCGGCAGACAGCATCGTGCAGGCGTGGCGTCGCAGCGGGGAGGTCCAGCGGATCGCGCAGACCGTTTTCCAGTACACGGGCAGACTACCTACAATGGAGCGGATGCGATGACAACGACGACTGATAGCTACGGCTGGGTCATCGAAGGCGCGTGGTCGCACGTCACCAAGCCAGACTACTGGCAGGGTTCGTCGGCATGGGGCCAAGATCCTGACTTGGCGCTCCGCTTCGCTCGCAAGCTAGACGCCGAGCGGGCGGCATCCATGATGCTCGATGGCGTCAGAGTGCGGAGCGGATGCAGGAGGGGCGTGCGAATGAGCGCACAACTAATCCTGCCGCCGATCCTCGATGCCTGCTGCGGACCGCGAATGATGTGGTTCGACAGTGCGGATCGTCGGGCCCTCTTCATCGACAAGCGGCAGGAGATCGTCGATCGCGACTGGACGAAGGACGGCAAGAGCGCTGGCCGCAAGCCCGCGGTCGTTGCTCCCGACATCGTCGCCGACTTCACTGCGCTGCCGTTTACCGACGAATCGTTCTACCTGGTCGTGTTCGATCCGCCGCACATCGGGCTGAGTCGCACCGGGCGAAACGGCAAGTTCCGCAAGCTCTACGGCGCCCTGCCCATTGATTGGCAAGCAGTGCTGCGCGCCGGATTCGCCGAGTGCTTTCGCGTGCTGAAGCCGCACGGGACGCTCATTTTCAAGTGGGCCGAGCACTCGATCAAACTCAGCGCGGTGCTTGATCTCACGCCGCACCTGCCGCTGTTCGGCCATCGCACCGTGCGCTCGACGCATTGGGTGTGCTTCATGAAGCTGGGCGAGGAAGCTGCGCCATGACCCGCCGCAAAGACTACGGCACGCTGCTGCTGTGGGGGCTTGCAGTACACAGCGTTGGCGCGCGTAGGTTCGCGACCCACTGCGGCGTGTTCGAAACGCAGCGCGCGGCACGGGAGAAAGCGGCTGCACTGAACGATCCCTATGCGCTGCACGTCTACGAACCCGTGCGCGTCACGCTGAGCTGGGAGCGGCCGGTGAAGCGCGGGAGGCGATCATGTGCATGATCGAGGACGTCGATAAATTGCTTGTGCTGTCGGACGTGACGCGGAAAGCCGCCAAGTCGCATCGCTGCTGTGAGTGCGGCCGCGGCATTGAGCGCGGAGAGCAATACCGATACGAAACCGGGGTCTCGGACGGCCGCGTCGTAACTCACAAGACATGCGCGCATTGCCTCATTGTGCGGGAATGGCTGTCGGGCGAGTGCGGCGGCTGGGTCTACACGATGACCGAAGAGGACCTGGTCGAGCACTGCAACGGCTACGGCCATCCGATGAGCGTGTACCGCCTCGCCGTCGGCCAGCGACGCCGGTGGCGCACGCGCAAGGGCGCGTTGATGCCACTCCCGACCTGTCCGCCGACGACTCACGAGCGCGCGGGGGCGGCGTGACGGACTGGATCGACCGCAAAGTGCGGCTGCCGAAGGAGCGCGGCCACGCCGCCTGCAGCGCTCTCACCTGCTCTGCGAGTCGGTCGTGCTGCTCGGCGCAGTCCCGAGCCAGCGCAGATAGATCGCCTGCAATCGCTGCTGCATCGACTCCTGCGGCGGGGGCTGGCTCAGCTCGACCGGCATCGGGACAGGCGGCGGGCACTCTGTCGCGACGTAGCGCGTCGCGCAGCCGCCGATCGAGATCGCGATTGACACCAGCGACACGCGCGCCATCTCTCTGAGCATCGGCAAACCTCCTCGCAGCATCCTCGGTCGCCGCGCGCTGTCGCGCGAGCACGTCGTCGGCGATGCGCTGTGCGTCGCGCGCGGCATCCCGTAGCGCCGTCTCACGCGCCGTCCAGCGCTGCTCCCACGCTGCGCTCGCATGACTGCGGCCGAGTGCGTACGTACCGCCGAGCAGCACCAGCGCGGCGACGATCGACGCGAGCAGGCGGTACGGGATCACTGCGTGTCGTCGGCAGCCGTGCCGTCGTCGTGCGGCGGCTCAACGGGCGTGCGCTTGAGGAAATACATCTCCACTCCGCGCACGATCAGGCCTGCGACACCCAGGCCGAGCGTCAGCATGCCCATGGTGCGCGCGCTGAACAGCGTGTCGCCGCTCGCGCCGATCAGTGTCTGGATGCCGCCGAGCACGAAGCCCGCGAACGCCACCCAGGCGGCAGGATCTTTCGCGCTCGCAACGGCGACAGCTTTGGTCGTGGTCATGCGGATTTCCTCGCGTGTTCGCGCCAGTTGAATCCGGCGACCTGCAGGTGTGCGAGCTCGTACGGCCGCAGCGATTCCATGCCGCGCTCGAGCGCCAGCGCGATTGCGGCGTCATACGCCTTGGCGTCGCCCCACATCGCTTTGCCGTTCTTCATCGGCACGAAGTCGATGGCGAGGCCGTACTGGTGGGCGCTTTGGCCAGGCTTGGCGTTCGTGACCTTGCGGCCCATCGGGCGGGTCTTGGTCACGCCTGCGCCCTTCACCGTGCGGCCAATCTTGTAGAGGTCGGCCTGTTCGTTGTGGCTGCGGTACGTACAGTAGACTAGCACTTCGAGCGATTCGGCGTGGCAGTCGGCCAGCCATTCGGCGACGCGGGCCCGGAACAGCGGGGCGAGGTCTTCGAGCTTTCGAGATGCCATTACGGCTTGTCCTGCTTGCTGTCTAGCTTCGCCTCGATGCGCACGAGCATTTCCTTGATGTCCTGCGCGTGGTCGCGGAAGTCCTCGCGCCGTACGTACTGCGTGCTGATCGACTTCTGCAACTCGGCAAGGTCTTTCCGCAGCAAGTTCAGCGCGTCCCAGGTCGCTTTTAGCACGAAGCTCCCCAGCCCACCCGCGAGGGTAAATGCGATGTTGATTAGCGTTTGGTCCATCGCGTCAGGCCGTGTAGTACGTCACTGACGCACGCAGCTCGTCGCCGCTCGCCCAGGTGAAGGGGACCGCGGCGCCGGCGGCGTTGGCTGCATCGAAGTACACCTGCATGCGCGCGGTGCCATCGGTGAGCGTCTCGCAGACGCCCACGACATTAGTCGTGCCGGAATCGACCGCATGAGCCGCGCCCACCGCCTGCTGCGTGGTGCTCGGCACGAATGGCAGCGAGAAGTACCAAACGCCGGTGCCAAAGGTCGTCGTGGTGCCAGCGATCAGACGCAGCTGCACGGTCACGACGCGGCCGAGCTTGCTCGCCAAGCCGATGAGCGTGCCGTCGCCGAGCGCGGGATCGGCCGACGCGCCCGTCCACGCCGGCGTGTACGCCGTGGGCACGACGAGCCGCAGATCGACGATGTTGCTGCCCGTGCTGTTGTCGGTGATTGCAGCACCACTCGCGAGCGTGTTGGAGTCGTCGAGCGAATGCCCCGACGTGCCGGCGCCAAAGGTGATCGTCACCGCGCCGAAGGTGTTGCCGGCGAACGTCGCCGACGACAGTTCGACGCTGACGGCGCCGAGAATGCGGTTTCCCGTGAAGTTGCCGCCGTTGACGCCGGCCGGCGAGGTTCCCGCGTCGACAAAGAGCTTGCCGAACTGCGAGTCGGAGACCACTGCGGAACCGGTGTCGATGAGCTTGATTCCGCCCGTGGCCTGGGAGGTGCGGATACCCTTGACGCGGTGATACAGCGTCGCCGTGCCGCTCACGCCGACCACGATGTCATAGCCTCCCGCGTCGGTCGTCTGGTAGATGTCGCAGGTGCCGTCGATCTGCACGGCGGCACCGGTGGCGAGCAGCGGAATGCCGCTGATCCAGCGCACGCCGCAGTTGTACACGCGCGGGTTGTTGCCGCTGATGACGACGCCATCGCCGGTGTACGTCGGGCTTGCCGCATCGCCGCGAAAGCCAATGCCGTTCAATTCGACGTCATCACCCGCGCAGGTGAGGATCGGCCCGTTCGCGTTCTTGATGACGCGGACGTTGCCCTCGGCCTTGAAGCGCTGGAAGTCCAGCGTTTGCGTCAACCCTTGCGCAAGGTACGAACCCGCCGGGAACGTGACGTCGTGGCCGGTGTTGATCGCCGCTTGAATGGCCGACGTGCTCGACGCCGCGCCGGTGTTGTCCGCGCCATAGCGCAGCACGTTGCCCGGCGGGTAGAAATAGTCGCTCGGCGTGACGCCTGCGGCGATTTCCTGCGTCGTGCGCGGCGTCAGGATTTCCGCGACCGTGGCGCGCGTGACCCGCAGCGGCGCGACGTCATCGACCGGATAGCCGGTGAAGGACACGCCTGCCGGTGTGCGCAGGTCGACTTTGTAGATTAAGTCCGGGTCGAGGAAGATCGGCGGAAACACGCCCGAGGCGGACGCTGCGACCGGGTGAGTGTGCGGGACGCTAAGCGCCGAATCCGTATAGGTATTCTGCGGCGTCGAGGTGCCGGCGGCGAAGAAATACAGTTCGGCGTTGGCGACCGGATTGGCCGAGGCGTTCAGCGCCTGCGCCTTCGGCAGTTGAAACAGCGGGGCGGACATGGGTAGTCTCGGCTCCTATGGGCAAGAAAAAAGCCCCGCGCGGGGGCTAGATGTTTGACGACCCTTTCGGCTATCCGTGGGCCGCGTTCTGGACCGGCGTCATCGTCGGCGCGATTCAGGCCGTAACGCTCGGAATCGCCTACCTCACGCCGCTAGTTCGCGAGTTCGTTCGCCGCCACTGGGAGCGCTACACGCTGCGACGCCGCTATCAAGGCAAGGTCGCGGCGCGCAATCGGCGATAGCTGCGCCTGACCGCTCTGCAGGAGTCGCAAGGCGAACTGCGGATCTTCGAGCGCGCGAGTCATCAGCTGCTGATCGCGGCGACTGGCGTACCGCGCGATGCTCTGCGCGATTTCCATGAACGCACCATTCGATCCGGTTGATTCCTGAGCCACACGCAACGCCAGCGGCGTCGTCTGTGACCCGCCGCGCCCGGTCATGGTGGACTTGGCGCGCTGCAAGACTTCCTGCGCGTTGAGGCTGTCCACGACGGTGCGTGCAGCGTCATCCGCATCAGTGTCAAGCGTGGGGCCGAATTTGTCGCTGCCGAACTTGCTGTAGGCCTTCTGCATCGCCGCGCGCGTGACCTTGGGATTGCCGGCTGCGGTTGTGCCACCTCTCGCAACAGTCAGCGCGTCATCGAAGAACACATTGCGGATGTTCATGCCGGCTTTGGCTCGTGTCTCGGCGCTGAGTCGCTCGCCAAAGGATTGCAGAAATGGCGTCCACGCATCATCGGTCGCGCGGTTTAGCGTCGCGTCGATGGCGTTGCGCGCTTCCATGATGAAGTGGTCCATTTTCGGCGCGCGCACCTCGACCTTGCCGGAAGGCGGCGTCCCGTTGAGCCACGCACTGAGCGTCTGGCGTTCTTTCCAAAGCGTCGCCGGTGTCCAGCCGCCGCCGGCGCGCTTCAACTTCGATTCCGTCGATGCGATGTGCGCGAACACGCGCCGCGCCGCAGGGTCTGCAATGTTGGTCGGCGAGAGCAATTCGCGCCGCAACCCGGCCGTGAAGTCCTGCGAGGCTTGCGTGAACTTCGCCGGCCGGACGCGGGCGAAGATTCTCGGGATTTCCCGATTCGCAAACTCTTCCGTGGCTTCCCTGGCCGCTTCAAGCGTCGTCGCAGAGCCGAGGCGGCGATCGAGAATGTCCCAGCGCGCGTTATCCAGCGCCTCATCGAACGCCGCCCAGGCGCGCTGTGAGCGCGGCAAAGCGCGATCGGCGAGTTCCATTGCCGCGAGTTCCGCGTTCTGCGTGACCATCGCCGTGGACGCCGGCGGGACGTCAAGTCCCTGCTGCGCGCCGCGCGTGAACTGCTGCAATCGACGTGTCGCGTCCGGCAGATCATCGCCCACCGCTCCGGCGAGCCTACGCCCTACGGCGCGCTCGCCGAGCCGTTCGCCGCCCACGGCGCTCGGGAGCAGTCGCCGACCGAGCGCACCGGCCGCGCCGAGGGCTGCCGGAACGACGGCGCCGCCGACTGCGCCGGTGGCGGTATTCATCACGCGCGACTCGCCTTCGCCCGTCTCCCGCAGCGCGCCGAGCATCGCGCCTGTGCCCACGCCCTCGGCCATCATGGTCGGCAGCACGCGCGTGCCGACTCCTGCTGCCTTGATCGCTGCACCGACTCGCGGAATGGACGACAGGCCGCGCGTCACGGCGCCATAGGGAATCGCGAGCGTCGGCGCGATGTTGCCGGCGAGCTGCACGGCGCCACCGCCTCGCACGCTGTCGGCCAGTTCCTGATCGCGCGCGCGCGACTCGGCGACGTCTTCGTCCGATCGCAGGCCGACCAGATCCATGGCACCACGGCCCAACTGGCGAACGCCCGCACTCCAATTCGCCGCGTACTTCTCGGCGTCCGACATGCCTTCGAGCGGCGACGGCACTTCGGACTGATAGGTGGCCGCCAGCATCTGCCGAAGTTCCTCGGCCGCTTCCTCGTTGCCGTCCTGCTTGGCTGCGGTCAGCGCGCGGATCAGTGTATTAGCGTCCACGCTGCTGCTCCCTGATGTACTGGCTGGCCGACTTGCGCGGCGCTGATGGGCCGTTCTTCGTTGATGGCCCGCCCTCCGCGTCCTGCCGCGACCGATACGACGGGTCCGTCACGATCGCCGCAGGATCGTATCCGCGCTGTCGCGCAATGCGATCGTATTCCGAAGCCACAGCGGTAATGCTGTCGTTGGCCGCGCGTTCGTAGAATTCCGCGATCTCGCCGATGTCGCGCACCTGCTTTGGCGTCAGGATCGCGCCGGCCATGACCTTCTCGTAGAGATTGCTCGCGGTGTCGTAGTACCCGCGCGCGCTCGCGATTCGGTCGTACTCGCCCTCACGCAGCACGGAACTCGGATCGAGCACTTTGCCGAACATGAAGATCAGTGCTTGTTGCTGCGCGGCGTTGAGCTTTCCGCCGGTCAACGCGAGTGCGCGAACCTTGCGCGCGGCCGACTGTTCTTCGCGCCGGTTCTTCGTCACCTGCTCGAAGTCGCCCTTCATCCGATCCTCGCCGCGATAGATGCGGTCCTGGTCCACCGAGGAAAGCCCCGCCGGCCTGCTACCATCCGTCAGCCTGTCCTGCTCGCCGCGTGCCGTGATCGCTCCGAGCGTGTAACGATTCTCTTGAGCCGCCAGCCGTGCGGCCGACCGCTCACGCGCATCGATCTCGGCAAGCGTCGCCTGTTGGCGCGCATCGATCTCGCGCATCGCAGGATTAGCGGAGAGGTAGGCGTCCAGTTCGACGTCCGTCTGCTTGGCGATGCGCGCAGCTTCCGCCTGGATGGCCTGCGGCGACAGCCCTTCAATCTGCAGTGGGATGCCAGCGGAACGAATGTGCGGCATCCACCGATCCAGCGTCGCAGGGTCGGCCGCCACAGACTTTGCGGCGACATTGGCAAGGCGCGTGTTGGTCAGCAGCTGTTCGGCGCTGAACTGCGAGGCGTCACGCTGCTCCTGCGCTTGGCGCATCTTGAGTTCTTCGCCCGCGCGCACGTCGGCACTGGCCGCCCGCGCATCGGCATTCGCGGCGCGCTGGTCGGCGTTGCCCATGTAGAGGCGCTGCAGCCGCGCCGTGCGCTCGTCGTCGCGCTCCTGCATGCCGCGCCCGTAGGTGTCGGCGAGGCTGAACACGTTGAAGCCGGCCATCAGATGACCCCCCGGCCGCGAGCGTATAAATAGTTGCCGATCCCGCCCTGAATCGCGTTGTTCACACCCTGCGCGCCGCTCATGTACGCAGACGATCGGATCGCCCCGGCGTTGGCGTTGGCATTGGCGACGGTGGACTCCATGTTGGCGCCCGCGTTGGCCGACGTGCTGATACCGGCTTGCCCGAGGCCCGCGAGTCCGGCGAGTCTGTTGTAGAAGTTGCCGAATTCGTTGGACGCCATGCCCGAGGCATAGCGCACGCCCTCTTTCACGGCCGAACCCGAGAGCGCGCGACCGCGCGCGGCGAGACTGCGATCGATGGCTTTCTGGCCTTCGGCGAGATTGAACTGATAGTCCGGCGATTCGGTGAAGGCCGAGAGGTCCGGCCCTGCCTGAGCAGGTGCGGCCACGCTCTCTTGTGGCACCGGGTAGTATCCGCCCATGCCGTCAGCGGCATAGGTCGGCGTTGGAGTCGTCGGCGCGCTCGTGCTGAGACCGTAGAGCCGCCCGAGCCGATCGATGGCCGAATCGCCGATCGCGCGTTGCCGCGCGGTGTCGGCGCGCACGAGATCGAATTGGCGACCCGACTCCGCTGCCGTGGCATCAGCGGCTTGCTGCGCGGCCTTTGCCGCGCCGCGCGCGCCGGCAAGCGATGCCGCGCCGCCGATGAGAGAGCCGCCAAGAATTGCTGCCCCAGTACCGATTGCCATTTAGAGCACCTTCACGAAGTTGCGTTCCAGCGGGCGATAGCCTTCCGAGCGATAGAACGCGCCGACCCGCTCGCCGTCCACGTCGTCGAGCGCAATCATGGTCAGCGTGTGCGCGCCCGCCTCTCGTGCATACGCTTCGATGGCGGTCAGCAGCGATCGCCCGGCACCGCTGCGACGCGCGTCCTCGTCCACCCACCAAAAGAGTTCCTGCGCCGACACCTGCGCCGCGTTGAAGTACGCGCGATAGACCAGCACACCGGCCATGCCGTGCAGCGGCGAGCCGGTGACGAAGAGACCGCCGCCATCCATCAGGGATCGCAGCGTCACGAGCATCGACTCGTCGTCGGCGTCGAGACCCGCTGCGGCGGCGAACGCGCGCCCCATGCGAAGGCACGCCGGCAAGTCGTCCTCGGTCGCCGCGCGCGTCAAATCTGCACGTCCGCGAGCGCGATCCAGCGCTCGTAATACTCTTCGACGTCGGCCGAGAGTTTCGCTTTCTCGGCGTCCACGGTCGTCTGGCCGGCGACGAGCGCGGCGATGTTCACGGTGCGCGTCTTCCACGTCGCTTCCGGCGAGCCTTCGACCTTGCCGCGAAGCCGTAGCCACTTCTGGCCGTCGTGAGCATCAACCGGCGCTAGTCGTTCAATGGTGATGTTCATCAGAACTGACCCAGGAATGCCATGTCGATCCAGCCCGACGCGCCGCCCTGCCCGCTGATGGCCGTGACGGTCTGACGCGACGCCGTGCCGCCGGAGGTGAACGCCGAGAAGCCCGAGCCGTTGACCGGCACCGTGAAGGACGACGCACCCGTGCGCGTAATCGTGAACGTGCCCGTGCCGTTGAGCGCGGTGCCGAAGTCTCCCGGGAGACCGGAAAACGTCACCGTATTGCCGGTGTTCCAGCCGTGCGGCGCGCTGGTCGTGAACTGCACGGGGTTCGCGGTGGTGGCCGCCGTGATGTTGGCAACGCTCAGCGCGACAGTCGTTCGGACAGCGCCGACAAAGTAGCGGCCATTGTTCGCAGTAATGAGCTGCCCATTCGTCGTAGCCGAATAGCTGACAGCCCCGCCCACGTAGTCAGGATCGTCCGTATAGACATAGTAGGAAGTATCCGGGTCGAGGCCGGCGATAGTGCCGGCGTTGTAGGCCACCACTCGATCGCCGTACTGCAGCGTGTGCGCGGCAATCGAAATCTCTGCGGTCAGCGAGTCGGCTTCCGCCGTCACCGGTCCGGCATCCTGGCGCGAGGACACGCCGCCGGTCTGCACCTGCGGCAGGAACGTCTGCGAGTTCGCGCGCCCCGTGTCCGTGAGGTAGGACAGCAGCGTATCGAGGTCGGTGCCCGAGCGGCTGGCGATCGTCGTGAGCGTGTCCATGACGACGCGCTCGCCGTCGTAGCGGATCTTGTCGTTCAGGCGCGCGACGAACTGTTCCCAATCTCGCGCCGTCGTCGGCAGCTGCTTCGGGATCTGCAGCAACCCGCGTGTCACGACGTGCCGACCTCGACCTCGGCACTCGACTTGATGAGCGTGCGCCGCACCGGGTCAGACACCGAGAACCGATAGACACGATCCCGTGCGGAGCCGGCACGCGCTACCCGCGCGCGCCTGCGGTACTCGCCGATGCGCCCGAGACTGCGCCACTTCTCCGCGCTCCACGTCCGGCCGCCGTCGTTGCTCCAATCGATCATCACGCGCGGATCGCTCCCCTGCCCGAGCGTGAGGCCGACGCCCTGCTCGAAGACGAGTTCCACGCTGCTGTGAAAGCAACGCTTGTTCTCGGATTCGATCGCGGGCGACGCGCACGAACTGCGCAAGACCTCGCCCCACTCGGTGAACGTGTCCGCCGAAAGCGTGCCGAGCTTGTTCGACGCATAGTCGCCGACCCACACGGCATCGTGCGCCGTGAGCGCAAAGGCCGGCCGCCATCTCGCGTGCCCTCGACTCTGACGCTCGTGCCATAGCGTCGTCGCGAGGTCGTACACCCACGTCCCTTCGGCGAAGGACAGCGCGAAGAACTTGTGCCCGCCTTCCTGAAACACCATGCCGATGCCGTCCTTGTCGGCATAGCCTTCGATGGCCTGCTCGACGGCGTGCGTGCTCACGCGCATCGGCGTGTAGCCTTCCATTCGATAGACGATGCCGTCGTGGCCGAGAAAGAGGACGCTGTTATCGGCCTTCGCCGGAGATCGCGGCGCGCGGCAGCCGACTTCAATCGCGCCGCTGCTCACGTCTTCGAGCGGGAAATCCGCGTTGCCGGTGTTGCGCCACACCTGGGTCGATTCACGGCCGAAGACAAACACCTCACCGTGATCGGCAATCCCTGCCGTGGTGTCATCCGGCACGCGCTCGGCCGTGGCGAAATCCAGCGGATTCCACACCGCCGGGACATACGGCGTTTCGTTCACGTACACCTTGCCGGTGCCGAACTGCCCGACGATGTAGTAACCGTCGAGATAGGTCAGCCACGCCGCAGGCGGGAAGTCCGAATCCGGCACGAGCGCGACCGTGGTGCCGTCGTAGAGATAGCCCGCCGTGCCGGCGAGGATCATCAACGTGATGCCATCGCCTTCGATCTGCACGGGACCGAAGCCCCCGACATAGCCGAGGTCGGTGCTCGACCCATCCTCGCGCACCGCAAAGAGCCGCGTGCCCGAGACGACGAACAGCTGGCCGTTTATGACCTTGCCGCCGCGAATGGGACCATTGCCCACCGTGCCGCGCTCGACGATGCCGTAGTTCGGCACGACGGCCACCTGGGACTTGGCCGCCGGTGGTGCGCCCTCCAGGTAGCAGTTCACCATGCGCTGCGCCGAGAGCGGCAGCGAGCGATGCTGGTAGGACTGCGACCCGAAACGAATCTCCATCAGTAATACTCGACGTCCACGGGCTTCGCATCCGGCGGCACGGCGATGAGCCGGCGCAGCGTTCTTTCCGCCACCGATGGCCCGCCGAGTCGCGCCGGCAGCGAGAACGCGCCGGCCTGCTGCAAGCGGGAATGCCTCGGCTCCGGCACTGCGAATTCCTCCGCGCAGAATGCCGCGAGCATCATCACGAGCGGGCCTTCGGCGTATTCGGGCACCTGCTCGTTGTAGGTCCAGTCCGCCAAACCTTCGACGCGCAGCATTTCGAGCAGCGAGGCATAGCGGTCCTGCACGAGTTCGGAATCGGCAGGAATCATCTCGTCGCCCTCGCCGATCACCTGCAATCGCTGCAGGGCTTTTTCCGTGATTTCAGCGAGCGTTGCCATTGAGACTCCCGAAGAAGAGGCCGGTGGGCAGTCCCGGCCCCAGGGTCTGTCAGCTCAGCACGACCGCAGCCGAATAGATCGGCGTGAGGTAGAGCGTGCCCGCCGCAGCGGTCGCCGCCGCCGTGGTGCTCGTCACGGTAACGAGCGTGTCATCCGTCACGGTCACCGGAGTGATCGCAACGAACGACTTGGCGCCCGACTGCGCACCGGTAAGACCGGTGGCGACGTCCGTCGATCCGACCGTGATCTTGTGCACGAGCGCCGGTGAGCCGCCCGTGTCCATGTCGGTGGGTGCGTAGAGAAACCCGACGACGGTCATGCCCTTGGGGATGTAGCCCGCCTGCATGACGTCGTTGAGTTCGTTTTGGGTGGTGGAATACGCAATCGTCCACGGCTGGCCGATGAGCGGAGCCGTGGTCTTGAACTTGCGCTTGTTGGTGCCTGCGGAAGTGGTTTCGCCTGCCATGTGTGTGTCTCCTGTTGAGGCGGGAGCATCGCTGCCCCCGCCTCAGTTCGATCAGGCATCCGCCGACGCGCTGAAGAAGCCCGTTGCCACGCCGTGCTGCTTCAGGTCGTCCGTGTCCGCCGAGCCGCTGCCGAAGTGCAGCTTTTCGATGCCACGGATTTCCTCGATGGCGACGCCGTACTTGTCGCCGTAGTCGAAGGTTTCCACCACCGACTTGGTGCGCTTCGCCCAGCCCATGCCCACCGCCTGAGCGCCGCAGAGATACAGCGGCTCGACGTCAGACGAGGACGCGCCGAGTGCCGAAAGCACCGGGATTTCAGGGATCTTGCGGATGATCATGCCATCCCACAGGAGATCGGCCCCGGTGAACAGCGGGTTGTCCTTGCCGCGCTCGCGCGCCTCACGGTTCGCCGCCGTGAAGTTGGTATCCGCCTGCAGGTTGCGGAAGTTGCGCGAGCCGACGAACACGACGAACCACTCTTCGTCGCCCTTGGTGCGAATCGGCCGGATCTTCGGACTGGCCGTCTCCGCGACGCGCTTGAGCAGTGACAGCCGCGCCGCCGTCACGAGGTCGTTGGTCGTGTCGATGTTGGCGAGCGCCGCCGAGATGTCGTTCGACGAGCCGTTGCTGATCGACGCGCCGAAGAGCACGCGATCGGCGTTATCGACGAGCCACGCATCCTTGGTGGCCTCGGCAATCGCCAAATACTCCGCAGTCGTCATCCAGTTGTAGATCGTCGTACCCGAGCGGAAGGAACCCAGCGCCTTGATGATGTCGTCGCGGGTCTTCTCCATGATCCAGTCCTTGAGCGTGGCGCGCGCGCCCTGCCGAAGGTCGATCGCAGATTTCTGTTCCTCGATCTCCGCGACGCGAACGCCGTTGCGGATCTTGTCGACGGTCAAGAGGTGCGAGCGGGAATCCATCCCTTCCTCGTTGCCTTCGAGCGTCGAGGAACCGGTCACGCCGGCACCGGTCAGGCGATTGACCAGCGCGTAGTTGATCCGGTCGCCCTTCTTCTTGGCGAGGTCTTCCTTCACCTGGATCATGGCACCCTCGTTGGTGCCCATGTACGGCTTGAAGCGGTTTTCGCGGACGTACTCGGTGAAGAATTCGTCGTCCCACTGGGTTACGCGAAGACCGGCAGCGGCAGGAGTGTCAGCCATGGCTGTGCTCTAGCGCACGGCGTGCGGATGCGAAAAGGGCGCCCGTAGGCGGCTCTTTCACTAGCGCGACGCGGCGCGAATCAGTTGAAAAGGTTTTGAAGCGGTGTCGGCCCGGCAAAGCCGGCGCCGGTGGTCGCGGATTGCTCCGCGTTCGTGGACTG
>JADZCY010000353.1 GCA_020851325.1 Acidobacteriota bacterium | reverse complement strand
GCGCGGCGGGCGGGGAGATAGATCGCGACGAGGCTGACGGCGACGAGTACCGCGGCGACGGCGGCGAATGTCAGGGGGTCGCGGGCGGAGACGCCGAACAACTGCGACCGCAGCAGGCTCGTCGTACCGGCAGCCGCGATGAGTCCGGCGACCAGGCCGGCGAACACGACGCTCAGGCCCTGTCGCAGCACCAGCGCCTGCACGTCGCCCGGCTGTGCGCCGAGGGCCATGCGCACGCCGATCTCCACCGTGCGCTGACTGACGATGAAGCTGATGACGCCGTAGAGACCGATGGCGCCGAGGATCAGCGTGACGATGGCGGCGATCGCCACCAGCGTCATCGCGAAGGACTGCTGCGCCAGCGATCCGGAGACGACATCGCTCATCGTCCGCGTCGAGGTGAGCGGCACCGCGGGATCGACACGGTCGATCGCGGGTCGCAGCATCGGCGCCAGTGACAGCGGCTGGCCGCTGGTCGCCATCACCACTTGCAACACGTCGAGATTGACCGACCGCAGCGTCGTCGTCGGCGGCACGTAGGCCATCGGCCGGACGTCTTCACGCAGTCCGAACGTGCGCACGTCGCCGACGATGCCGACGATTTCCAGCCAGTCCTGATCGTCACCGCCGATGCGGATGCGCTCGCCCAGCGCACGGCCGTCCATGAAGCTGCGGACGAACGCCTCGTTGACCCACACGATCGGTCGCACGCGTTCGCTGTCGGCCCGCTCCGGCAGGCGGCCGGCCCGCAGCGGAATGCCGAGCGTCTCGAAGTAACCGCTCATCACCGGGTGATACATCGCCACCGGCGGCACCTGATTCTCGGCGCGAGGACGGCCCTGGATATCGAAGCTCGATCCGTTCATGCTCGACGCGGCAATCGGCAGGCTGGTGGCGCCGCCGACCGACACGACGCCGGGCAGCGTCGCCACTTCGTCGAGCACGCGCTGATAGAACGCGGCGCGGCGGAGGCGGTCGTCCCCGCCGCCCGGGCTGATGCCGGCGGTGAGGATGCCGTCGACGCGGAAGCCGGGATCCACCGCCCGCAGCCGCATCAGGCTCTGTACCATCAGCGCCGACCCAATCAGCAGCACCAGCGCCAGCGTCACCTGGCCAGCGACAAGGAGCTGCCGCACGCGGTGACGATGACGGCCGACGGTGGCGCCGCGACCGCCGTCGCGGAGCAGCGCGACGAATGAGCGTCGTGCCAGATTCGACACCGGCAGCGCACCGAGCGCGACCGCGGTGGCCGCCGTGATCGCCAACGCGAAGGCGATCACCGTGGCGTCGATGCTCACCTCGTGCAGGCGCGGCAGACGCGCCGGACCATACGCCACCAGCAGTTGCGTGCCGGCAGCGGCGAGCGCCAGGCCCGCGACGCCACCGATCACCGCGAGCACCGTGCTCTCGCCGATGAAGGCGGCGGCAATCCGTCCGCGTCCGGCCCCGAGCGCGGCGCGCACGGCGATCTCCCGCTGGCGCGACTCGGCACGCACGAGGAACAGGTTCGCGACGTTCGCCGCGGCCACCAGCAGCACGAGTCCGATGGCGGCAAAGAGGATCCACAGCGCCGCGGACACATCGCGGACGACGCTGTCGCGCAGCGGTTCGACGGTCACACCCCAGCCGAAGCTCTTGAGCATGTCCGCGGTCATGTCGGGGAAGCGCTCCGGAATGCGCCCCTGAAGCTGCTGCACCTGGGCACGTGCCGCTTCGACGCTGACGCCGGGCGCCAGCCGTGCGATCAGCCGCGTGCCGAACGTGCCGAAGGGGCGCGCCGGATCCAGCCACAGCGGCAGCAGCAGTCGCGTCTCCGGATCGGGATAGGCAAAGCCGGCGGGCATGACGCCGACGACTTCCGCCGGCATGCCGTCGAGTTCCACGCGCCGGCCGATGATGTCCTCGCGGGCACCGAAGCGCGATCGCCACAGCGTGTCGGTGAGAATCACCACCGGTGCGGCGTTGTCGCGCGCGTCGGCCTCGTGGAACGGCCGCCCGATCGCGGGCCGCGTTGCCAGCACGTCGAAGATCTCGGGTGTCACCGCCGCGCCGCGCACGCGTTCGGGACGGGCGCCGTCGCCGGTGATGTTGCGCTCGCGCGAGTCGTAGGCAGCAATCACGGCGAGCGTCGGTGCGCCCTCGCGGTAATGCGTGAACAGCCCTGACGAGCTCTGCAGTTCCGGCAGGTTGATGGCCGGTGCATGATGCCGAATCGAGACGACGCGCTGTGAGTCCGGAAATGGCAGCGGGCGCAGCAGCACCGCGTTGACCACCGTGAAGATCGCCACGACCGCGCCGAAGCCAAGCGCCAGCGTCAGCGTCGACACCACCGCGTAGCCGGGCCGCTTCGCCAGCGCGCGCAGCGAAAACACCATCTCGCGGAGCAGTGTCGTCATGCAGTCTCCTGCGGAAAGTCTACTCTCGTCGGCGTAGGGACGCCGTCATTCGCCACGGCAAAGAAGGGCTTGGAGGGCTTGGGGCTTGGAGGGCTTGGAGGACTGGAGGGCTGGGGGACTGGAGGGCTGGAGGCTTGGGTATCGGTTCCACCGTGCGTACAGACGACGGGCGGGACACTGCTGCCCCGCCCGTGTGTTGATTACCGATGCCGGTCCCGCGGACCGCTATCACTCGCCTTCGACGATGCCCCGGTCGAGCGCCTCTTCGGGCTCCACCAGATATTCCATCTCGCGGTCGAACTCGACATCGTCGTCGCTCGGCTGCTGAATCGGCGGCGGCGGCGGCGGTTCGTCCGCCGGAATCTGCACGTGCCGGTACCACCAGAAGCCCGTGCCGGCCGGGATGAGCCGGCCCATCGTCACGTTCTCCTTGAGGCCGCGCAGGTAGTCGATCTTCCCGGAGATGGCCGCCTCCGTGAGGACGCGCGTCGTCTCCTGGAACGAGGCCGCCGAGATGAACGACTCGGTCGACAGCGACGCCTTGGTGATGCCGAGCAGCAGCGGCTGCGCCGTCGCGGGACGGCCGCCGTTGGCGATGACGCGCTCGTTCTCCTCCATGAAGCGGAAGCGATCGACCTGCTCGTCGACGAGGAACTCGGTGTCGCCGACGTCCTCGACGCGCACCCACCGCATCATCTGGCGGGTGATCACCTCGATGTGCTTGTCGTTGATGTTCACGCCCTGCAGGCGGTAGACCTCCTGAATCTCGTTCACGAGGTACTTCTGCAGTTCCTTCTCGCCGAGGACGTGCAGGATGTCGTGCGGGTTGCTCGGGCCATCCATCAGCGGATCGCCGGCGCGCACGCGCTCGCCTTCCTGGACGTTGACGTGGACGCCGCGCGGAATGCTGTACTCCCGCGCCTCGCCCGTGCCATCGTCCGG
>JADZCY010000352.1 GCA_020851325.1 Acidobacteriota bacterium | reverse complement strand
TCATCCTCGAGCCGGAACGGCGACTGCTGGTCGAGATGATCGAGAAAGAAGAACACGGTGTTCGGATCGCGCGTGAGGCGGACCTGCGGCGCCGCGATACGCGCGAACACGGTGAGCGCCATGCGATCGCCTTCCCAGCGGAGCGCATCGCCGAAGCGGCGCAGGAAGGTCATCGAGCGCGCCCAGCGCGTGCCGGCGGCCATGTCGTTCACCAGCATCGACGCCGATCCGTCCTGCAGGATGATGACGTCGAGCCCGGCCCGTCCGACGCCGGGCGCCACCGTGCGCGGACGCGCCAGCGCCACCGTCAGCGCCGCCGACGCCAGCACCAGGCACAGCCAGAACAGCAGATCGCCCCAGCGGCTCCAGCGCTCGGGCACCGGCGTGAACCGGCTTTCACGCAGGCGCCGCAGGTCGCCGCCGCGCTGCGCGACGCGCCACATCCACAGCGCCAGCAGCGCCGCCGGCAACAGCAGCATCCACAGGTATACCGGCGCGAGAAACGAGATCGGCCGCAGGCCGGCGAACACGCGGGTGCCCTCAGCCCTTTCGCTGCACCTTGCCGCCGGGCAACTGGCCGGGATCCGCTTCCTGCTGCTCGGTGCCGCGCGGTGTCAGCACATGGAACTCGTCTTCCTTCATCGTCGGCGGCTCGCTGCCAGGCGAGCCGTGAATCGTCGGACCAGCAGGCACATCCGTCGTCTGCACGCGGCCGGCGCCGCGAGGTTCTTCGCGACCGCCGCGGGTGAGGGCCACCGCGCGCGCACCAGCAATCTGGTTCTGCAGGCGCGCGACGTACTCGAGGTTGTAGGCGGCATCGCGATGGTGGGGCGCCGCCTTCAGCACGTTGGCGTAGGCGCGCAGCACGCCATCCAGTTGCCGTGCCGCCTCGGGACCAAGACGACGATCGCGACGCGCGGCGCGGAACGCGGCGTTCGCGGCGACGAACAGCACGTCGGGATCGACGTCACCGCCGCGTTCAGCGACCAGCTCGTCGTGCTGCCCGAGCCAGTACTCGACCGTGGCCTGGAGCGACGTGGTGTGCGACGCCTCACCCGTCACACGCGCCAGCGGCGTGGCCGCGGGCATCGTCGCTGACGACAGCTCGCCAAGACGCAGCGTCGCCAACTGCTCCCACACGCCGGCTTCGACACGCGCCTCGCGCGCCTCGATGCGCGCCCAATAGCCCGCGCCGATCAGCAGCAGCGCCGCCAGCACCCGAATCGCAATCGTGAACCGCATGATGCTCCTGCTCTATGGGACTGTCGAGAACACGGGCAGCGTCAATCGCAACGTCGCCGCGCCGAGCCACAACGCCAGCGCCGCCAGCGCGAATGGCGCGAAGCGCGCCTCCTGTGTGGCATAGCGGCGGACCTGAATCGCGCCCACCGATTCGCGATCGATGTCGGCAATCGCCTGCAGCAGCGACGACTCGTCACGCGCGATGTAGAAGCGGCCGCCGGCACGCTCGACGGCGTCCTTCCACAACATGTCGGGCACGGCCTCGTTGAAGCCGCGCTCGAAGTTGACGCGCACGAAATAGAGCGGGATGCGGCTGTCGGTGGCCGCCTTCAGGATGTCGTCGAGGCTGCGGCCGTTGACGGCGGCGTTGGTGTCTTCGCCGTCGGTGAAGATCACCATCAGGTTACCGGCCGCTTCGAGATAGTCGAACGCCTTGAAGACGCCGACCGCCTGCTCGACAGCCGAGCCGATCACCGTGCCCGGGTCGGGGAACTTCGAGAACTCCGCCGGATCGCCGATGAGCGCGATGCTCAGGCGCAGGTTGTCGTAGTCGTTGGTGAACGGCGTGATGACGTAAGCGCGGTTGCCGAACTCGATGAGCGCCATCAGGTCGCGATACGGTCCCTGACGACGCAGCTCGACGAAGCGCTGCGCGGCGGCAATGGTGGTGAAGAACGCCTGCTGCGTGCCGGCGGAGTTGAGCGTCGGCGCGGTGAACGGCGTCCGCATGCTGTCGGACGCGTCGATCATCAACGCAATCCGGCGGCCCGGATACGTCGTCTCGGACTCGGTGAGCGAACTGCGTGGATCGGCCAGCGCGATCACCGCAAACGGCACGCCGGCCGCGACGAGCAGCGCCGGCACATGACGCCACCACGATGCATGCGCCGAGGGCATCGACCTCAGCAGCGCCGGCAGCACCACGCGTCCCGCCCCGCGACCGCGCCGCCACGACAAATGCACGGCCAGCAGCAGCACCAGCAGCATGACGAACGCCGTTGCCGACAGCCGTGCGATATCGCCCTGCCAGAAGGTGACGCTGCCAAGGTCCAGCGTTTGCCAGTCGGCGGCGATCGACTGGAGCAACACGCGCAGGCGATCGCTCATGCACGCGCCTCGCGTGCGCGCGACAGTCGGCGGCGCAACCAGACCCAGCGTTCGCGACCGCGGAGACGTGCCGCTTCACGACGTCCCGCCTGCACCGCGTCGGTGAGCGCGCGTTCGTCCAGCGCCGATTCACCGTCCTCCAGTCCTCCAGACCGCCGGTCTTCGTAGCGTGTGCGCGTCATCGCCAGCATCGCCTCGTGCAGCGACTCGAGCCCCAGACGATCGTCGGCAGACGCAGTGCCCGGAAGCTCCGCGACACCGCGCGCGAGGTCGCCGGCGGTAACGGCACTCGAGATGGAGGCACCGGCCCGCCACGGCAGCAACGCGCGCACGGCGATCCGTCCTTCGGGCGTGTCGGTCCCACGCGGCAGACGCTGCTCGCTCACATCGCGTCGCATCGCCACGGCCGCAATTACCCGCAGGGCGCGATGTGCGGCGGCCAGTAGCTCCAACGTCCAGCCGCCGGCTGAGGCGTCGGCCACACGCGACAGTTCGCGATCGGCCGCAGCCAGCACGCGGGCACTCGACAGCCGCGACACGCCGGTCGGGCGCACCGCTCGCACACGGCCCGCAATCCCGACGAGGGCCAGCACCCCCGCGAGTGCGCCGGCCGCGAAGAGCGTGATCGACACGATGTCGGCAAGACGCGCGCGGAAGCGCAGGGCGTCGACGCGCTCGAGACCGACATCCATGCCGTCGCGAATGTCGCCCGCGTCCGACGGGACGAGGGACACGACGCGCAGCGGCAGCCCCGGCATCATGTAGGTGAAGTCGCGCCCGGTGAGCAGCGCGTTCTCGGCCATCTGGCTCTGCACCTTGTAGATGATCGGCAGGCGCGGCAGCGCCACCTCCTGGCCAATCTCGTCGGGATTCACCAGCCGCAGCGTGTAGCGATACTGGAAGAAGCGGCGCATGCCGGCGTGTGTGTCGGCCGGATGCTCGCCGCCGAGGATCTCGAACGGCGGCAACTGCACGCCCGAGGCCGCCAGCCGTGTCTCGTCCGGCACCACCTGCACGCTCTCGCTCTCCAGCACCGCGCACGTCAGACGCACATCGAACGGCTCGCCGACGACGATGGCGCCGACACTCGAGCGCCACCAGCAGCGGATGGGAGCGACTTCGACGGTGGATCCAGTGCCGGCCGCCGGTCCTTGCGGGCCGGTCTCGAGTGGACGCTGGGCCAGCACGGTCGTCGACATCCCGGCGCACACGATCGCCGTCAGCAGCGCCTTGCGGATTCTCATCGTGTGGGCCGGCGCAACCGCCGCTCCGCGACAAACGCCGATAGTGCGAGTTCATCGGCGCGCGCATCGAGACCGACGCGCACGACGTCGAGATCCGCATCGCGCGCCAGACGCTCGACGCTCGCCTGCCACTCGCGCACGCGATCGGCCATGGCCGCCAGTCCGCGTCTTGATACGGTTCGCGTCCGTCCTGTCTCCGCGTCTTCCACCTCGATCCACGCCGACGACACGTCCGGCATCTCGAACGCGAAAGATGCGTCCACCATCACCACGAACACATCGTGCGTGGCGTTCAGCAGCGCCAACTCCTTCACCACCGCCTCCGCATCGTCGAAGAGAAAGTCGGAGATGAAGGGCACGAGCGACGTGGTGCGAAGGGACCCGGCCAGCGTCGTGCTGACCGCGGCGCCGTGCATCACCGGCTCCAGACCGCGACGCGACAGATAGGCGTCGATGCAGTGCACCACATGATTGCGGCCGGTCCGCGCGCCGATGCCGGAGAGATGCGTGAAGTCGTGCTCGAAGGCGACGAGGCCGAAGCGATCCTGGAAGAATGCCGCCGACAGGCCCAGCACCGCCAGCGCGCGAGTGACCGCCGTGGACACGGGCGTCTCGCGACGCGTGGCGCCGTCCATGCGGGCGGCGCCGCAGCGCGTGGACGTCGACAGATCCGCGACGGCCATCACCGTCGCCGCGCCCGGCTGATCGAACTCGCGGACGACCAGCGGAGCGTAGTTGTTGAGTGAGGACTGCGGCCAGTCGATGGCCGAGAGGCGATCGCCCGGCTGCCAGTCACGCACGCCGACGAAGTCGAAGCCGGTGCCTTCGGACCAGCTGCGATGCTCGCCGGCCATGCGCTCGCGCAGACGTCGCACCACGATCAGTTCAATGCGCGTGATCTCCGCGAGATCGACCGCGGTCGTCGCTGGCTCGGCGATCATGGGATCGGCACCTGTTCGATGACGTCGCGGATCACCGCGTCCGTCGTCAGACCGTGGCTGGCGGCGTGCGGACCGAGCCAGATGCGGTGCCCGAGCACGTAAGGCGCCAGCGCCTGGATGTCCTCCGGATACACCTCGGCGCGCTCCCATTGCAGCAGCGCCCACACCTTGGCGAGGCGGCTCCACGCGATGATGGCGCGCGGCGACGCGCCGAGATCGACGCCGCGCTCGACGAGTTCCGACGGCGAACGATGACGCCAGTCGGTGTCTTCGTTGTAGGGACGCGTCGCAGCGACGAGGCGCTGGACGTAGCGGCCCAGGCTCGGGTGCAGGAACACGCTCTGCCCGATGCGGCCGCGCAATTCGATGATGCGCTGCTTCGACAGGATCGGCCGCAGGCGCACGCGCTTGAAGTCGAAGGCGACGAGCTTCTCTTCTTCCTCCGGCGGCAGATAGCCGATGTTCACCATGGCCGCAAAGCGATCCGTCGCCGCTTCCGACAGCGGAAACGTCCCCTGCCCCAACTCCACCGGGTTCATCGTCGCGATGGCGAAGCTGAACGCCGGCAGATCGAAGGTGTCCTTGCCGACGGTGATCGATCGTTCCTGCAGGCCTTCCAGAAACGCGCTCTGCGACTTCAGCGGGATGCGGTTGATCTCGTCGAGCAGGATTACTTCGGCCGAGGCCATGGGCCCGAACTCGGTGACGAGTTGTCCGGTCGCCGGATTGATCATCTGGAAACCGACCACCTCGGTGGGCTGCAGGTCGGCGCGGCCCTGGATGCGCGCGAAGCGGGCGTCGCTGATGGCGGCGAGGATGACGCCGAAGAACGTCTTGCCGACGCCGGGCACGCCGCGCAGCAGCAGGTTGCCGGCGTTCACCTGGCGGTCGGGCCGCTTCTCGTCGTAGGTGGTCGGAATCTCGGCCAGCAGGACGACGTTGGCGATGGCTTTGGCGGTGTCGTAGCCGACCAGCGCGCGGGCGCCTTCGGCCATCACCGCGCGATGGAAGTCGAGGGCCTCACCTAGCTCCGGATGCATGCCGTCCCACGCTCGCGGGCCGAAGCCGGAGCCGCCGATGACCGAACCACCGGCACACGATACACGATTGCCGCACGGTCGTGCTGCGCGAACTCGGTCGGCGCGGCGCTGTTACCGGTCCTTCTTCTTCGGGTCGCCGCCGGTCAGCCACACGAACGCCTCGCGCACCAGCGGCGCCGGCGTGGCGTGGCCGCCGTCGTACTCGCGGTAGGTGAGGTCGTAGCCTTCCTCTTTCAACTGCGCCGAGAACCGCCGCGCGCTCAGCTCGATCGGCATCGTCTGGTCCTTGTCGCCGTGCAGCATGTAGATCTTCGGCTTGCCCTTGCGCCGAACCGGATTCATCCGCCCGCCGGCAATGACGATGAGGTGGTTGAAGATGTCGCCGTAGGCCAGGCCCATGGACAGTGCGTAGCCGGCGCCGTCGGAGCGTCCGCCGAGACCGACGCGGTCGGGGTCGATGTTGAACGCAGCGGCCACCTTGCGATACGCCGCGCCGATGTAGCGCACGTCCTCGTCGAAGCCCGGCGCTTCGCGGCCCCACGTGAAATCGCGTGACTCGGGCGCGATGACGACGATGCCGAGCTCCTCCGCCAGTGCGAAGGTGCTCTTCATCTCGTCGGCCCAGCCGGCGTAGCCGTGCAGCATGATCAGCAGTGGCGCCGGCGTGTCGTCGCGGTAGCCGGCCGGCACATACAGGATGCCGTCGCGGCCATCGCTTGAAATGCCGAGCGGTCGCTGGCCGCGCGCGATGCCGTCAGCGGGTGGTGGCGGCGGCGCCTGCGGCGAAGCGAACCCCTCCCGCGCCAGCGCAGCGCATGCCGTGGTGATCGCGAACGCGTGGCCGAGGAAGCGTCGCCGGTTCATGTGGGTGCGGCATGTTAACGCACTCGGCAGTCGCGTATCCGGGAACCCGGCGTCGGCAGCGGGAGTCCTTGCAGTATGGCTTCTTCGCTTCGCCGGCTCGTTCTGATCGGATTGCTGACCTTGACCGCGGCGGTGTCGCCAGCCCGGGCGCAGGCACCCGCGGTGGTGGTGTCGGCGGAAGGCGCGGCGCTGTGGCTGGCGCGCAACGACGTGCGGATTCCGCCGGAGACGGGCACGCCGTTCTCCATCGTCGATTTGATCGGCAACGACGCGACGCCGGCGTGGCGCGCGGAAGTGGCGGTGAACTTCAACGACAAGCACGGCGTGCGCCTGACGTATGCGCCGCTCGAGGTCACCGGCACGGGCGTGCCGGCGGTACCGATCTCGTTTGCCGGCGGCGCCTTCGCGGCTGGAACGCCGACCGATGCCACCTACAACTTCAGCTCGTATCGCGCGACGTATCGCTACCGCTTCTTTGCCGGCGATCGCTGGACGTGGCGCGTCGGCGTCACCGGCTTCGTCCGCGACGCCCGCGTCGCGCTGGCGCAACCGGGCGTGACCGCCGAGGACACGGACGTCGGCCTTGTGCCGCTGCTGCACGTCGATACGGAAGTGCGCCTGGCCGACCGCTGGCGCCTCGTCATCGACGGCGACGCCAGCGCCGCACCCCAGGGCCGCGCCATCGACGCCATCGCCCGCGTCGAGTGGTCACCCAGCCGGCGGCTTGGCCTAAGCGCCGGCTATCGCGTCATCGAAGGCGGCGCGGACGTCGACACCGTGTACAACTTCGCGTGGCTCAACTTCGCCGTCGCCGGGGTACACGTGCGTTTCTGACGGAGACAGGACCGCCGCTTGCGCGGTGGGAACCAGGACCGCGCTCCGCGCGGTGGGGGGGCATCAGGACCGCCGGCCCGGCCCTTGCCGCCGACGTGGGCGGGCGCGTGAGGGCGTCGCTCGACCGATACGTTTCAGCATGAAACGTATCGTTGCTTTCTGAAACACGCGGACGTTTTCCGGCACTGCGACGCCGTCGCTGCTGATTCGGCGAAGCCACGTATACGCAAGCGATTACCGTCCGCGCGCCGCCGCGCGGGCGGTCGGGCCGCGTTCTTGCTCCCTGCGGCCGGAAGGTGTCAGCGCCACTCTTCCGCTTCACTGGGGGCAGACCGTGAATCCCTTGGACTATGTCCCCGGCCGGGACGACGCCATGGCGCCGGACACCGAACCGGAACTGGCGCACGATGCGGCCGACGCCGCCGAGGCCGCACCGGATCTCGACACCGCGTGTCGTCCCGTCAGTGACCTGCCACCGGCGCCACGTCATATCGTCTGCGTCGTGAACGGCGATGGCCGCCAGGCCGTCGTCGGCCGTGCGGCCGCCATCGCCCGCCGCGCCGGCGGCACCCTCGAAGTGGCCCACCACCAGGCGGCACCCGACGCCTTCCAGACCTGGCTCGACGAACACCGCCAGCCCTCGGACACCGCCGCGGCACTGAGCATTCGCGTGGCATCGCTCGACAGCCTGTCGACGGCCGCGGTCGCCGAACGCGTGCGCCGCACCACGACCGATCTAATCGTCGTCGGTCAGGAGCCGCGGAGCGGCAGCCGCTACTGGCGCAAGGGCGCGTTTGCCTGGAGCCTGGCGCAGGCGATCGACTGCCCGATGCTGGTGGTGCCGTCGGGCGAAGCACCTTCCGAAAACGTACCGCCGTTCCGCGACGTCGTCTGCGCCGTCGACTTCTCGGCCGCGTCGGTCCGCGCCGCGCTGCACGCCGCGCGTATCGCCCACGACGCCCACGGCAGCCTGACGATGGTGAATGTGCTCGAGGGGTTTCCGTACGACACGGTGTATTCCGGAGCTGATGCGGGGCGGCTGATTCGCGAACATTCCACGCGCATCCGCACGGCGCGTCGCGGCCTCCGCGCCATGATTCCCGTGGAAGCGGTGCCGGCGCGTCGCCTGTCGACACGGGCGATGCTGGGCATGCCGAGCGACACCATCCTGCGCCAGGCCGCGGAGCATCGTGCCGACCTCATCGCGCTGGGGCTGACGCGGCAGGCCAACGGCGGCCGTTGGGCGCTGCCGTCGGTGGTGCGCACCGTGATGCGCCGCTCGAAGGTGCCGGTGCTGGTGGTGCCCGGCCCGCGCGTCGCCTCGAAACCGTGGATGGCCCGCGTCGCCAAGATCCTGATGACGCTCATGGGCGCCTGATCGCCTCAACCCTGCCGCCGGGTCTCGAGTGCGTGCGGGCCGCAGGGGGCGGTCAATCCGCGCAGCCCAGGGACCGACCTAGGTCGTCGATGAGATCGGCCGGTTCCTCCAGCCCGATGTTGAGCCGCACCAGGCGTTCGCGCCGAGCGCCCAGCCGGGACGAGTCGAGATAGGCCATCACCAGGCTGGTCACGCCGCCCCAGCTGAAGCCGATCTTGAAGAGCCGCAAGGCATCGACAAAGCGTGTGGTCCGGGCCGCGTTCCAGTCCTCGCCGAAAACGATCGAGAAGACGCTCGCCGAACCGGTGAAATCGCGCGCCCACACGCTGTGACCGGGACAGCCGGGCAGCGCCGGGTGCAGCACGTTGGCCACCTCCGGACGCTCCGCCAGCCAGCGCGCCACGATCAGCGTGCTCTGCTCGAGATGCGCGAGCCGCACGCCGAGCGTCTGCAGGCCGCGCAGCGCCAGCGCGCAGTCGTCGGGCGAGACGGCCATGCCGAGCAGGCGATGGGCGCGGCCAACCCGTGCGCAGGCAGCCTCGTCCCGCACCGACACGGTGCCGAGCAAGAGATCGCTGTGCCCGCCGACGTACTTCGTCAGGGCCTGGACGCTGACGTCGACGCCGTGCGAGAACGCGTCGAACAACACGCCGGCAGCGTAGGTGTTGTCGAGTCCGACGGAGACGCCGCGGGCGTGCGACGCGGCCACGATCGCCGGCACGTCCTGCACCTCCATCGTGATCGAGCCGGGACTTTCGCACCAGACAAGTGCCGTTTCCGGACGGATCAGCGCGTCGATGCCGCCGCCGATCAGTGGGTCGTAGCGCTCGACGTCGATGCCCAGCCCGGCCAGCAGGTCCTCGCCGAGCTCGGTGGTCGGCCCGTAGGCACTTTCCGGAATGAGCACGTGCGATCCCGCGCGGCAGTAGGCGAGGAACGCGAGCGCCAGCGCCGCCTGACCGCCAGGCGCGACGAAACAGTGGTGCGCCCGCTCGAGGGCCGCGATCCGCGCCGCCAACTCCAACGTGGTCGGCGTGCCGTAGAGACCGTACGTGTAGCGCTCGCTCTGGCGCCAGTCGTCCACCGCATCGCGCAGGCGATCGAACACCACCGTCGAGCCACGGTGCACCGCGGGCGCCAGCGAGTGGAACCCGTCGGGCACCGGCGGTGCGGAGGCAATGAGTCGCGTCCGCCAGTGGAGCGCGCCGCTCGCTGACTTCTCGTCTTTCTCGGCCATCTCAGCGCGCCCGCCTCAATGCCATCTGTCGAACTCGTAGTACATGCGGCGAAGATATTGACCCGATTCGCTGCGGATGTCACGCGGATGGCGGTATAACCGTAGCGACAATCCGGAGCCCGACAATGACTGCCAACGCCCGCCAACGCCTGATCCCGCTCGTCCTCGCGATCCTCCTGCCAATCGCCGCGGTCACCCTGCTCGCGCAGAGCCGCCCCACCACGCTGCCCGCGCGCGCCGCCGCCGTGCCCGAGCCGAAGGACGTCTTCGGCTTCGTCCCCGGCGCCGACTACAAGCTCGCCAGCCACGAACAGATCGTCGAATACTTCCGCCGCCTCGACGCCGCCTCCGACCGCATCGTCGTCGAGGACATCGGCAAGAGCACCGAAGGCCGGCCGATGATCGTTGCCGTGATCTCCAGCGAAGCGAATATCAAAAATCGCGAGCGCTACAAGGAGATCGCGCGGCAGCTGGCGATCACGCGCGGCGTCGACGAGCCGCGTGCGCGCGCGCTGGCGAAGGAAGGCAAGGCGATCGTCTGGATCGACGGCGGCCTGCACGCGACGGAAGTGGCCGGCGCGCAGCACACGCCGGAACTCGGCTGGTGGCTCGTGTCCTCTGAAGACGATGAAGCGCGCCGCGTGCGCGACAACGCGATCCTGCTGCTCATGCCGGTCATGAATCCCGACGGCCTCGACATCGTCCGCGACTGGTACAACAGCAACCTCGGCACGCCCTTCGAAACGACGACGCCGCCGGACCTGTATCACCACTACGTCGGCCACGACAACAACCGCGACTGGGCGATGTTCACGCAGGTGGAGACGCAGGCGGTGGCGCGGCAGCTCTACAAGGTGTGGTTCCCGCAGATCGTCTACAACCACCATCAGTCCGGCCCGTTCCCGAGCCGCATCTGGGGTCCGCCGATGAAGGACCCGGTGAATCCGAATCTCGATCCGCTGGTCGTCAGCACGATCAATCAGATCGGCGAAGCGATGCGCAAGCGCTTCGACGAGGAAGACAAGCCCGGTTACAGCAGCCACATGCTGTACGACATCTGGTGGAACGGCAGCATGCGCGGCGGTCCGGACTTCCACAACATGGCCGGCTTCCTCACCGAGACGTCGCTCTATCGCTATGCGACGCCGCGCTGCTACAGCGCCGAAGAAATTCCCGAGACCTTCGGCGAGCGCCACAAGGATCTGCCGGCGAAGATCCCGAGTGTGAACTACACCAACCCGTGGCTCGGCGGCTGCTGGCCGCTGCGCCAGCCGGTGGAATACATGCTGACGGCGTCGCGCGCCACACTCGATCTCGCGTCGCGACTCAAGGAGGACTTCCTCTTCAACATCTGGCGCATGGGCACGCGCCAGATTGCCCGTGGCGAAAAGGCGCAGGGTGGACCATTCGCGTATGTGATCGACCTCGCGGCGCAGCACGATCCGACACGCACGGTGGAGTTCCTGCGGACGTTCCGCATCGCCAACATCGAGATTCGCCAGGCCGACGCACCGTTCACCGCGGGCGGTACGTCGTACCCCGCCGGCACCTACGTGATCGGACCGCAGGCGTTCCGGCCGTATGTGATCGACTTGATCGAAGCGAAGCGCTTCCCCGAGCGGCGGCTGTATCCCAATGGTCCGCCGGATCCGCCGTACGACATGACGGGTTACGAACTGAGCTTCCAGATGGGCGCGAAGATCGATCGCGTCACCGAGCCGTTCACGGTGCCAACGCGCATTGTCGAAGAGATTCCACCGGCGCCGGGTGGCGTGCGTGGCAACGGCACCGCGGCGTTCTCGCTGGCGCCCAACCAGAACCTCGGCGTGCGCGCGCTCAATCACCTGCTGAAGGCTGGTGCCACCGCCGCCTGGGCCGCCGACAGCACCATCGTCGTGCAGGGTGTGACCCGCGAGGCCGTGGACGAACAGGGCCGCACGCTTGGTGTGGTGTTCAACGCGCTCGACGCCGTGCCGTCCGGCACGCGCGCGATTCGTGCGCCGCGCATCGGCTTGTATCGCAGTCATCGCGCCAACATGGATGAGGGCTGGACGCGCTGGGTGCTCGAGCAGTACGGCTTCGCCTACACGACGCTGCGGAATCCGGACCTTCGCTCCGGGGACCTGTCGAAGTTCGACGTCATCCTGTTCGCGGACGAGAGTGAGGACACGATTCTCAATGGTCATCTGCCCGGGACGATGCCCGACGCGTTCGTCGGCGGCATCGGTGTGGAGGGCGCGGCGAACGTGCGCCGCTTCGTCGAACAGGGCGGCTGGCTGGTGGCGTGGGACAACGCGGTGAACTTTGCGATTCACACGCTTGGGCTGCCGCTCAGAAACGCCGTTGCCGATACACGGCCGAACGAATTCTTCATTCCGGGTTCGCTGCTGCGCATCACGACGAAGCCGGACAATCCGCTGGCCGCTGGCATGGAGGCCAGCGCGGTGGCGATGTTCGCCGATGCGCAGGCGCTGCAGGTGGTGCCGCCCGCCTCGGAAGGCAACAAACGCGCGGAACGCACCGTCGACGTATACGCCGAGTTCCCGCGGCAGAACCTGCTGGTGAGCGGCTGGGAACTGGGCGCGTCACGCTACGTCGCCGGTCGCGCCGCCGCGGTGCGCGTACCGGTCGGGAAAGGCCAGGCCGTGGTGATGGCCATCCGCCCGCACTGGCGCGGCCAGCCGCACAACACGTTCAAGATGCTCTTCAATCCGCTTTATTTGAGTACAGCGAAATAGGTCTTAGGTCTTAGGTCCTAAGTCTTAGGTCCTAGGGCGAAGGTGCGGAGGGCTTAGGACCCTCCCCGGTGCTATCATCCGCGGCGGCGGTGGACGAGCAGGATCCCGGAACGACACGGCGCACGCTGCGGCGCGGGGGACTCGCGCTGATGCTGCTGGCGGTGGCGTGGGCTGGCGTGATCGCGATCACGGGTGGTGTCGTGATCGATGCTGGCCCGGTCCACGTCACCTCACGCAATCCGGAACGGGTGCTGCTGATCGCCGCGGTGATTGCCGTGGCGACGTGGCTTGTCGATCCGCGTCGCGGCTGGCATCGGCGATGGGCGGAGGATTGGCGCAGCCTGACGATGACGGTGGTGCAGGCCGTTCCCGCGCCGCTTCGCCGGCTGGCGGTGCCGCGCACGCTGGCTGCCGTCGCGGCCGCAGCCACCTTTCTCACCGGCGCCATCGACGGCGCGCACGTCGTTGGCGGATCGGACTCGTACGGCTACGTCAGTCAGGCGCACATGTGGGCCACGGGCACGCTGAAGGTGCCGCAACCGCTGGCGGATGATCTGCCGCCGGGCATTTCAGCCGACGTGCTCGTGCCGCTCGGCTATCGGCTTTCCACCGAACGCCTCGCGCTGGTGCCGACCTACGCACCGGGGTTGCCGATGACGCTGGCGATCTTCGAGCGCCTCGGCGGCGCGCAGGCCGTGTTCTTCGTCGTGCCGTTGATGGGCGCACTGCTCGTATGGCTCACGTATCGACTCGGCGCGCGCACCGCTGGTGAGGTGGCCGGCGGCATCGCCGCACTGCTGATCGCGACGAGCCCGACGTTCGTCTTTCAGGTGATGACGCCACCGATGAGCGACATCGCCGCGGCCATGTGGTGGACGCTGGCGCTGCTGGCGATCACGCGCCGGACCACCGCGAGCGGACTCGTCGCCGGTGTGGCCACCGCCGCAGCCGTGCTGACGCGTCCGAATCTGGTACCGCTCGGCCTTGTGCCGGCAGCGGTGGTGATCGCGCAGTGGTGGTACTCCGGCCGGCAGGCGGCGGACACTCGTCGCGCCCTGCTCTTCGCCATTCCCGCGGTGCTGGCCTGCTTCACCGTTGCGGCGATCAACAACTACTGGTACGGATCGCCGTTCGAGTCGGGCTACGGCAACGGTGCGTTTGCCGGCGGGTTCTTCAGCGCGGAGTACTTCGTGCCGAACCTGACCAACTACACGCAGTGGATCATCGACAGCCAGGGCCTGCTCATCGTCCTCGCGATCGTTGGACTGCTGTCGCTGCTGTCGCGCCACGCGATCCCCGGAGACCGCACGCTGCGCATCGCGATGCTGGCGCTGGCCGCCGGCGTCTATGCCTGCTACGCGCTCTACCTGCCGTTCGACGCCTGGTGGTTTCTCCGCTTCCTGATGCCGGCACTGCCAATGCTGTTCGTGCTCGTCGCCGCCGGTGTGCTGGTCGTCGCCCGCAATCTGCCGGCAGGCTTCCGCATGCTGGCGACGATCACGCTGATCGTCGCGATGCTCGTGCACGTCACCACGTTCATCCGGGAGCGCAGCGTCTACGACTCGTCGGTCGAATGGCGCTATCAGATCGCCGGGTATCACGTGCGCGATCACCTGCCGCCGAATGCCGTCCTGCTGACAATGCTGCACAGTGGCAACGTGCGGTACTACTCGAATCGCCTGACCGTGCGTTACGACATGCTGGAGCCGGCACGTGCCCAGGATCTGCTGACCCACCTGCGGAACCGCGGCTACGTCACCTTCGCACTGATCGACGATGCCGAGGACGCGGCCTTCCGCAAGCGCTTCGCCGGCACGCCGCTCGCCAGTCGCGTATCCACGCCGATGGTCACCCTGGACCGCGTCAGAATCTACGACCTCTCGCCGCAATAACTGCCCCAATCGGGGTCAGGTCACGATTCGTGAGTCGGGGTCAGGTCACGATTCGTGAGCGGGGTCAGGTCACGATTCGTGAGCGCGCTGGACGTGCCGCCGGAGGGATCGGCGGCACGAACCACGCGCGTGTCGGCGTTACTGCGTGATGCGCACGACTTCGCCGGCGCCGGCGATCGTGCTGTTGGTGGTGACGTAGATGGTGTTGTTGGCGCCGATCATCATCTTGTTCGGGCTGTTGAGCAGTCCCGTCGCCAGTTCGGTACGAATGCCGAACAGGCCGATCTTCGTCAGGCGTCCGGTGGTGCCCGGTGCCAGGATGCCGTCGATGTCGTGCTCGAGCACATACGCCGCGCCGTCGGGACCGATCGCGATGTCGATGATGTTGGTGAAGCCATCGGCGACCATCACGGGCGTGCCGCCGGCCGCGGGCACCCGGTAGATGCGCGCGCCGCCTTCAGGGAATGGGAAGCCGGTGAGCTCGGCCACGTAGATGCTGCCGTCGGGACCGACCGCCATCGACGTCGGCACCGCCTGCATCTGGACGTCGCCACCAGGACCGGGCACCGTGCGCGACGGCAACACGGCCAGCGTCGAGACGGCACCGGTGGCGCTCACGCCAAGCACTGCATTCGCGCCGGCGTCGGCAACGATACCGCGATCGGCAAGCAGTTCGAGACCGAAGATGTTCGAATCCGGCGCGCCACCATCAGGGTTGTTCGCACCTTCATACGCCGCCATGTCCACCACCGGCGTCACCTGACCGCTCAGCGACACCTGCAGGATCATGCCGAGCGGGATGTTCGCCGTCCTGAACGGCGCCAGCGCTGCCGGGTCGCCGCCCGAGCCGACGATGATGTAAGCGTTGCCGAAACCGAACGCGATGTCGTGCGGCCCGGTGGCCCGGTCACCAGACGGCGTGGCCAGCGACGGCAGTCCCGTCAACACGCGCGCCTGCACACCTGGCGACGTGATACGCGTCACCGCGCCCGAGGCGCCGTAGCAGATCGTCCCCGGTCCTTCGGGGTTCGGCAGGCACAACGTACTCGTGCCGCCGCGTCCGGCTTCGACGACGTAGATGTTGCCGTCGGGCCCGAGCGCCAGCCCGCGGGGGTTATCGAGAGCGGTGGCAATCACCTGCACGGATGGTTGCGCGAACACGGACGTCGGTGCGGCGACGACGCCGGCGCTGAACGCGGCGACGAGTGCGCAGGATCGGAACGAGAGGCTCATGAAGTCACTCCTGTCGAGGCAACAGCCCTCAAAGCAAGGCGCGAGGTCAGCTCGCGCGTGTGACAGCGTGAACCGACTCCGCGATCGATCGCAAGCTCAGCCAACGTAGATCAACAGATCAGCGAGTCTGATGACCTGATGATCTGTTGAGCTGGTGATCAATGTTGTGACGTGGTGATCTGCAGACCTATCTGTCGATCTTCATCTGCGCATCTGCGGCAACCGGAGTCTGGAGGACTGGAGGGCTGGTGGACTGGAGGGTGAAGGCTTGGAGGGCTTGACGGTCTCGGGGCTTGAAGGGCTTGCAGGCTTGAAAGGCCTTGCGTGATTCATCTGCGCATCTGCGGCTGCCGTTCCTCTGTGCCATCTGTGCCATCTGTGCCATCTGTGTCATCTGTGGCCTGTGTCATCTGTGGCCTGTGTCATCTGCGGCCTGTCGACTGTGGCTCACATCCACCATCTGAGGCCCGCGACGAAGCGCGCGTCGTTGACGGTGTGATCGGCGGCACGGGCACGGTCGGCGGTGCCGAAGAACTTGCGGTTCCACACCACGCCGATGTACGGCGCCAGTTCGCGCTTGAACTCGTATCGCAGACGCAGACCGACATCAGCGGTGGACAACCCGGCGCCGATGTGGCGCTCGGGATCGGCGCGGCCGTAGACCTCGAACTCGACGAGCGGCTGCAGCACGAGGCGATTGGTAATCAGCAGTTCGTATTCCGTCTCGATGCGCACGTGCGTGCGCCCGGAGGGTTCGATGTAAGCCGATGCCTCCACTTCGAACCAGTACGGCGCCAGCCCCTGCACGCCGAGCGCCAGCGCCGTTCGCGGCGTCGACGGCAGCGTGTCGACGCGCACGCCGGCCGTGACGTCCCACCAGCGCGCAATCGCGCGGCCGTACAGCAGATGCGTCTGCGCCTGCTCGGTGCGGCCGCCGGCGCGGTCGCCTTCGGTACGAAACCAGAAGCGATGGATGTCCTGACCGATCCAGCCCTTGGTATCCCAGCTGAATGCATCGGCGCCGCTGCCCGATTGCCATTCGAACTGATCGAACAACACGAAGTAGTTGATGGCGGTGTCGTGTACGGCGTGGCCATCGACGTCCGGAGACGCCGCCGCGCGATCGGCATCGGTGAGCGGCGGGATGAACGACGGCAACGGCTCCGGCGAAGGCGACTGCTCCGATGCCGCGGGAGCCGTGTGGGCCGAATGATCGTGATCCTGTGCGAAGGCGGGCAGTCCCGGCGCGATCAGCAAGATAAAGAGGATGATTCCGGCACGGCCGCGCATCATGAGCGTGCTCCCTCGACGACGCGGACTTCACGGAACATGCCGCCTTCCATGTGGAACAGCAGGTGACAGTGATAGGCCCATCGCCCGAGTGCATCGGCGGTGACGCGATAACTCCGCCTCGTCCCAGGCGGCATGTCGATGGTGTGCTTGCGCACCTTGAAGCGCCCCTCCTCATCCTCGAGGTCGCTCCACATGCCGTGTAGGTGAATCGGGTGCGTCATCATCGTGTCGTTCACCAGGACGATGCGGAGGCGTTCACCGTAAGTGAGCTGAATGGGCGTGGCGCCCGAGAACTTGATGCCGTCGAACGACCACGCGAAGCGTTCCATGTGGCCGGTGAGGTGCAGCTCGATCGTGCGCGACGGCTCGCGGCCATCGGGATCGTCGAAGGGGCTCACCAGATCCGCATAGGTGAGGACGCGTCGCCCGTTGTCGCGCAGGCCGATGCCCGGGTCATCCAGCCTTGCCGCTGGCGTCATCGTCTGCATGTCGACGAGCGGGTTGCCGCGCTCTGAGGATGGATGCGCCTGCATGGCCCCTGTCATGGTGCTCATGTCGTGGCCGGCGTGCGGGTCCGCGGGCGCGACCGGCGGTTGCGGCATCGCATGTCCGGCATGAGGATCGGCCACAGATGCCACAGATGACACAGATGGCACAGACGGCATAGACGGCACAGGCGGCACGGATGAAACGCGTGGGACGTCCGGTGACGCTTCGCTATCACCGTGATCCATGCCGCCGTGATCCATCCCGCCGTGTCCCATATCGCTCATCGTCAACACGGCGCGCGGGTCGAGTTCGGGAACGGGCGCCGTGAGGCCGGCGCGTGTGGCGAGTGTGCCGGCGGCAAAGCCGGTGCGGTCCATCGCCTGCGCGAAGATGGTGAATGCGTCCTGCCCAGACGGTTCGACGATCACGTCGTACGTTTCCGCAACCGCAATGCGAAACTCGTCGACGGCGACGGGCCGCACCGGAAGTCCATCCGCGGCGACGACCGTCAGTTTCAGTCCCGGAATGCGGACGTCGAAGTACGACATCGCCGAGCCGTTGATGAAACGCAGGCGCACTCTCTCGCCGTGGGCAAAGAGGCCGGTCCAGTTCGCCGCGGGCGGCTGACCGTTCATCAGATACGTGTAGGTGTAACCGGTGACATCCGCGAGATCGGCGGCGCTCATGCGCATCTGCCCCCAGCCGCGCCGCTCCGCCAGCGTGCTGCGCAGGCCATGCTCGCGCACGTCGCGCAGGAACGTCGTCAGCGTGCGCTGGCGGAAGTTGTAGTAGTCCGATTGCTTCTTCAGCTTCCTGAACACGCGCTCCGGCTGTTCGTCGGTCCAGTCGGTGAGCATCACCACGTGCTCGCGATCGGCGGCGATCGGATCCGGCTCGCGCGGATCGATCACCAGCGGCCCGTAGACGCCACGCTGCTCCTGGAATCCGGAATGGCTGTGATACCAGTAGGTGCCGTGCTGCTTCACCGTGAAGTGGTAGCGATACGTCTCGCCCGGATGGATGCCGGCGAAACTGAGACCGGGCACGCCGTCCATGTTGGCCGGCAGGATGATGCCGTGCCAGTGGATCGACGTGTCCTCGTCGAGCGCGTTGCTGACGTTCAGCGTTACGGTATCGCCTTCGCGCCAGCGCAGCAGCGGTCCGGGGATCGAGTCGTTGATCGTCAGCGCGGTTCGCGATCTGCCGGTAATGTTGGCTTCGGTCTCACCGATGCGCAGATCGAACGTCGTCCCCGAGAGCACGGACGGATCCTGGCGCTGTCGCGCGCGTGCCAGCAGCGGCCGCGGCAGCAGGCCGGCACTGGCGACGACGCCGCCGAGGGCGAGGCCTTTGACGAAGGTCCGACGCGACGGCGCCGCGGTGGACGTAACCGGTGTATTCGCGAACATCGACACAAGTCTCCTGATCGATTGACCCTTCACCCGGCGCTCAATGGAGCGACAGGGCTTCAGACCCGTCGACAAGCGATTCGGCCACGCGCGTACGCGATGGCCTCGCTCAGGGTCGACGAGCACTGCTAAGCGCAGCGGCGATCAGATGCGGAGGGCGAGCGGAGATCGAGGTGGGGCGGGCGGGGATAGCGGCGGACGAGGCGCGAACAGGTCGCGCGCGGTGATGAGGAGCGCCGCGGACGCAAGCACGCGCGCCGGCGGTGGCGTGCTCAGCAGGCGCGCGGAGGCGCGTTCCGCACCGGCGGCGGCGACGACGGCGTTCGCGTCGGGACAGCAGTCATCGCAGCTCGAGGACAAAGACGCGCCGGGCGCAGGCGCCGGTGAATCATCAGCAACGCTGACCAGGCCCTGTTGGTGTTCAACGATGCCGTGGTGGTGTTCGATCACCGTCTGCGTGGAGGTGGCTTGTGCGGAGTGATGCGCATGTGCGTCGTGATGCGCATGCGGCGCCGGCGAAGCCTCGCGATCCGCGGCCGGCGCTATCACCTGGTGCGCCGCCCCGTCGTGGCCATGATGCGCGGCGCCGCCGCCCTGCGTCTTCGCAGCAACGGATCCCGGCAGACACAGCGTCATGCAGGCGGCAATGACGGCCGGCGAGCCCGACAGCGCAAACGCGATCGTGACGCTCGTCAGGCGGCGGAGGACATCGAGCACAGGGATCAGTATAGCGTTCGATCGCTTCAGGGTTGGCGCGGCAGGCCCTTCAGCACCTCTCAGCCCCCTTCAGCACCTCTCAGCACCTCTCAGCACCTGTCAGCACCTGTCCGCACCTTTTCAGCCAGGCACCACCACCGCCCTCCCCTGCACCCGCCCCTCGCGCAAGTCGTCGTAGGCGCGCTTCGCGTCGGCCAGCGCGAACGTCTGCACGTGCGCTTTGATCGCGCCGGTTTGCCCGAGCGCGATCACGTCGCGCAGTTCCGCCTTCGTCCCCCAGAACGGCACTACGACGCGCGCTTCCATCGGCAGCGTGCCGAAACCCACCGGCAAGGCGCCGCCAGCAAGCCCCACGATCGCGATGTCTCCGCCGGTGGTGACCACCGCACGGGCGATGTCGACGGTGGCCTGCGCGCCGACGCAGTCGAGGACGACGTCCGCGCCGCCAGGTGCAGGCCCGACGAGCTTCCGGATGGCCCCGGCCGCGCCCGCGTCCGATCGCACCGTGTGATGCGCGCCCACTTCGGTCGCCAGCTTCAGCGCGTCCTCACGCGTGTCCACCGCAATGATGCGCGTCGCCGTCGTCGCCCCGAGAATCTGCACCGCCATGTGGCCCAGCCCGCCGACGCCGATGACGACGCACGTGCTGCCGGGACGCAGGTTGCGCTTCGTCAACTGGATGGCGTGATACGGCGTCAGCGCCGCGTCGGTGAGCGGCGCCGCCTGCGTCACGTCGAGATCGCCGATCGGCACCAGTTGCCGCGCCGGCACGACGACGAACTCGGCCATGCCGCCGTCGCGTCCCAATCCGATGCCGCCGGGCGCCGTGTTGCGGCATTCGTTGTCGCGTCCGGCCAGGCAGGCGACGCAGCGGCCGCAGCCGACGATGCCGTAGACGGCCACCGCCTCGCCGGCGTCGAAGCCGGTGACGCCCTCGCCCACCGCCTCGATCCAGCCGGCCGTTTCGTGCCCCAGCGTGAACGGCATCGGCATGCCCAGTGCATCCGGCGCGTCGAGCACGTGCAGATCCGAATGACACGCCCCGGCCGCGCCCACCTTCAGCAGCACCTCACCGGCGCCCGGCTTCGGGCGGTCGACGGTGACGAGGTTGGCGGTGTGTGGGGCAACGAGCCTGAATGCCTGCATGATCGTCCTCAATTCCGTGTGCGCAGAATCGGATAAGCCGTGCTGTCCTTCAGCGCATCGTCCAGCACGTTCCAGGAGAGCAGCGCGTCATTCGAGCGCGGCTCGAGCAGATAGAACGCCAGCCTCGCCAGCGGCTGCGTCATGTCCACTCGCCAGGCGCCGGCGGCGATCGTCTCCTCTACCGCAGCATACCGCCCCGTCGTCGTGCGCTCGCGATGCCCTTCGAACTCCCGCGCGGTGAAGTCGCTCTTCTCGATGGTGAACTGCTCGAGCGGCAGACGCTGCTCAGCGGCCACGCGCTCGAGGCGGATGCCGTGCGTGCGCAGGCGCGTGACGACGGCGGTCAGTGACGACGGGATGTAGTAGGCGGATGGCACGCGCTCCTGTTCGGTGGACTCGAACCGCGCATACTCCCACATCCGCTCGGGACGCCGCACGTCCGTGCGACGCAGCATCACGCGACCGCTGTAGGGATTGATCTCTTCCTCGACGCCACCCATGAGGATGTCGACCATCTCAGGAGAACGTGCCGGCTGCGAGCGCAGCGACAGCCGCTGACCGATCACATTCCGCGCATCGGCCTCCGTCGTCAACCGCTGCAACGCCGCGGCGTTGGCGTGCGCGTAGGCGAGCACTTCCTCGACGAAACGTGCGTTGACAGTAACGCGCTCGTCGAACGGCAAATACGAATACACCTCGCTGAGGATGCCAAGGCGGTTGCGCAGCCCCCAGTAGTTGTGGCTGTAGCGCGGCAGATCCTCCACTGTCGTCCAGCGGCGTTCCGGCGCCTGACCGCCGACGTTGCCGTAGGCGCGGAACTCCCACTTGTTCTTCGCGCGGACGCCGTCACTGACCGCCTTCATCCACGGACCGGCCATGCGCTCGATGATCGCCGCATCGACGGCCGGATTGTTCGGCGTCTCGTAGGTCAGGTGATAGGCGTGATACGAGCCGTTGGTGGTGTGCAGGTCGAGCATCACGTGCGGATCGAAGTCGTTCAGCAGCTTGACCATCGACCGCGCTTCGGGCGTCTCGAGCTTGATGTAGTCGCGATTGATGTTGAGGTTCTGCGCGTTGGCGCGCGTGCCGCTGCCGCCGATGGGGCCGTGCTGCGGGCCGCGATTGGTGAGCGTGATGCGGTCGTTGCCGTCGGCGTTGTAGATCGGCGCGATGAGCAGCACCATCGAGTCGAGCCACGCGGCATGCTGTCCGCGCGCGATGTCGCGGACCAGCGCCTGCATGGCCTCCTTGCCTTCAACCTCGCCGCCGTGGACGTTGGCCTGGATGTAGACGCGCAGCTTACCCGACGCCCGCACGGCCTCCGGCGTCGCCGCCGTCACGCGACCGACGATGGCGAGCGGGAGCGAGCGGCCTTCGAAGGTGTAGCCGAACGAGGTGAGGTGCACCAGCGGCGAGGCCTCGTCGACCACCCGCAGGAAGTGCATCACATCGTCATAACGGCTGGTCTCGACGAATCCGGTCCGCTCGGCTCGCGTGCGGAGCGCCTCGAGCGAGGAAGGCGCCTGGGCGCGTCCGGTGGCGGCCGCCAGCATCGCGATGGCGACGGTGATGGCAATCGAGCGAATCGGTGTGTGCATGCGCGGCATTGTCGCGCATCGTCCGAGGGCCGACAACCGCCGCGGCAGTTGCGGTATCCTGCACTCCCCCGAAAGGACGTCGATGGGCAGTGGCACGACCGGTCCGGTGACCGAATGGCTCACGCGCTGGAACAACGGCGACCACGACGCGCTCGACCACATCCTGCCGCACGTCTACGAACAACTGCGGCAGGTGGCCCGGCGGCAGGTGCGCCGCGAATCGGCCGGGGCGCTGTCGGCGACCACCGTGGTGCACGAGGTGTATCTGCGGCTCGTGCAGCAGCGGCAGATTCAAGCGGCCGATCGCGAGGCGTTCCTTGGCATTGCCGCCTGCGCAATGCGGCGCATCCTGGTCGATCATGCACGGCGGCGGAAGCGAGCCAAGCGCGGCGCCGGGGTCGTTCCCGAGCCGCTCGACGACGACCTGACGGCGTTGATGAACGACGCCGAGTTCGACGAGATTCTGGCGCTGGATGACGTGCTCGATCGGCTGCAGCAACTCGATCGACGTGTGGCGGCGGTGGTGGAACACCGGGTGTTCGGCGGCCTGACGCTGGACGAAACGGCTGTGGCGCTGAAGGTGTCCACGAAGACCGTGCAGCGCGACTGGCTCACGGCTCGGGCCTGGCTCCGCAAGGAGCTGGGCCGGACGCCGGCCATCGGATGTCCGGATTGACGGGTGGTTGGCGCGATCAGGAAGAGCCTCCCATGGATGGTCCGTCTCGCTGGCAGTTGATCGACACGCTGTTTCACGACGCCCTGGAGCGGCCGGCCGCCGACCGCGCCGCCTACCTGGCGAGCGCCTGCGACGACCTCGCGATCCGCACCGAGGTCGAAGCGATGTTGTCGATGGAAGCCTCCGATCGGCCGCTGGCCATCGAGCGTCTGGTCAACGACGCGCCGCTGGCCGATGGCCGTCCCGATCCCTTCATCGGACGCCGACTGGGCCCGTGGCGGATCGACGATGTGCTGGGACAGGGCGGCATGGGCACGGTGTATCTCGCCAGCCGCGCCGATGGACGCTACACGCAGCAGGTGGCGCTCAAGCTGGTGCCCGGCGCCGCCACCACCCGCGGCGGTTCGCGATTTGCCGTCGAGGCCGAAGCGCTGGGCCGCCTCTCGCACCCGAACATCGCCCACCTGATCGACGCCGGCACCACGCCCGAGGGCTCGCCCTATCTGGTGATGGAGTACGTCGCCGGCCAACCCATCACGGAGTGGTGCGACGCGCGGCGCGTGGACGTGCCGGCGCGCGTGGCGCTGGTGCGCGTCGCCTGCGAAGCGACGCAACATGCGCATCAGGCGCTGGTGGTGCACCGCGACCTGAAGCCGTCCAACATCTTCGTCACCGGCAGCGGCGAAGTGAAGCTGCTCGACTTCGGCATTGCCAAGCTCATGGAACCTGACGGCGGCGCGACGACCACGGTCTCGGGCTGGCACGCGCTCACCCCCGCCTACTCGGCGCCGGAGCAGCGCGCGGGCGAACCGGTGACGACGGCGACCGACGTGTTCGTGCTGGGCGCGGTGCTGTATGAACTGCTCACGGGCCTCCGGCCGGACGTGGAAGGGTCGGTCATGGCGCCGAGTCGGGCCGTGCGATCGCTGGCCACGACGTCGGCGCACGAGGCCCAGGCGGCGGCGAGCGCAAGGAACAGCACGCCGGCACGACTGGCACGTCTGCTCGCGGGCGACATCGATCGCGTCGTGCTCAAGGCGCTCGCGCCCGAACCGGCGCGGCGATATGGCACGGCCGGGCAGTTTGCCGACGACCTCGCGAATCTGCTGACAGGTCGAGCCGTGATGGCGCGGCCGGACACGATGACGTATCGCGTTCGTCGCTTCCTGACGCGGCATCGCTGGGGCACCGGTGTCGCCGCCGTGTTCGCCATTGCGCTCGTCATCTTCGGCGTGTCGAGCGTGCAGCAGGCGCGCGCCATTGCCGCCGAGCGCGATCGCGCGCAGGCGCAGGCCCGGCGGGCCGAACGTGTGTCGCGCCTGCTCGGCGAACTCATCAGCCTTGCGGGTCCTGGCGCCGGCGCCAGCGGACAGGTGGCCGGGCAGATGCTGCTCGAGCGCGGCACCGAGCGGATCGCCGCCGAACTGGTCGGCGATCCCGAGGCGCAGGGCGCGCTCTTCACGCTCATCGGCACGGTGTATGGCGACCTGTCGCTGCACGCGCGCGGCGTCGCCGTGCTCGATCGCGCGCTCGCACTACAACGCGCGGCGTATCCGGACGGTTCCCTGGCCGAAGCGGCCACGCTGGTGCAGCTCGGCTCGCTGCTGTTGCAGCAGAACGACTACCCCGGCGCGCGGAGACATCTCGAGGCCGCGCTGGCGCTGCAGCGACGCCTGGATGCACCGGCGTCCGAGTGGGCGACGACACTGGTCACGCTCGGGCGCGTGCTCGGTTTCGACAACGACCCGGCCACCGCGCTGCCCCTGCTCCAGGAGGCGGTCGAGATCCGCCGCCGGGAACCGGCTTCGCGCCCCGCCGAGCTGATGCGCGCGGTGTACGAACTCGGCATGGCGCATCACCGGCAGGGCCAGCTCGAACCAGCCGAAGCGCTCTTCGTGGAGTCGGTGGAGATCGGCCGCGGCATCACCGAGCCGTCGCCGGCGCGCTACGACGCGCTGCTCGGCCTGGCGCGGCTGCGGCACCAGTTCCAGCGCCAGGCCGCGGCAGCCGAGCCGATCTATCGCGAGGCGCTGGCGCTGGCACGCACGATTTATCCCGCCGATCACCAGGACATCGGCACGTGCCTCGGCGAACTGGCGCGTGACGTGCGCGATCAGGGCCGGCTCGAAGAGGCCGAAGGCTACGCACGAGAGGCGATGGCGATGTTCACGCGGTTGTATGGCCAGGACCATCGCGAAACGGTGATCAGCACGCAGACGCTGGCCGGCATCCTGCGCGCGCAGACACGCCTCGCCGACGCCGAGCGCACGCAGCGTGAAGCCCTGGCGGGCGCACGTGTGGCGCTGGGCTCGTCACACCCGCTCACCTTCAGCGCGCTGCGCGTGCTCGCCGAGATTCTGGAGGCGCAGCAACGCTGGCCCGAGGCCTACGCCGTGCGACAGGAGGAAGTGAAACTGGCGGCCGGCGCCGCGGGAGGGCGCGACGTCTACGCGGCCATCGCGTGGACGGGGCTTGCGGAGCACCTGATTCGCGCCGGCCGTCCGGGCGACGCGCTGCCTCCGCTGCGCCAGGCGCTGGAGATTCGCCGCGGGCTGCATCCGCCAGGACATCGCCGCATTGCCGACGCGGAAGGCGCGCTGGCGGCGGCCGAAGCGCAGGCACGCACGCGTGCCGGCGCGGCAGCCCGGCCCGACTGATCGTCGACGCCATCGCCGAGCGTGTCCACTTGTTCGCGCGTCCGGCGCGATCACGGGCAGGAGGACAGCGGGAATGACGATCACGACGGTTGGAACGGCGATGCGGCGGCTCGCCGGCACGGTGTGCATGACAGTGGCGCTGACGTGCGTGGTGGCACCAGCCGCCAGCGCGCAGTCGCTCGGCACGTTCAGTTGGCAACTCGCGCCGTTCTGCAACGTCATCACGGTGCAGGTCACGCAGCAGGGCAGCACCTACACGCTCGACGGTTACGACACGCAGTGCGGCGCTGCCACGCGCGCCACCGCCACCGGCATGGCGGTGCTGAATCCCTCCGGTTCGGTCCAGATTGGCGTCGCCATCGTCACCAGTCCGGGCGCCGCACCGGTGCACGTCGACGCCACGATCGATTTCGCCTCCCTCGGCGGGCCCTGGACCGACAGCCTTGGTCATACCGGATCGTTCGTCTACACGCCCGGTGGCGTCGGCACGGGCAGCCCTCGACCGCTGTCGGCCGTCGCCTTGCCGGATGGCAGCGTGACGTCCGCGAAGATTGCCGACGGCACCATCACCGCCACCGACGTCGACCCCACCTCCGTGCAGCGCCGCATCGCCGCGGCCTGTCCCACCGATGAACTGATGACCGGCGTGAACGCCGACGGCACGGTGAGCTGCCAGAGCGTCACGTCGACGTCGGGTGGCGACATCACGGGCGTCGGCGCCGGCTTCGGGCTGAGCGGCGGCGGCGCGTCCGGCAACGTCACCCTCGCGGTGAATCCGACGCAGGTGCAGGCCCGCATCAACGCGTCGTGCCTGGCCGGGCGCGTCGTCACCGGCGTCGCCGTCGACGGCACGCCGACGTGCATCGAAGTGACGAATACGTCGATGCTGACGGTCAGCGGCGCCGTGACGGCGAACTCGGTGTCGGCGGCGACGGTCATCGCCAACGAGTATCACAGCACGGGCAACGGCCGGATGCTCGGCAAGTACGGCCAGAACAACGCCTACTTCGGCACCCTCGCGGGCTCGCTGCAGGAGGGGATTCAGAACACCTTTCTCGGTGACAGCGCCGGTCAGCTCAACGAGGGCTCGGAGAACGTCTATGTCGGGTTCTTCGCCGGCCGGAACGCTACTGGTGTCTCGCGTTCGACTGCCGTCGGGACATTGTCGCTGGACAGCCTCGAGAACGGTGTCGAGAACACGGCCATCGGGGCCACCGCGCTGTCTTCAGTGGGGAGCGGCAACCGGAACATCGCCCTCGGCTTCGGCGCCGGTGCGGCGCTGACCAGCGGCGACGACAACATCTACATTGGCCGGGGCGGTGCCGTGAGCGGTAGCGAGAACGCCACGATCCGCGTCGGCGGGCCGGCCCAGCAACGCCTCTTCGCGGCCGGCGTGCGTGGGGTCACCACCGGTGCGGCCAACGCCATCGCCGTGATGATCGACAGCAACGGTCAGCTCGGCACGGTGAGTTCGTCGCGCCGCACGAAAGACGACATCCACGACCTCGGCGGCGTCGGCATCAAGGTGCAGCAGCTCCGCCCGGTCCGCTTCCGTTACATCCAGCCGTTTGCCGATGGCGGCCGTCCGGTGCAGTACGGCCTGATCGCCGAGGAGGTCGCGGGCGTACTGCCCGAGCTCGTGGTCTATGACGACGAGGGGCGGCCGAGCACGGTGGCGTATCACGTGCTGCCGACGCTGCTGCTGGAAGAAGTGCAGCGGCTCGAACGTGAACGGGCCGCGCTCACCGCCCAGCTCGAACAGGACCGCGCGACGTTCGAACGCCGCCTCACCGAACTCGAAACCATGCTGCGCTCGGCCCTCCGCGAACAGCAACGCTGACACAACGCGTCCGGCCGCCCATCGGTTCCTGGAGATCATCATGTCGAGATTCCTCATCGTCGCGTTCGGGTTGATGCTGACGACCGTCGTGCCCGTGCAGGCTCAGGTGCTGGGCACGTTCGCCTGGCGCGTCAGTCCGTACTGCAATGTCATCACGGTGACCGTCGTGCAGACCGGCGCCGGCTACACGCTGGACGGCTACGACGACCAATGCGGCAGCGGCCCGCGCGCCGCGGCCGCCGGCGTGGCGTTCGTCAACCCGGACGGGTCGGTCGGACTCGGCTTCACGATCGTCTCGACGCCTGGTGGATTGCCGGTGCACGTCGATGCCACCATCTCGATGGCGACGCTGGCCGGGACGTGGCGCGACAGCACGGGCGCGTCGGGCTCGCTCGACTTCACCGCCGCGCCCGGCGGCGGCCCGCCGCGCCCCTTCCCGACGCCGTCACCGGTCGACAGCGCCCGCATCGTCGATGGATCAATTGGCGCGGTAGACGTGAACACGGCGGAGATCCAGCGCCGCATCAACGCGCCGTGTCCGGTCGATCAGTTGATGACGGGGGTCAACGCGGATGGATCGGTCGCGTGTCAGACGGTGCCCTCCGACGCCGGTGGCGACATCACCGCCGTCACGGCGGGATTCGGCCTGAACGGCGGCGGCCTGACCGGCGCGGTGGCACTCGAGGTGAACGTGGCCGGCGACGGCACGGCCAACGCCCTGGCGCGGGCCGATCATGAACATGCGCCGGCCGTGGGCGCGCGCAGCGTCGGGATCGGCGCCAGCGCACTCGCGGCCAACGCCGCCGGCCGCGACAACGTGGCCGTTGGCGATGCGGCCATGGATGCGAATGTCAGCGGTGTGGAGAACGTCGCGGTCGGTGCGGGCGCGCTCGGCACGACGGTGGGCGGGTTCTCCAACACCGCCGTCGGCTTCGAGGCCCTGGCACAGAGCGTCCTCACCAACGGCGTCAACGCCGCCTTCGGTCACCGCGCGCTGGCGGCATCGACAACCGGACATTCGAATGTCGCGCTCGGCACCGGCGCGCTGCAGGCCAACGCGTCGGGCGACAGCAATCTGGCCGCCGGACATCTGGCGCTGCGCGACGCCACCGGGTCCGACAACGCCGCCGTCGGCGGCGGTTCGTTGCGGATCCTCACCACCGGCTCGAGGAACACCGCCGTTGGCTACGCGTCCGGCGGCGTGCTGACGACCGGCAACGACAACATCTATGTCGGCAGTCCGGGCGCGGCGGTCGAGAACGGCACCATCCGTATCGGCCAGGCGTTGCAGTCGCGCGCGTTCGTGGCCGGCGTGCGCGGCGTGACGACGGGTGTGAACGACGCGGTGGCGGTGGTGATCGACAGCAACGGGCAATTGGGGACGGTGAGCTCGAGCGCGCGCGTCAAGGATCACATTGCCGATCTCGGCGCGGTTGGCGAGCGCCTGCAGCAGCTGCGCCCGGTGCGCTTCCGCTATCGCGCGCCGTATGCGGATGGCCGCACGCCGGAGCAGTACGGCCTCATCGCCGAAGAGGTGGCTGAGGTGCTGCCGGAACTCGTCGTGCGCGATGCCGATGGCCAGCCGTCGACGGTGGCCTATCACGTGCTGCCGACACTGCTCGTCGCCGAAGTGCAGCGCCTGGAGCGCGAGCGGGCGGCGATGGCCGACCTGCTGCGCGCCCTGCAGGCGGAAGTAGCCACACTCCGTGGCGCCTCGCCGCGGTGACCACACAGCGCCGCGGCTTCGATCGAAGTTGCCGGGAGTGGAGGCGGGGTCGCCGGGAGTCGTTCGCGGTGGGATCGCCTTCGCCTACCGGGACAGCCATCGCGACGGGACCGTCACGCCCGCAGCTTCGCTCCCGGACGCCGCACCTCCGTGGAGCACCTTCGTGGAGCACCTCCGTGGCGCACCTCCGTGGAGCACCTTCGTGGCGCTCCGACGTTCTAGAATCTGACCGCCATCCCGCCGCGGATCGGCACGATGAGCACGATCACGTCCCGCTCGCCGAGGATGCCGGCGCGCACGTCGGCGAACAGATCGACGCGACGGCCGAGCGCAACGCGGGCGCCGCCGCCGGCAAGGAACACCCACGCGTCGTTGGTGACACGTTCGGGGAACATGTCGTTCACGTTCGGCCGCGAGATACCGCGACCAACGCTGGCGAGCACGTACGGCGACACCCGCTCGGTGACGATCGGGAAGAAGCGCGCCTCGCCGCTCAGCATCCTGGTCGTCCCGCCACGTGTCACGCCGGTGCCGGTCGTCTCCGTCGGCTTGTGCGTGCGTTCACCGCTGAGCAGCAAGTCGAAGCGATCGGCCAGCGATACGCCAACGGCCACGGACTGATTGCTGTCGCCGCCGTTCACGTTCACACCCGCGGCGCCCTGCACGAACACACGGGGCCGACCGCTTTGCGCAAACGCAGACGCCGGGGCCAACACGCACGTTAGTCCGATCGCGGCCGCGAGCAAGGCGCCGCACGATTGTTGCAGTGTGCCTGCCGAGGTACGGTTCCTGGCGCTCATTCCTTCGTCTTACCACGGCGACGACTTGACGATGGAAGGGCTTGGGGCTTGAAGGGCTTGGAGGGCTTGCGGCTTGAAGGGCTTGAAGGGCAAGGCAGCCGTACGCGGATCTGCCGACTCATCCGTTGCAGGTAGAATCACGCCGAGCGCGCATGGTCGCGCGCGGTCGATCACGATGCGATGAGACACAACCTTGTTCGCCTGATGGTGCTGGTGGCGCTCGTCGCCATCGGCAAGCCGATGGCCGCGCAGTCCAGACTGGCCGTGAAGGGGTTCGACAATTTCACGGCATCGGGCGCGACGTGGCTCTTTGAACTGCCGGCGCACAACGAGATCTGGAGCGGGCCGCTCGACATCGTCAACGCGGAGTTCACAGGAACCGGGCGGTATCTCGTCGATGTGCGGACCATCTGGTCCGAGCCCGGTCAGCCATTACAGCTATGGGTGGGCGACGTCACAGATGGGCGCGTCTGGACGCTCGCGCTCCCAACGTACGTCGGCGGATTGGTGATTCCGGCGCGTGGATCGGAGCAGGTGTATGTCTGGCTGGTCAAAGCCGGTGTGCCAGGAGGCGAGCTCGTGGCCTTCACGCCTGGCACTCCACTGACGCTGGCGGATCTACGCCAGATCGGCGTCTGCGCCACGCGGCCGGTCGTGTCGCGAAACGGCGCGAGAGGCCTTTGTCGGCGCGACAGCCAGACGCTGCTGATCGTCGACACCGCATCGGGGACCACTCTTGCGGCGCACGATGTTCCGGAGCTGTGGATGGCCACTGACGACACAGGAAGCACGCTGGTCTCTCTCGGATCCGAGATCACCGAGTACGACGCGATCACCGGTGCCATCCGCCGATCCGTCCTCTCCCCCTCGGCGGAGGAACGATCGCGAACACCTACGGCGATTGGTCCACGGAGGGAGCGTTCCTGCTCTACCTGAGCAGGCCCGGGCAACAGCGCGCGACCGTGGTCGTCGACAAGACGACGTTGACGGTCACACAGGTCCTGCCACTGTCACCGGATTCGCAGACGACCGGTCTGGTCAGCACGCCGGACGGGCGCACGGCGTATGTGGCGACGATGGCTGGAGTGCCGATGCGGATGACGGTGTCGATCATCGACCTGCCGTCGAACCAGGTGCTGTTCAGCACGCAGAAGTTCGCCGGGTGGATCACGACTCGCCTGGCCTTGACGAGCGCGCCGTTGACGCCTCGCGATGTGCGCGCGAGCGTGACGCAACGGAACGTGCGGCTGTCGTGGGAATTACCACCGGCCTCCGATGGCGCATCGTCATTCGTCATCGAAGCCGGCCTCTCGCCGGGACGCGCCGACGTTCGCTTCGAAGTCACCGGCTCCGCTCGCATGCTGGACGTCGCCAACGTGCCGCCCGGCCGCTATCACGTCCGCGTCCGCGCGGTGAATACCAACGGCCGCTCCGCGCCGTCTACCGACATCGTCGTCGACGTGCCGTGAGCGTGGCGTGTCGCCGCACACGACGCCGCCGCGCGGAACAGCGCGAAAGGTATGGGGGACGCTGGCGCTAGTGATGCGCAGCGAGAAAGGCCGGTTCAGACCGGACTCAGAAACCGGCGGCGCGGCAGTCGGTAAGCAGCAGGCTCAGACGTTCGCTCTCGGCGCGCGCCACCCGCTGGCCCTCCGGCGTCACGCGGTACCGCTGCGCACGACGGTGCACGTCCTCTTCGTCGTGAATCGCCTCTTCGCACTCGACCACCAGCCCGAGACCGCGCAGGCGCCGCAAGGCGCGATAGATCTGCGGCTCGGTGACCAGCCGCCGGCCATACCGCTCGCGCCGGTCGTAGACGATGGCGAGGGCGTGCCGCTGGCCGCGGGTGAGCGCAACGAGGGTGTCGAGTTCGGTCGTCGACAGACGAATATCGGGGTGACGCATCGATCCTGACGCTCGATCGTGACGGCCACCCCGGCCGTTCGTCAACTGACGAATCGTTCAGTCGGCGTATCATGACGCGTCGTGCCCATCGCCTCGCGCCTCGCGTGTGGACTCGTTCTGATCGTCGCCATCGCCAGCGTGGTGACGCAGCGCGCCGCTGCCATCGACACGCCGGCGCCGCGCCTGCTGACGCAAGACGACTTCGAGTATCTCGGCTACTACCGCATCGAGGGCGGCGAACTGGGCGAGCTGCACTACGGCCAGGGCTTCACGCATCGCTACGTCGACGGCCGGCTGCGCTTCCTCACGCTGTCGTTCTTCGGCAACGTCCCCGGCGGCGGCTATCACCTCGTGGAGGTCGAAGCGCCACCACTCGGCGAAACGACCGCGCGCGTCGCCACGCACTGGCCCGACATCTTCGGCGCTTCCGGCATCACCGGCAACAACGGCGCGTGGATGGGTCTGTGGTTCGAAGCCGCACAGGATCGCCTCTGGACGACGTGGGCGGTGGATTATCCGGATGCGGAAGCGGAGGGCTTCACGAAAAGCCTGCTCGTGCGCCATCTCAATGACGATGGCACCGTCGATGACGTGCGTGGACCATGGGGGCTGGAGGGCGTGCAGCAGCGCGCCATCTACGGCGGCGTCGCGCCCGTGCCGTCATGGTTCCAGACGCGCTACGGCGTGGGTCCGTATGTGGTGGGCTGGGGCGGCTACGCCAGCCGCATGAGCATCGGTGTGTCTCTCGGGCCGACGGCGTTTGCGATTCCCGAGCCGACAACGATCGACAATGGCGTGGACATTCCATCCGCGCAATTCACAACGCTCGCCGATCATCGCGGTGGCACGCGAGACGACGACTGGTTCCTGCACGGCACGCCGGAGGCCTTCGATCGCGGGGTGCGCAACGCTGATGTCGTCAACGACTACGACACGGGATGGCAGTCGCCGGCGCCCGACGGACTCGGCCGCTGGGTGTGGGGCGACAGCGCGTGGAACACCGGCGTCTGGATCGACGCACCGGAGCGCCACGGCTTCATCCTGGTGCCGAAGTTCAATCAGGGGCGCGTGTGGTACGAGACGTCGACGCTGCACGCGGAGGGGCAGACCAACGAAGTGCAGGTGTTCGATCCGTCGCATCTCGGCGACGTGGTCGAAGGACGACGCGCGCCGTGGCAGGTGAAGCCGGTGACGCGCTGGGACCTCGGCGCGCTGCTCGCCGAGCACGGCTTCGGCCGCGCCCGCACCGGCAACGGTCCCGACGGTGGCATCGCCGGCGCCAGTTGGGATGCGACGACGGGGCGGCTATATCTCTACGCCATCGGCGGTGCGAGGCAGGACTCGATTGTTTTTGTCCTAGGTCTTAGGTCCTAGGTCTTAGGCAAACAACCCTTGTCACGATCTTGCTTTTCGTGGACAAGAGTTCTCTCCTAGGACTTAGGACTTAGGACTTAGGACCTAGGACGGTTCAAGCCAAGGACATCGGTGACAGAAGCGCCCAGGGACATGGGTAACACTGCCGGCCACTATGCCGTGGCCTGAGGTGTTGCCTGTGGATGTACGACGCGCGTTCGTGGAAGACGCGT
>JADZCY010000351.1 GCA_020851325.1 Acidobacteriota bacterium | reverse complement strand
TGCCGGCGACGGCGTGCACCGCCTCGTCGCGCAGCGCCTCCGGCGCCAGTCGTTCGGCGACGCGGCTGGCCAGCATGTCGAGCACGCGCTCGCCTTCGGCATCCGGCACCAGGTCGTCGCCCGCGGCCGGTCCCGAGGCACTCACCTTCCCTGGCGTGTCGTCCAGTTCGGCGGCCAGGAGCGACTCGAAGGCGTCAGCGGTTTCCGACGACGCGGCGTCGAGGGCCGCCGTGGAAAACGACGCCCGGTCCGCCGATTCAGCCGCGTCGTCGTCGGCGTCGACGCGGTCACGCCGGGACGGCGCCGCCAACCGGCCGCTGGGACGGGCCGGCGGCGGTGCGGCGTCGGGCGGCGCCGGCGTGGCCGGCCGGGCCGGCACGCGCGGTTCGACGGAGGTCACCAGACGGGTGGACGCCACCGGCGGCGCGCCCTTCATTCCGAGCAGTTCCTTGACTCGACTGATCACGTGGCTGGGCTCAAAAGGTTTCTCGAGGACGCCATTCGCCCCCGAATCGTGCAGACGCTGCTCGTCCACCAGTTCGGTCACGCCCGTCAGCAGCAGGACGGGGACGGCGCTCAGATGCGGCTGCTGCCGCACCCACCGCGCCAGTGCATAGCCGTCGACGCACGGCATGTTCGTGTCGGCCAGCACCAGATCGGGGCGCTCGGTCGCCATCCGGTTGATGGCGTCCTGTCCGTCCCTGGCGACCACCAGGCGCACGGGCTGATCGGCAAAGGTCAGCGTCATGACCCGCTGAATGGCCACGCTGTCGTCTGCCAGCAGCAGCGTCGGAGGGGGCGACACGTGCGGCATCCTAGGCGTCGATGCGAACGTTTTCGGTCATGCGGGCGACGGGCTGTAGGCCGCTCATTATTGACCGGGTGGCGATTCCCGGATTTCCCGATTATCATGCGATTTATAGATTGATTTAATCTGTGATTGGCATTTTTCTTCAGCCAGGCCCAGCCTGGCGCGTTCGGTCCCACTACAGGAGGGGGCCTCATGGCGGAACACGGTAGCGTTTTCAACGCGATGCTCCAGGAATTCGAGGGCGCCGCGAACATTCTCAACCTCGACAAAGGCCTCTGGAAGATGCTCACGCATCCCAAGCGGCAGATCATCGTGTCGTGTCCGGTGCAGATGGACAACGGCGAGATCGAGGTCTTCACTGGGTATCGCGTGCAATACAACGTCACGCTGGGACCCGCCAAGGGCGGCATCCGCTATCACCCGGGCGTGACGCTCGACGAGGTCACGGCGCTGGCGGCGTGGATGACCTGGAAGTGCGCCGTCGCGCAACTGCCATTCGGCGGTGGCAAGGGTGGCGTCATCTGCGACCCGACCAAGATGTCGCGCCGCGAACTCGAAGCGCTGACGCGCCGCTACACGGCGGAGATCATCGACGCCATCGGCCCCGACAAGGACGTCCCGGCGCCCGACGTCAACACCAACGAACAGGTGATGGCGTGGTTCTCCGATACCTACTCGATGCACGTCGGCCACACGTCGACCTCGGTGGTCACCGGCAAGCCGATTGAGATGGGCGGTTCGCTCGGCCGCCGCGAGGCCACGGGCCGCGGCGTGATGATTGTCGCGCGCGAATCGGCGCAGCACCTCGGCTTCTCGCTGAAGGGCGCCACGGTGGCCGTGCAGGGCTTCGGCAACGTCGGCGGCATTGCGGCCAGCCTGCTCGCCGAACAGGGCGCCATCATCGTCGGCGTCACCGACTGGAAGGGTGGCGTGCACAACCCAAAGGGGCTGGACACCAAGGCGCTGCTCGCGCACGTCGCGCAACACAAGACGGTGGCCGGCTTCACGGGCGGCGACGCGCTCGATCCGGACGCGCTGTTCGGACTGCCGGTGGACATCCTCATTCCGGCGGCGCTCGAAAACCAGATCACCGAGGCCAACGCCGGACAGATCAAGGCGCGGCTCGTCGTCGAGGGCGCGAACGGACCGACGACACCCGCCGCCAACCGCCTGCTGCACGAGCGCGGCGTCTTCGTCGTGCCCGACATCCTCGCCAACGGCGGCGGCGTCACCGTGTCGTACTTCGAGTGGGTGCAGGACCGTCACGGCTACTTCTGGACCGAACGCGAAGTGAACGAGCGCCTCGAAGCCAAGATCGTCCAGGCCTTCGACGTCGTGCTGCAGACGGCGCGCCGCTACAAGGTGGACATGCGCACCGCCGCCTACATCGTCGCCATCAATCGCGTAGCGACGGTGACGAAGATGCGCGGCATGTACGCATGACAAGGCTTGGGGTCAGGTCACGATTCGTGAGTCGGGCGAGGCCGGCGATCCATAGATTGCGGTTCCACCTGACGACACAGCCAGAGATTGTGGTCGAGTGGCAGCAGACTCACGAATCGTGACCTGACCCCAGTCGATCTGACCCCAGTTGACCAGCAGTCGATCAGCCGGTGACGCGGAATGGCACCAGTTCCGTGGCCGGTTCCTGCCCGCCTGAGGTGGCAGAAAGTTCCAGCAGATACTCACCGGCCGGCAGACTCGACAGCGGCAGGTCCACCTGACGCGCGTCAGGTTCGGTGGCCGGCGGCGCGACCGGCAGGTCGCTCATCTTCTGCCCCTGCTTGTTCAGCAACCGCGCCGCGATGACCATGTCGCCGGCCGTCTGGCCGAACGGCCGGAAGCGCACGAGCATGCGTTCGGTGCGTCGGAACTCGCGCTGCGCCGTCGGCAGCGGTGTCTCCTCTGCCTTGAACTGCTGGAACTCGCGCGCCG
>JADZCY010000350.1 GCA_020851325.1 Acidobacteriota bacterium | reverse complement strand
TGGTCCATCCCCGCGCTGTGGAAGTCGTCCACGAGCTGTGCGCGCCGCGTCGCCATCATCGCGGCGTATTGTCGCCGCGTCCGGCCGGTCAGCGCCAGCCGGCGGCGGATGCCGGACTCCGGATCCCGCACGCGCACCTCGCCGCCGGCGTCGAACAATGCGGCTTCCGCCGGATCCTGAAGGACGACGCCGACGACGTCGTGCGACGAGGCGAGCAGACGGAGATCCGGTAGCGCGGGCAGCGACTCGTCGACAAGGAAGTCCGAGACGACGAAGATCACGCTCGCGGTGCGCAGGCGTCGATGCAGGAACGTCGACAGCGCCGCGATCGACGTGGGGCCGGGATCGCCATCGAGGCGCCACAACTCGTCGAGCGCCCGCCAGGCGCGGCCTTTCGAACGATGCGGCGGCCAGAACTGCAGCACGTCGCGGCCGAACGCCACCATGCCGAGGTTGATCTGATCGATCACCGACGAAAACGCCAGACAGGCGGCCACGTAAATCAGCAGTTCGCGCTTGTCGAAGTGCGCCGTCCCGAAGCTCATGCTCGCCGACAGATCGAGGGCGACAACAACATTCAACTCGCGTTCGGCGTGCGTCTCGCGCACGAACGGCTGGCGGAACCGTGCCGTCACGTTCCAGTCGATCCGTCGCACGTCATCTCCGGGCCGATACGGACGATGCTCGTCGAAGTCGAAACCGGGACCGCGCAGCCGGCTGGTGTAGGTGCCGGCGCGCAGGTTCCGCATCTTGCGCGCGGTGTAGATCTCCAGGTAGCGGAGATCGCGGGTCAGGTGAGAGGGAAGCATCACGGGATGGGCGTGGCGTCCAGCAGCTCGGCGATGATCGCGTCCGTGCTGACGTCTTCCACCTCGGCCCGGACGCTGCGGGCAATACGGTGGCGTGCGCAGTCGGGAAAGATGCTCTTCACATCCGCGGGCAGCACGTAGTCGCGCCCGCTGAAGAACGCCGTCACCTGCGCCAGCGCGAGGATGTGCTGGAAGGCGCGCGGCGACACGCCGAGCGAAATCATCGGCGCGAGATGCGCCTTGTCAACATCGGCCGGCCGTCGCGATGCGCGTCCCAGGCGGACGATGTAGTCGCGGATCTTGTGTTCGGTGGTGACCGACTGCTGGATGAGATCGCGGATACGGGCGACGTCACCGGTGGCCAGGCGTGTGCCGGAGAGAGCGCGCGCGGTGGCGCCGCGCAGCATGTTCACCTCATCGTCGTGCCCTGGATAGTCGACGCGGAGCAGCATGCTGAAGCGATCGAGCTGTGCCTCGGGCAGCGGATACACGCCTTCCTGTTCGACAGGGTTCTGCGTCGCCAGCACCCAGAACGGCTCCGACAGCGCGTAGGACGTATCGCCAATGGTCACCTGCCGTTCCTGCATTGCCTCGAGCAGCGCGCTCTGCGTCTTCGGGGTGGCACGGTTGATCTCGTCGGCCAGCAGGATGTTGGTGAACACCGGCCCGCGTTCGGTGCGGAAGTGCCCGGTGTCGGCGTCGTAGATGCGCGTGCCGATGATGTCGGCCGGCAGCAGGTCCGGCGTCAACTGGATGCGATGGAACTCGGCGGAGATGGCCTTCGCAATGGTGGTGGCGGTCAGCGTCTTCGCCACACCGGTACGCCTTCGAGTAACACGTGTCCGCAGCCCACCGCCTGGCCGCCACCAGACGAGGTGAAGGGAATGGCGGAGAAGAGCGCCGTCACCAGTCGACGAATGAGATGCGGCTGACCGACCACCACGCCGGCAATGTCGGCCTCCAGCGCACGGATGCGCGCGTGCGCGTCGGCAGCGGTGAGCGGTGGAGAGTCGGTGGAGATGCTCATAGCGTGATGACGAGCGCACACGCGGCGACGAGCGCCACGCCGAGCGCGTACGGATACAGATCCTGGAAGTCCTGCTGACGACGCCAGCCCACCTGGCGGCGTTCGCGTTCGGCCAGATCGTGCATGGCGTCGCGGAGTTCGTGGCCGGTCTGCGAGCGATAGTAACGGCCGCCTCCAGCCGTGGCGACGTCCCGAAGTGTCGCCTCGTTGAACGTCACGTCCAGTGCCCAGCCCGCGTCGCCCACCCCATCGTCAGCCGGAACGGGCACCGCCACTGTGCGCGTGCCACCGACGCCGATGCTGTAGAGCGTGACGCCGGCGTTGCGGAGCGCCACGATCGCCGAGGTCAGCACGCCGCCTTCGTCCTCGCCGTCGGAGATGACGAGCACAATCTTCGCGCTCTGCGTGCCGTCACGCGTGATCATGTCGTGCGCGGTCAGCAGCGCCGAACCGATGTCGGTGCCGAAGCTGGGACGTGTATCTTCGAGCATCCAGTCGAGATAGAAATGCAGGCTCTCGACGTTGCGTGTGAAGTGCGACACAGCCACGGCGGCGTTCGAGAAGCCAACCAGGCCGATGCGATCGATGGCCGGCGGTTTCTCGTCGAGGAACGCGCGAATCTCGGCGATGGCGCGGGCAAAGCGTGATGGCGCGACGTCGGTGGCGCGCATCGACACCGAGCGATCGAGCACGATCACCAGGTCCCGGCGTTCGAACTCCGGCGTCTGCCACTCGTGTTGCACCTGCGGCCGCATGGCGGCGAAGACGAGCGCCAGCAG
>JADZCY010000349.1 GCA_020851325.1 Acidobacteriota bacterium | reverse complement strand
GGAGGCTCGCCGCACGCACATAGTCATCAACCGCCGGCTGTGCCGACGCGGGCACGACAGCCAGTGCCAGTATCGACGCCGTCGTCGCCATCATCGCGGCTGACATCGTGACGATCGACGCGCGGCGAACGCGGATGCGGGTCTTGAGCATGCGGGATTGTCGCAGGGGCCGGCACGCGCCACAAGCGGCTTCTAACGCTCAACGGAAAGGGCACAAGCCGAGCCCGCGCATTTGACACATTCCTGCGGTGACGATCGTCTCACCGGTGGACAGCCAACACATTAAGCGGTAGGCTGCCCACATATGACCCCGGATCGCGGTGACGTTGTCTATGGCAGCCTGGGGCTGCTGATCCTGAAGACGCTCGACGCCATCGGACCGATGCACGGTTACCGGCTCGCCCGGCGCATCGAGCAGATCAGCGGCAACCAGCTGGCCCTTAATCAGGGCACGCTCTATCCGGCGCTGCTGAAGCTCGAACAGATGCAGTGGGTGTCGGCAAAGTGGGGCCAGTCGGACACCGGACGGCGCGTCAAGATTTACTCGCTGACACGGGCCGGACGAAAGCAGCTGACGCGCGAAGAAGCGCAGTGGCAGCGTTCCACCGGCATCATCGCGCGCTTCTTCAAGATCTCGGAGGATCCGGCATGAGTCGCGTCGATCGCGACCTCGCCGATGAGATCGCCGCGCACCTGGCCGAAGCAGAGGAGGCGCACATCGCCCGCGGTCTGTCGCCCGAGGACGCGAAGTACGCCGCGCTCCGTGATTTCGGCGGCGTCACGCAGGTGAAACAAGTGCATCGGGAGATGCGAATACCCATGTTCATGAACTGGCTGGACATCAAGCTCGGCGGACGCATGCTCGTGAAGTATCCGGGCCTCACGATCGTGGGTGGCCTGGCCATGGCCTTTGCCATCCTCGTCGGGATTGTCATCTTCCAGTTCGCCGGTGTGTTCCTCTACCCCTCGCTCCCGCTCCCGAACGGCGAACGCATCGTCGCACTGGGACTCCACGACGTGGCCGAGAACGAGGACGAGCCACAGGCGCTGTTCGACTTTCTCTCGTGGAAGGCGTCGCTGCGAACTGTCGACAACCTTGGCGCCGCGCGCGATGCGATGCGCACCCTGATTACCGAGGACGGCGATGCGCGCCCCGCCTTCGTCGCGGAGATGTCCGCCTCGGGATTCACGGTGGCCGGCGGGCGGCCACTGATGGGGCGCATGCTCACGCCCGACGACGAGCAACCGGCGGCGTCGGCGGTGGCGGTGATCGGTCATGGGCTGTGGAGCACGCGGTTCGGCGGCGATCCAGACGTCATCGGACGCACGGTACAACTCGGCGCGGATCATCCGACGATCGTTGGCGTGATGCGCGAGGGGTTTGCGTTTCCCGTGTCGCACGAGATGTGGGTGCCGCTGAAGACCGCTGGTCTGGAGCAGGCGCCGCGATCCGGCCCTGCCATCACGGTCTTCGGCACGCTGGCTGACGGCCAGACGCTCGAGACGGCCAACGCGGAGTTGACGACGAACGGGCGTCGGCTCGCGGTCGAACAGAAGCTGACGCACGAGCATCTCGAACCACGCGTGGTGAAGTACGCCGACATGATGGCCATGAACGGCTCCGAAGAGATGTCGTTCATGTTCCTCATCTACTTTTTCATCGTGACGCTGGTGGTGTTGATCTGCGGCAACGTCGGCTTGCTGCTGTTCGCCCGCGCCGCGTCTCGAGAAAGCGATCTGATCGTTCGTACGGCATTGGGCGCCAGCCGCGCGCGCATCGTGTCGCAGCTCTTTGCGGAAGCGCTGGTGCTCGGCGGGTTGGCTGCTATCGTTGGCGTGGTCGCCGCCGATCTCTTCCTGCGCCATTGGGCGATGACGTTTCTCGGAGCCAACTACGGCAGGCTGCCGTTCTGGTGGGATCTCTCCTTATCCCCGGCCACAGGCGTGGCCGCCATCGTCCTGACGGTCCTCGCCGCGACCGTCGCCGGTGTGATGCCCGCGCTCAGGATCACGCGCGGCATGAGCGATCGGCTGAAGCAGTCCACGGCCGGAGCGGGCGGCCTTCGCTTCGGCGGTGTGTGGACCGTCGTGATCGTCGCGCAGGTGGCGGTGACGGTGGTCTTCCCGGCGATCGTCTGGTTCGAGCACGTGCAGGTGGGTCGCATGCAGCACTTCAATCCCGGATTCGCCACCGAGCAGTTCCTGGCGGTGGCAGTGGAGCGCGACTCACCGGAGGGCGACATCTCGCTGGTCGATGCCGCGATCGCACGCGACCCGCGGATGGCGGCGACGCTCGAAGAGATGCGCCATCGTGCCGCGGCACAAGCGGGCGTGGCCGGCGTGACATTCGCCGACGCGCTGCCGGGCGGCGAATTGCCGGAGCGCAGAATCGAGTTGGGCTACGACGACGCCGAAGCGGTCGCGCGCGCGCCTGAGGCGCCGATGCCGCTGCGCCAGGCGACCGTGGTCGAGATGGACACGTCGTATCTCGACGTGCTCGACGCGCCAATCATCGCCGGACGCAAGTTCAGCGCCGCGGACGCCGAGCCCGGCGCTCAGGTGGCGATCGTCGATCAGGCGTTCGTCGACAACCTGCTGCAGGGCAGGAACCCGATCGGCCAGGAGGTGCGCTTCACGCGTCCAGGCAATCCCGCCGGCCCCGGCCAGTGGTACACGGTGATCGGTCTCGTCGGCAATCTCGATGTCGGTGTGCCGTACCGGAAAGGCCCGTTCGCCGGCTTCTATCTGCCGACGACCCCCGAGCGCCTCGGCGCCGGCCTTCACATGATGATTCGCGTGCGCGGCGGCGATCCGATGAGCGTGGCGCCGCAGGTTCGGCAGATTGCGACGGCGGTCGATCCGTCGGTGCGCCTCGTTCAGATGCAGCGTCTCGACGAAGCCAACGACGGCATGCTGTGGGTTCTCCGTCTGTGGATGACCGTCACGGCCGTGATGTCATCGGTCGCGTTGCTGTTGTCGCTGGCGGGTCTGTACGCGGTGATGTCATTCACCGTGGCGCGGCGGACTCGCGAAATCGGCGTGCGCGTGGCGCTCGGCGGCAGCCGGCCGCGCATCCTCGCCGCCATCTTCCGCAGGCCGCTCATGCAGATGAGTCTGGGCGTGCTGGCGGGCATGTCGGTCATCGTCGTTTTGACGGCGCTCTACCCCTACAGCGATGGTCCAGGCGCGGGCGAAGCCGAAGGGCTCTCGGCCACCGCGATCACGATGCAGGCCGGCTATGCGGCGGTGATGCTCGGCGTGTGCCTGCTGGCGTGCGTGGTGCCGACGCGCCGCGCGCTCAACGTCGAGCCGACAGTAGCGCTGAGGACGGAGTAGCGAGTGCGCTGGAGCGGCTCTACTTCACGGCGGCATTGCCGCCGTCGGCGAACAACGCCGCGCCGGTGACGAAGCTCGCCATCGGGCTGGCGAGGAACAGGGCGGCGGAGGCGATCTCGTCGGGGTCGGCGATGCGCTTCATGGCG
>JADZCY010000348.1 GCA_020851325.1 Acidobacteriota bacterium | reverse complement strand
GTCGGCGACGATGCCAACGCGACCGAGCGCTTCGGTGAATGGCTCCGGCTCGTCGTAGCGCTTGATGATCTGGAACGTCTCGCCGCTGTTGAGCCGCCGCGTCATCACCTCGGTCTCCGGTGGCGGGGGCGGCTGGTCGGGCGACGATGAGCGCTCGTCACGCCGGCCATCAATCATTGCGAAGAGGCCACCCGGCTTCAGCGCGCCGGCGAGCTTCTCCAGAAATGTGTCGTACAGCGCTTCGGGGACGTGCGAGAGAAAGTAGCCGACGAACAGTCCGTCGTACTGGCGCTCCGGCTGCCAGTTGAACAGGTCAACCTGTCGATAGGACACGCGGCCAGTGTGCCCTTCCGCCTCCAGGCGGGCCGAGTTGATGGCGATCATCTCCAGTGAGCCATCCAGCACGGTGATGTGGCGGACACGCGGCGCCAGCCAGGTCGTCCAGATGCCGGTGCCGCCGGCCAGCTCGACGATATCGCCGGCCCACGGCAGCGTCGTAAACGCCTCGCGGACCTCATCCTGCTCGCCGAACCAGACCGTGTTCTCTGCATCGCCGCGGTCGTAGCGCCCCTGGCGCAGCCACCATTCGTCGTATTCGCTGGATCGTTTGTTGTAGTAGTCCTGTTGTTCGCGCAGGATCTCGTTCGCCATTGGCTCTGATACTCCTCGCCACTCACGATCGCGACGGGCCATACTCTACGCTGGAAGGTTCGAGGTCGCTCGCGCGGCCGGCCAGATCTGTCGTGGCAGCACGCTACAAGGGACACGCGAGTGCGTCAACACATCGCCAACTGGTTTCCGCTGATCCGCCCGTTCACGCTGACGGCCGGCGCAGTGCCGGTACTCGTCGGCGCGGCGCTGGCGGCATGGGACGGGACGTTCTACGCCGACCGGTTTGCCGCACTGCTCATCTGCTCGGTCCTGATTCAGGCAGCGACGAACATGCTCAATGAGTATGAGGACTACCATCGCGGCCTCGATACGCACGAGTCGGTCGGCAACTCCGGCAGCATCATCTTTGGCCATCTCACGGACCGCGCTGTGCTGCGCGGCGCGCTGGTGACACTGTCGCTGGCGTTGCTCTGTGGGCTGTACCTCGTCATCACCGTGACGCCGTGGCTGCTGGCCGTCGGCGCAGTGTCGGTGCTCGGCGCGTTCCTCTACTCCGGCGGGCCGAAGGCGGTCGCCTGGACGCCGTTCGGCGAAGCGCAGGTGTTCGTTCTGATGGGCCTGCTCCTCGTTGGGCTTGGCTATTATGTCCACATGGAGACGATCACCGCGCAGGTGATTGTCGCGGCGTTGCCGGTGTCGTTCCTCGTCGCCGCGATTCTGCTCGGCAACAACATCCGCGACATGGTGGGAGATGCGGAGAAAGGCCGCCGAACGCTCGTCATCGTCGCCGGACGGCGCGTCGGCATCGGCGTGCTGGCGGCGCTGCTGGGCGGCGCGTACGTCGTCATCGTCACGGCGGCGTTCGCGGGCGTTGTGCCCTGGACGGCGCTGCTGGCGCTACTCTCGCTGCCGCTCGCGCCGGGCATTATCCGGCGTTTCCAGACGACAACCGTCCCGGTCGCGCTGCATCCGGCGGTGAAGGGGATCGCCCGCCTGCATCTGGTACTCGGCTGCCTCTATGCGGTCGGGATCGCCCTGGCGACCATCGGCTGACATTCCGAACAGGAGACCGCGTGTCCATGGCTTCCACGCAATCCGGAGCACACCTCCCCCCGCCCGAGCAGAAGGCTGCCTACGTGCGCTCGATGTTCGCGCGCATCGCCGGCCGCTACGATCTGCTGAACGATCTGATGACGGCCGGGCGGCACCGCTACTGGAAGCGCGTCGCGGCACGAGCGGCTAACCCCTCCGGTGCGGTCGCGCTCGACCTCGGCTCGGGTACTGGCGATATCGCCTTCGCGCTAGTGCGGCTCGGGGCGACTGAGGTCGTCGCTGCCGATTTCGTCCCGGAGATGCTGGCCGGCGCTGAAGCACGCGCCGCGCGCGAGGGTGTCGCGAACATGCGCTTCGCGGTGGCCGATGCGTTGGCGCTGCCGTTTGCCGACGAGTCGTTCGATTGCGTCACCAGCGGCTTTCTGGTGCGCAACGTCGTCGACCAGGAGCGGGCATTCCGCGAGATGCTGCGTGTGCTCTGTCCGGGCGGGCGAGTGGTCTGCCTGGAGGCAGCGCGGCGGCATGGCGTCATCGGGCGCGTCCTTAGCGCCGGGTTCGGTGTGGTCGCACGCATCCTCGGCCAGGTCGTCGCTGGTGACCGCGACGCGTATTCGTATCTACCGGAATCTGCTGCGGCGTTCGCCAGCCCGAAGGAGCTTGCGGCAACGATGCGCCGCGCCGGATTCACCGACATCCAGTACCGCACATTCGGCCTGGGCCTGATCGCAATCCACCGCGCGCGCCGCCCGGCCTGAGCTAGGTTGAGGCGTAGACCGCGCGGGTCATCAGGCCAATGGCGAGGACGGTCAGGACGAAGCCGACCATCGCCCAGCGACGGGCGGCGGTGCCGTCGCCGGTATCGACCAGCGTGAC
>JADZCY010000347.1 GCA_020851325.1 Acidobacteriota bacterium | reverse complement strand
ACCGTCGTGTCGCCGGCGCACGACGTGGGTGAGGGCATCAAGGTGGCCACCGTCGCCGATCCGTTCGGCAACCAGATCGGTCTGATCGAGAACCCGCACTTCGGCCACTGAGGCCACAGAAACACAGGAACACAGAAACACAGACAGCACAGACAGGACAGACAGCACAGACAGCACAGCAACACAGACAGCACAGCAACACAGCAACACGGACAACACAGACAACACAGACAACACAGACCGCACAGACCACAGAAAGCACACGAACACGGACGGTCCAGGCAACACGGACCACAGAGACAGCCGTAGATCCGACGGAGAGGATGTGAGGTGACGATGGCGCGGATGGCGCTCGTTCTGGCGGTGCTCGTTTCGATCCCGACGCTCGCCGCGGCGCAAACGCCGTCCGACGCGCGCGGCAATCAGTTCGTCGACCCGAAAGGCACGAGCTGGCAGGTGTTCGCCGTCGACAGCCATCCCGCGGGCCCGCTGGGCATCACGCAGGTGGAGGAGGTGCGGCAGCACAACCCGCCCAGTCTGTGGGGCGTCTACGTGCAGAACCGCGCCTCCGCCCCGGTCGCCAGCTTCGTCGTCGCCGCCGCCATCGTCACCGGCGACGGCGCGGTGAAGGCAATGCAGCCGCTGCCGGCAATCAAGAACCTGAAGCCAGGACAAGTGGTCCGTCGCCAGATGCGCGTGACGGCGACGGTGCTCGGCGAAACCGACCGCGTCGCCTTCTTCGTCCGCGAGGTGACCGGCGACGCCGAGCCGTGGCGCGCCGACGATGCGGACGTGCGGACGCTGATCAAGCTCGCCGCCGCCCGCCTGCCCGTCCCCTGAGGCCACCGCACCCCCGTGCCGCACCTCCGTGTAGCACCTCCGTGGAGCACCTCCGTGGAGCACTCCCGTGCCGCACCTTCGGCTTACCGCGCCAGCCCCTTCATGAACTCGCCGACGTGACGCGCCCATATCGCCGCTTTCACCTGCGTGCGGTGAGCCTCGGTCTCCGACCCCGCGGGGACGATGATGTGGCGGCCATTCTTCAGCTGTGCCATCAGCGGTTCGATGACGCCAAGCTCGATCGGATTCAGCTCATCGTCTGCAAAGAGAATGGCGAGCAGCGGCGCCGTGATGCGATGCAAGTCGGCCGCCGGGTCGTAGTCGAACGAGGCCTCGAAGCGATAGAGGATGTTGTTCGCATCGTCTTCGTCGAGCGTCTCGTCGACCACCTCGCGCACGTAGGCGTCGGCGGCGTCATAGGTGTTAAGCCGCTCAGCCAGTCGCGACGGGCTCTGCACCAGCATGTCGAACATCGGCATGATATTGAGGAAGCCGCGCGGCTGCTCGGTGTAGTTGCCGTTCATCCACGCCGGATCGGTGCGAATGGCGTTCACCAGGATGCGGCGCCACAGCAGATTGCGGCCGTCCACTTTCACAGGCAGCGACGAAATCGGCAGCAGGCCGTCCATCATCGACGGATAGCGGATGCCCCAGAGCCAGGTGTGCATGCCGCCCATCGAGATGCCCATCACCAGCCGCAGGCGTTCGATGCCGAAGTGCTCGGTGACCAGGCGATGCTCGAGATCGACGAGGTCGTGATAGCCGTACTTCGGAAACGCGGCGCGCAGCCCGTCGCTGGGCTTCGACGACTTGCCGGCGCCGAGGATGTCTGGATAGATGAGGAAATGCGTGGCCGGATCCAGCGGCAGGCCCGGCCCGACGAGCGGGCCGCGCATGGACGCCGCGAGCACCTGCGACGCATCTCCGCTCGAGCCGTGCATGATCAACACGCCGTTGCGGATGTGTCCGGCGGCGTCGCGGATCGGCGTGCCGATGGTGCGGTAGTGCAGGCGCAGGTCCTGCAGCGTCTGGCCATTGCGGAACGTGTAGCGGGGAATGACGAAGTCGCCTTCGCTTTCGGGAAACGGCTGCGCACTGGCGCCGGCGCCGAGGCCGGCGACCAGCAGCACGCACAGAAACGCGCGCATCGGAATGGTCACCGGCGCACCGTAGCGGGCCGGGTTGCCGCAAGTCAAGACTCCCCGCTTGCCGGTGCGGACGCGACATGACAGGATCGCGCCTGCATGTGGGCGCACTTCATGAGTCTGGCAATGGACGATGGCATTCCCGAGGTGCCGGCGGGGACGCGGACGCTGCTGCTGGCGCGGCCGGGCAGCGACACCGCGCGCTGGGGCGTCTTCGCCGTCGATCGCCCGGTGTCGGTCTCGCCGCACGCGCATCCGCTGTCAGACGAGGCGCTGAAACTGATTGCCTCGGCGTTCCGCTATCCGCCGGCGCTGGCCCTCGCCCGAGACGATGTGGATGCGCTGTTTGATCGGCGGACGCCGGGAATGGACGAGTTCGTGACGCGGTACGTCGAGTGCCTGCAGCGTCACGTGCGTGCCGCGGCGGAGGTACCGTTCGTGTTTGCCGAGGCCGTGGCGGACAAGAATGGCGCGCCGTCGCGCGGGCAATTCTACTGGGTGCTGTCGTACAGCGCCCTCAACCGTTCGGTGCAGTGGGTGTCGGCGGACTTCACGGTGTTCGAGAACGCGGTGTCCGACTTCAAGCTGTCGCCGCAGCAACTGGCGGCGCTGGGCCGTCCGCGTGCGAAGTAGATCCGATCTCGCCGCGAGGAGGATCGGCGCGGTGACATGCCGTCCGGTCCGACCGCGCGAAGTCCGTGTCATGTTGTGGCCTGTGTCATCTGTGCTATCTGTGGCATCTGTGGCATCTGTGGCGTGGGAGCGCAAATGAAGAAGCTTGCCGTCCTGCTGTTCGTCCTTGTCGCGGCCTGTTCGTCTCAACCGGCCGCACCGCCCGTCGATCCGCAGGTGGCCGCCTGGCAGCAACGCGCTGACGGTATCACCATCATCCGCGACGACTGGGGCGTGCCGCACATCTACGGCAAGACCGACGCCGATGCCGTCTTCGGCCTGATGTATGCGCAGGCGGAAGACGATTTCAATCGCGTCGAGACCAACTTCCTCAACAGCATGGGCCGACTGGCCGAAGCCGAGGGCGAGGCCGAGATCTGGCGCGACCTGCGGATGAAGCTGTTCATCGATCCCGAGCAGTTGAAGGCGACGTATCAGGAGAGCCCCGACTGGCTGAAGAAGCTGATGGACGCATGGGCCGACGGCCTCAACTTCTACCTGCACACGCACCCCGAGGTGAAGCCGCGCGTGTTGACGCGCTTCGAGCCGTGGATGGCGCTGAGCTTCAGCGAAGGCAGCATCGGCGGCGACATCGAACGGGTGTCCCTGCGCGAGTTGGAAGCGTTCTACGGCGGACAAACCGCGGCGCAGAAGGTGGCACGTGTTGATGCGGTTGATCGTTCGTCGATCGCGTCTGGCCTCGAGTATCCGGAGGAGCCGACCGGTTCCAACGGCTTCGCCATTGCCGGCGCCAATTCGGCGTCGGGCAAACCGCTCCTGTGGATCAACCCGCACACCTCGTTCTTCTTCCGCGAAGAAGCGCAGATGGTGAGCGAAGAAGGCCTCAATGCCTACGGCGCCCTCACCTGGGGCCAGTTCTTCATCTACCAGGGCTTCAACGAACGCGCCGGCTGGATGCACACCTCGAGCGGCGTCGACAACATCGACGAGTACCTCGAGACGATCACCAGGAACGGCGACGCGATCACGTATCGGCACGGTACCGAGAACAAGGCGGTCACCGCGCGCCGGGTGGTGGTGCCCTACAAGACCGCGACCGGCACGGGCCAGCGCGAGTTCACCGTGTATCGCACGCACCACGGACCGATCGTCCGCGCCATCGGCGACAAGTGGGTGGCGGTGCGGCTGATGGAAGAGCCGATGAAGGCGCTGATGCAGTCGTACTCGAGGACGAAGTCGCACAACCTGAACGAATTCCGCGACATCATGCAGGCGCACACCAACTCGTCGAACAACACGCTGTTCGCCGATGCGGACGGCAACATCGCCTACCTTCACTCCAACTTCGTGCCGAAGCGCAATCCGAAGTTCGACTGGAGTAAGCCCGTGGACGGCAGCGACCCGGCCACCGACTGGCAGGGCGTGCACACCTTCGACGAGACGCCGAACGTGATCAATCCGAAGGGCGGCTGGCTGCAGAACACCAACAACTGGCCGTACTCGGCGGCGGGTGCCGAGAGTCCGAAGGAGAAGGATTACCCGGCCTACTTCGATCGCGCCGGCGAGAACCCGCGCGGCGTGCACGCGGTGCAGGTGCTGCAGGGCAGGAAGGGCTTCACGCTCGACACGCTGCGCGATGCCGCGTTCGACAGCCATCAGCCGGAGTTCGCGACGCTGGTGCCGACCGTGGTGAAGGCGTACGATGCGCTGCCGTCGGCGAATCCGCTGAAGGCAAAGTTGAAAGCGCAGATCGATCTGTTGCGCGGCTGGGACGACCGCTGGTCCGCGGCGTCCACGGCGCAGACGTTGGCCGTGTTCTGGGGCGAAGAGCTGTGGCGCCGCGCCACGCCTGAAGCGCAGAAGGCTGGCGTGTCGGTGTATCAGTTCCTGCGGACGCGGGCGACACCACAGCAGCGGCTCGACGCGTTGGCTGCCGCGTCGGATCAACTCGCCGCCGATTTCGGCAAGTGGGACACGCCGTGGGGCGATGTCAATCGCTTCCAGCGGCTCACCGGCGACATCGTGCAGAAGTTCGACGACAACGGTCCGAGCACACCGGTGCCGTTCCCGTCGGCGCGCTGGGGATCGCTGGCCTCGTTCGGCGCCCGACCCTACCCCGGCACGAAGAAGTGGTATGGCACGAGCGGCAACAGCTTCGTGGCCGCGGTCGAGTTCGGCGACCGCGTCCGCGCCAAGGCGGTCACGGCCGGTGGCTTGAACAGCCAGCCTTCGTCGAAGCACTTCAACGATCAGTCGGAGCGCTACGCCAGCGGCAACCTGCGCGACGTGTACTTCTATCGCGAGGATCTGAACGGGCACATCGAGCGGGAATACAGGCCGGGAAGATGAAGGTGCTGAAAGGTGCCGACAGGTGCTGAAGGGTGCTGAGAGGTGCTGAGAGGTGCTGAAAGGTGCTGCGCGACGTGCTGAGTTTTCTGATTCCGTTGCTGCCGGCGTTCATCCTGATCCCGCTGGCGCGGCGGCGCGCGTTGATTCGGCATCTGCTGAGCGCGAATGCGACGACGGCGGCGCGCGCGATCGTGCTGCCGCCGGGACGCCGGCTCGACCGCTTCTGGCAAACGCGCCTGACGACGCAAGGCGTGCTGCGTTCGGGACCGAACGGCAGCGTCTGGCTCGACCAGGACGCGTGGGCCGAGTTCATCGCCACCCGCCGCCGCTACGCCCTCCTCGTGATCACCGGCGCCCTCGCCGCCTTCATCCTCGCCCGCTTCTTGTCTCGCATGTCCTGACCGGCCCCGCGCTCCGCGGGTGACCGTCCCGGATCCTGCCGCGAGCGAAGCTGAGGACGGTCGCTCCCGAAGGTAGGGCTGTCCCGAGAGAGCGTCAGTCCCGGGAGTGACTGTCGTCCCGGCAGCGGCGGAATGCCGTCGCCGCCTCCCGCCTCCCGCCTCCCGCCTCCCGTCTCCCGTCTCCCGCCTCCCGTCTCCCGTTTCCCGTGTATAGTCCCGCCCATGCGACACACGCTGGTGATGCTCGGCGCGGCGGTGCTGGTCCTGGCCACGGTGGCGGCGCAGGATCGCGAGGCGCAGCGGAAGTTCGTGATCGACCGCGCGAAGTCGCTCGAGTTGAACACGCCCTACGTGCCGCCGCCTGGTGACGTGCTCGATCACCACACGTCGGGTTACGCCAAGGTGATGTGTTCCGCGGTCTTCATCAGTGGGCTCGATCCCGACTTCGCGCAGGAGCACATCGGTTACTTCACCGGCCCGTACGACTCGCGCGCCAAGGTGAGCAAGCCGGTGATCGATCGCGCCGGCAAGGCCGTGCACGTCACGATGCCGAACGGCGTGACGCGAACGGCGAAGTACCTGGGCAGTCAGGGCTGCGTGACGCTGCCGGCCGGGCAGAAGGACGTCTTCTTCAAACCATCGCTCGTCACCAGCCAACTGCCCAACGCCGATACGCAGGACTGGCCGATGGGCGATCGACTGCCGTCGACGCCGCTGCCGAAGGAGATCGACGCGGCGAAGATCGCGGCCGCGGTTGACGCGGCGTTCGATCCGGCTGGCTTCACCGCGGCGTTCGTCGTGACGTGGAAAGGCCGAATCATCGCCGAGCGCTACGGCCCGAACATCACGAAGACGACCCCGCTCGAGAGCTGGTCGATGGGCAAGAGCCTGACGGCGACGCTGATGGGCGTGTTGCTCCAGCAGGGTGCGTATGAACTCTGGCAGCGTGCGCCGATTCCGGAGTGGCAATCACCCGGTGACCCACGCGCCGCCATCCGCATCGGCGACATCCTGCACATGTCGAGCGGCCTGCGCATCAAGGCGCCGCAGGATCCGGACTTCGATCCGAACGGCACCTATCCGGATCATCTCTATCTCTACACGGCGGCGATCGACTCGTTCAAGTACGCGGCGACGCGCCCGCTCGAATGGCCGCCCAACACGGTCGGCCGCTATCGCAACACCGATCCGGTGCTCGCCAACTACCTGATTCGCCTGGCGCTCGAGAAGCGCGGCGAGCCGTATCACGCGTTTCCGCAGAAGGCGCTGTTCGACAAGATCGGCATCCGGACGATGGTGATGGAGACCGATCCGTATGGGAACTTCCTGACGCAGGGATATGAACTCGGCGCCGCGCGCGACTGGGCGCGGCTCGCCAATCTTTATCTGCAGGACGGCGTCGCCAACGGCGAACGCATCCTGCCCGAAGGCTTCGTGAAGTTCGTCAGCACGCTGGCGCCGGCGTGGGAAGCCGACAAGCGTCCCATTTACGGCGGCTTCTTCTGGTTGAACGGCGACAGCTCGTACCCGGCGCCGAAGGACGCGTACTACATGACCGGCGTCGGCGGCCAGACGACGCTGATCGTGCCGTCGCATGATCTCGTGATCGTGCGTCAGGGCCACTACAAAGGCGCCGGTCCCGGCGGCCGCGCACTACGCAAGGCCGTGCAGACGATCCTGGAAGCAGTGCCCGCGAAATAGTTCGGCACCGCACGTTGCGACGCTCGAGCTGTCTGTCCTTGGGATTGAGGGCAAACACTCCCGAAGACGTTCCGTCCCGATGGTGCTGTCGGTCCCGAACGCGTAGCTCCGTCCCGGCACACGCAGCGTCGCCTCCCGCCTCCCGCCTCCCGTCTCCCGCCTCCCGTCTCCCGCCTCCCGCCTCCCGTCTCCCGCCTCCCGCCTCCCGCCTCCCGCCTCCTGTCTCCCGCCTCCCGTCCTATCGCCACCGCATCAAGATGGTTTCGCGCTGGAAGACGCGGACCGCGACCCACGCGAGGATGATGATGGCGAGCGCGAGCACGATCGCGATGGTGACGAGCGCGCCAGTGCCGAGCAGGAACTGTCCGGCGAGTTGGCCGATGAACAACGCGGTGATCGGCAGCAGCAGCACCGAGCCGAGTTGCTGCGCCGTTCGCGCGTCGTTCACGCGTGAGGACACGATGCTGGCGCCGAGCAGCGCCGCCGCGGATACCAGCGGACCGATGACGAGATAGAGCGCCAGCGTGCGCGGCCAGAAGAGACTGGCCCACACGCCCGGCTCGCCCCACGCGACGAGGCCGGCGAGATAGACGAGGAACGTCGATGTCAGCAGCAGCATCGCGACGGCAAACGGCACGATCAGTTTGCCGAGCAGCAGTTCGCCGGTGGTAATCGGCGTGACGAGCAGCGGCTCCAGCGTCCGCGCCTGCTTCTCGCCGATGATCCCCTGCGCGGCGAGCGACAACGATCCCAACACCGGTGTCAGCAGGCTGAACAGCAGGAACTGCTGGAGCAGGAACGCCTGTGCCCGTGCCGCGGGCGCCATCCGCGCCAGTTCCGGAATGGCGCCAGCCGCCTGGTCGGCGGCCAATGCGAAGTCGGAGTTGGGACTGCCCGCCGCATCGGCGCTGCCGATCCACATCACGGCAAACGCCGGCAGCGTCAGCCCCAGCACCATCGCCAGTGCCGGCAGGATCAGGCCGGGCTGTTGCCGCACGTCTTCGAAGTCTTTCGAAGCCAGTGCGAGCACGCGCGTGCGGGCGTTACGCATCGCTCCGAACCAGCGCCAGATAGGCGTCTTCGAGGGAAGCCTCGCGCGCGTCCACGCGCCTGATGCGGGCGCCGGCGCTGACGAGCGCGGCCACCGCCTCCGGAATCTGCTGGTCGTCCAGCCGCAGGCGCAGCGTGTGTCCCTCCGCATCGAGCACCGCGGCACCGGGCCACGTGCGGACGATGTCGAGCCACGCGCGTGCGTCGCCTTCGACGTCGATCTCGACCGCCGGCGTACCGAGTCTGCGCCGCAGTTCGCCCGGCGGCTCGAAGGCCAGCAGCCGACGACGCAGAATCGCCACGCGGTCGCCAATCGACTCGGCTTCGGCGAGGTTGTGGGTGGACACCAGCACCGCGCGCCGTTCGTCACGCAGGCGCCGAATCAGATCGCGCACGTCACGCGCGCTTTCCGGATCGAGACCCGCCGTTGGTTCGTCGAGCAGCACGACGGGCGGATCGTGCAGCAGCGCCCGCGCCAGTGCGACGCGCTGCTTCAAGCCTTTCGACAACGCGCCGGCTCGATCGCCGGCGCGATCCTCCAGATCCACGGAACGCAACACGCGCGCGACCACCGCGTCCGGATCCTTCACACCCTGCAGGCGTGCGTGCGTCAGAAGGTTCTGCGCGACGCTCAGGCGCTCCCACAGCCCCGGCGCCTCCGTCAGCAGCCCGACCCTGGCCCGCGCCGGCGCCTCGCCAATCGCATGCGTCTCGATCTGCGCGTCACCGCTCGTCGGCGGAATCAACGACGCCAGCAATCGAAACGTCGTGGTCTTGCCGGCGCCGTTCGGTCCGAGCAGCGCCACGACCTCGCCGCCGTTCACCGACAGCGTCAGGTCTTCCACGGCAACGCGGTCGCCAAACGTTCGGCCAAGGTGGGCGGTGTGGACCAGCGGCACGGCAACAGTGTGCCGCATGAACCGCCTGCCGCCTCCCGCCTCCCGTTCCCCGTTCCTGCTATGGCGCGTCCAGCGTCGCCTGAATGGCGGCGAGGAAGGTCTCGGCAACGCGTTGATAGCCGAGTTCGGTGAGGTGCAGGCCGTCGACGCCAACGTAGGTGTTGAGGTTGCCGACCGTCGCCTGGTAGAGGTCCACGTACACCGCGTTCTCGCCAAGGGCGATGGTGCGGATGCGGTCGTTCATGGCGGTGATGGCGGCCGGGTTGATCGTGTTGCGACCGCCGGGCCGCGACGGCGTGAGGTTGGCCAGGAACACGCGGGCGCCGCGCGTGCGGGCCTCGCGCGCCATCGCCTGCAGCGATGTGGCCACGGCGGATACCGCGTTGACACCGCCGGTGTTGAGGTCGTTGTAGCCGTCGAGCAGCAGCACCACTTCCGGTCGCGTCTGCGCCAGCACGGTCGAGAAGCGCCGCGTCGAGTCCGTCGCCGCTTCTCCGGGCACGCCGGCGTTGACCACCGTGAGCGCCGCCTGCTGCGTGATGTAGCGATTGCGCAACAGCGTCTGCAGCTGCGTCGGATACGACGCGAACGGGACGAGGATCAACTTGAAGAAAGGGAAGCCGTCGGCGTCGAGCCCCGTCGTCGTCGGCACGGTGACTTCGCCGGCGGTGATGCTGTCGCCGAACGCGAGGAAGCTGGTGCGCGTGATGACGGGGATCTTCGCGACGACCACCGAAAAGGTGCAGGAGGACGATCGCTGCAGGCTGTCGGTGGCGCGGCAGCTCACCGCGGTGGTGCCGAGCGGAAACGTGGTGCCCGAGACGGGCGAGCAGGTGGTCGTGACCGGGTCGGCCCCACCCGATACCGTCGGCGCGCCGAACGCCACCGTCGTGTTCTGTCCGGTGGTGCCGGCCGACACGTTACCGGGACACGTGATGATCGGGGCGTTCACCACCGGTGGCGGCGACGGCCGCGTCGGCGTCTCGGATCCGCCGCACGCCGCCATCATCATCACCGTCCACAGCAGGAACGCCGTGCGCGCTGTCATCACTACCGTCGAGATTCTATCAATCACCACGCGAAGGAGTAACAACCAGGGGCGACGACGAGGTGTCTGCCGGACGAGAACGACAGGCTGGTCGGCGCGACGACACCGCCGGCACGGAACTGCACCGTGCGGATCTTCTCGCCGTCCGGCGCATACACATAGGTGAACGGCTGGACGAAGGTCACCCACAGGTTGCCGTCGGGATCGAGGGCCGTGGTGCGCACCACCGGCGGCACGAGTGGTAACTGTCGATCGCCCACCGTGCGCCGCGGCCAACGCTTCGGCTGCGCGGCCAGCACCGGGTCCAGTTCCGCGCCCTGGATGACGCGTTCGAACAGCAGCGTGCCGTCGGCCGCATAGCGGCGAAAGGCTGGCGACCCGGCGATGAAGACGAACATGAAGCCGCCATCGGCGGTGGGGACGGCCATGCCGGCGTTCAGGGCCAAGTGCACTTCGCGATCCTCTTCGTGTCCGGTGGGCCGCAGCCGGCCGATACTGCGGAGCGGCGCGCCGAGCGGGGTGAACTCGCCGAGCAGCCAGCCGGTGTCGGGCTCGCTCAGCACGACGCTTCGTCCGGTGTAGACGAGGCTGCCGACGCCGCTCAGCACCAGCGATCCCAGGGCCACCCGTGCCGCGGTGCGTCCGGCGCGTGTGAAGCCGCCAGTGCGGATGCCCGCCGCGCCAAACACCTGAATGCGTTCGCGTCCGCCGGGTCCGTCGGCGACGGCAAACGATCCGTCGGCGGCGACATCGAACGCGCTGGGATCGAGCAGCCGGCCTTCCTCGCCGCCAATCTCGACCAGCGTGCGCACCGAACCATCGCCGGCGTCGATGGTATGGACGGAATGCCCGCGCCGGTCGAACACGTAGTACGGACCGCCGGGCACGCGCGCGCACACGGTGGGATCGCGGAAGCGACCCATGATGGCGGCCGGGACGGCGTCAACGCTCTCCAGTACCTCGACGCGCCCTGGCGACGCGCGCTGTTCCACGTCGACGCCCGCGTGCGCGATGACGGCACCCGCCGTACACAGCACGAGGGCCGCCAGCGAACGTTTCACCAACGGCCCTCGATGCATGACAGCGGCGCAACCGCGTACTGACTTAGTAGGCCGCGGTTTCCTTGATCGCCTTCAGCACATCCGCCGACTGCGGCAGGATGGCCTTCTCGAGGTCCGGCGCGTAGGCTACCGGGCAGTCCATCGCGGCGACGCGACGGATCGGCGCGTCGAGTTCACCGAACAACTCGTCCGAGATGCGCGCGGCGATCTCGGCGCCGAAGCCGCAGGTCAGCGTGTCCTCGTGCGCGATGACGACGCGGTTGGTCTGGCGGACGAGGTCGCTGATGCCCTGCCAGTCGTACGGCATGATCGTCCGCAGGTCGAACACCGCGGCGCTGATTCCGTCCTTCTCCGCCTGCTGAGCGGCCAGCAGCGAGCGCTGCACCAGCGCGCCCCACGTGAGCACCACGACATCCGTGCCCGGACGCCGCAGCGATCCCTTGCCGAACGGGATCATGAAGTCGTCGCCGGGATACACGCCCTTGTTGTAGGTCTGGCGATACAGGTGCTTGTGCTCGAGGAACATCACCGGGTCGTCGCAGCGGATCGCGGTGCGCAGCAGGCCGGCGGCATCGATGGCGTTGGACGGAAACGCAATGTGCACGCCGGGGCAGTGGGCGAAGATGCTGACGCCCGACTGGCTGTGATACGGCGCGCCGGTGATGTAGCCGCCAATCGGCACGCGCACCACCATCGGGCACGAGAAGTTGTTGCTGGAGCGATAGCGCAGCATCGACATCTCGTCCTTGAGCTGCATCATCGCCGGCCAGATGTAGTCGAAGAACTGGATCTCGACGACGGGCTTGATGCCGCGCGTCGCCATGCCGACGGCGCGGCCGATGATGTTGGCTTCGGCGAGCGGCGAGTTGAACACGCGCGTGCCGCCGTAGGTTTTCTGCAGGCCGTGCGTCACCTTGAACACCCCGCCCTTGCCCGGCACCTTGGCCAGCGCGTCCTCGCGGCTGGCGTCGGCGACGTCTTCACCGAACATCACGATCGCCGGGTTGTGCGCCATCTCGGACTTCAACGTGCGGTTGATGGCGGCGACCATCGTGTCGGGCTTGCCGGTCGGCTGCTCCGGCGTCTCGAACGCGGACGATGTCGGATCGACGTCGTGCGAGAACACCCACCAGCCGGCGGTTTCCACCGGCGGCCTCGGCGCCGCCAGCGCGGCGTCGGTGGCCTCGAGCACTTCGCGATCGACATCGGCCGCCACGGCGTCGAGATCGGCGTCGGTGGCGAGCCCTTCGGCGACGAGGAACGCGCGCATGCGTGTCAGCGGATCGCGTCGCGCCTCCGCTTCACGTTCCTCGGCCGGCTTGTACAACCGCTCGTCGTCCGAGAGCGAGTGCGAGTACGGACGAATGACCTTGGCGTGCACCAGCGCGGGCTTGCGTTCGCGGCGGATGTAGGCGGTGGCCTCGCGCATGACGCGATAGCTGTCGAGGAAGTCGGTGCCGTCGCAGCGGAACACCTTGAGATGCGGGAACGACTCGACGAGCTTCGAGACGTCGCCGCCGGCGGTCTGCACTTCGACCGGCACCGAGATCGCGTAGCCGTTGTCTTCGACCATGAACAGCACCGGCGTGATGCGCGTGCAGGCGGTGTTCAGCGCTTCCCAGAACTCGCCTTCGCTGGTCGCGCCGTCGCCGATCGACATGTAGACGATCTCGTCGTCATGGAAGCGTTCGGTGCGTTGCGGGATCTCGTTGATGGCGGCGTAGAGCATGCCGGCTTCGGCGGCGCCGACGGCCTGCAGCGCCTGCGTGCCGGTGGGGCTGCCCTGCGACGGGATGTTGAGCGCCTTGTGGCCCCAATGCGACGGCATCTGCCGGCCGCCCGAGTTCGGATCGTCTTTCGCGCCGACGGCGGAGAGCAGCATCTCGAGCGGCGTCATGCCGAGCGTGAGGCACAGCGCGCGGTCGCGATAATACGGGTAGAACCAGTCGTAGCCGGCGCGCAGGTGCAGGCCGGCGGCGGTGAGCACGGCTTCATGACCGGCGCCGCTGATCTGGAAGAAGATGCGGCTCTGATTCTTGAGTTGAATTTCCTTGTCGTCGAGACGTCGAGACAGGAGCATCGTGCGGTACGCCTGTACCAGCTCGTCTCGCGTCAATCCTTCGAACTCGCGACCGCGCGCGCGGGCGCGGGTCTCGGCGGCCGGGGCCAGCGTGGATGCCTTCATGACGCCGCAAATTATAACATTCGCCCCGGTGCTATACTCGGCGCCACTTCACTCGGAAAACGCATGAATACACCTGCTGTCCGCCTGCATCGCTGGGATGAAATCGCGCTCGAAAAAGTCACCGAGATGATCTCGCGCAAGGTCATCACCGGCGAACGCGAGATGATCGCGCACATCCACCTCAAGCGAGGCGCGCTCGTGCCGATGCACTCGCACGAGAGCGAACAACTCACCTATGTCTTCCAGGGCGCGCTGAAGTTCCTCATCGACGGCGAGGAGATCACGGTGCGCGAAGGCGAGGTGCTGCACATTCCTTCATGGGTGCCGCATCAGGCCGAAGCCCTCGACGACACATTTGAAATGGACATGTTCAGCCCGATCCGGCAGGACTGGCTGGATGGAACGGATACGTACTTTCACAAGAAATGACAGGAGGAGACGGGCGGCACGATGGTGCGGCACGGAGGTGCTGCACGGGGGTGCTACACGATGGTGCGGCACGGAGGTGCTTCACGATGGTGCTTCACGATGGTGCTGCACGAAGGTGCTGCACGAAGGTGCGGTGAGTAGGAGTCGGTCGCATGAGCGTGCTGGTTACCGTCGCCATCCTTGCCGCGCTGGGCGCTTGGTGTGCGGTCGGCTACAACCGGCTTCTCGCCATGCGCAAACTGGTGACGCAGGCGTGGCGACAGGTTGATGCGCAGGTGAAGCGGCGCCACGATGCGGTGGCGGCAATCGTCGATCATCTGCGCGGCACTGCCCATGTCGATTCGGCAGCGCTCGATGCGGTGATGGCCACGCTGACACGAGCGAGAGCGGCGAAAGGGCCGGCAGACGCCGCCCGGCGGGAAGGCGAACTCACCATTGCGCTCAGACCGCTGCTGACGCTGGCAACTCCGCAACCGGTTGCGAGCACTGAGGTCGAGCCGTTAGTGGATGAACTGCGAGCGACCGACCAAGCGATCGCCGCGACGAGCCAGACCTACAACGCCATCGCCACGAAATACAACGACGCAACGGAAGCCATTCCGGGAAACATCATCTCGGGTCTTGCTGGTTTCAAGCGCGCCGAACCGTACGCGTGACATCGGTGTCGCACCATCGTGCCGCACCCCCGTGCCGCACCCTCGTGGAGCACCTCCGTGGAGCACCCCCGTGGAGCACCTCCGTGTCGCACCCTAGTGAATATGCTTCTTCCACTCCCGCTTCCACTCGTCGTCTGACGAGGGCGTCGACGTCTTGCCGCCTTCGTAGACGTCGAAGCGGCTGCGGGCGCGGCCCATGCGCCAGCGCAGCCAGCGGTAACGCAGCTCGTCGAGCGGCCGGATGCGCAGCGACTTCAGATACAGGTAGCCGACGACGAGTCCGCCGAGGTGCGTGGCGTGCGCCACGCCGCCGCCCGGGCCGCCGAACGACGACAGCAGCGCAATCGCGCCGATGATCAGCACGAAGATGCGCGCCGGGATCGGGAAGAGGAAGTACAGGTAGATGGTGCGGTGCGGGAAGTACATCGCCCACGCCAGCAGCAGGCCATAGATGGCGCCGGACGCGCCGACCGTCACCGAGAAATAGACGTCGTTCGAGAACAGCGACACGAGCAGCGTGGTGAACGCGGCGCCGATGCCGGTGATGAAGTAGTACTTCGTGAAGAAGCGCGTGCCCCACTTCCGTTCGAGCTCGGTGCCGAACATCCACAGCGCCAGCATGTTGAACAGGATGTGGCTGAAGCCCGAGGTGGAGTGCAGGAACATGTAGGTGACCGGCTGCCAGAAGGCACCGCCGGTCAACACATCCCGCGGCGACAGCCCGAGCCGCATCGTCATGGCCGGCACGATGAGCGTCAGCAGCCAGGCCACCACGTTGGTGATGAGCAGGATCCTGACCGCCGGCGTCAGGGCGCCGGGCCCGAATTGAGAGGACGAGGAGTAGGTTCCGTACCGCGCCACGGCGGCGATCGTACTACGACCCGGCCGGCGCGACAGTCGGTCGTGGCGGCAGCATCGATGCCAGCCCGGCGGCAATCACCGGCACCACCGAGAGCGCGGCAAGCGCGGCGTTGATCCCGAACGCGTCGGCGACAACGCCGATGACCGGCACCGCCAGGCTGCCCATGCCCCACGCGAAGCCCATCATCAGCGACGACACCGTGGCCGCGCCGGCGCGCGTCAGCGACTGCGCATAGGTCACGCTCACCGGCAGTGTCGACTGCAGCAGCAGCCCGCCAATCGCCAGCATCGTCGCGAAACCCCAGGGGGAGAGGAACGGCGCCAGCGCCAGGAAGGGGACCGATGCCAGCAGCGTCGCCATCATCACGCGCGGCGCGCCGAAGCGATCCGCCAGCGGACCACCGAGAAAACCACCGACGCCGCTGGTGAAGAGGTAGATGAACACCGCGGTGCTGGCTTCGTCGATCGTCAGGCCGCGCTGGGTGAGCAGCGTCGGCGCGAAGGTCATGAATCCGTACGCCGTGGCCGTGCGCAGGACGACGGTGAAGTACACGAGCGTCAGCGGTACGGCGGCCGGCCGCAGCGTCGCGAAGCTGGAACGTTCGTGCGCCTCGGGACGCGACATCGGCGGCACCTGCCGCAGCGTCCACGACAGCGCGATCAACCCCGGGATCATGCAGAGCGGCGACCACTGCAGGCCGACACGGGCGATGAACGGGACGAACACCAGCGGCGCCAGCGCGAAGCCGAGCGAGCCGCCGGAGATGTGCGCCGACATCGCCAGGCCCTTGCGGTGATCGGCCATGCGATAGACCAGCGCCGCCGCCGGTGGATGAAACGCCGCGCCGCCGAGGCCGCCGCAGACGAGGATGACGCCGAGCATCAGCGGCGATGTGCTCAGGCCGACCAGCGACATGACGGTGACCGCGACGATCGGGCCGCCGAGGATGAGCGCCCGCGGCCGCCAGTGATCGGCGAGCGTGCCGAAGCCGAGCTGCGCCACCGAGTTGGCCATCTGGAAACACATCGCCAGCGTGCCGGCCGCGGTCAGCGACAGCGACAGGTGCGGAATCAACAACGGCAGCAGCGGCGCGTACATGTTGTTGTAGGCGTCGACCACCAGGTGCGTCGAGGCCACTTTCCAGATGCGGTTGTCGAGATCGAGCCAGCCGTTCTGCTTCACGCGCGTCTCCTGAACCGCCGGGTCACCATGCGCACCGCTTCGGTCAACTCCGGAATTCGCAGCGCCCACGCGGTACCGCCGAGCGCGGCCACCGCCAGCGCCATCGTCACGCCAAGGCGCAGCGTCTGCATGATGAGCGCGTCACCGGGCCAGAGGTCGGCGAGGACACGATCGGCGCTCCACGCCACCACACCCATCACGAGCGACGCCGCGAGCACGCGCACGAACGTGTTGGTGATGTGCGCGAGATTGACGCCGTGGAGCGTCCGACCGAGCAGCGTCAACTGTATCGCGGCGTTGAGAATGGCGGTGATGGTCGTTCCCAGCGCGAGACCGCGGAAGCCCATCCACTGCACGAGCCAGATGTTCAACGCGACGTTCACCGCCACCGAGGTCACGCTCACCATCACCGGCGTCCGCGCCTGTCCCATCGCGTAGAACGCCGGCGACACGATGCGCACGACCGAATAGCCAATCAGTCCGCCGGCATAGAAGCGCAGCGCCGACGCCGTGCTGAGCGTGTCGGCTTCCGTGAACCGGCCGTGTTCGAAGATGACGCGGACGATGGGCTCCGCGAGGACGACGAGTCCGATCGTCGCCGGCACGTTCAGCAGCAGCATCAGGCTGATCGCATGCGCGATGGTTTCCCGCACGCGGCCGAACTCGCGCGTCACCACCAGCCGTGACACCGCCGGCGTCGACGCCGTGGCCACCGACACGCCGAACAAACCAATCGGCAGGTACATCAAGCGGAACGCGTACTCGAGCCACGACACCGCACCGCTGCCTTCGCTCGTGGCCAGGATCGTGTTGACGAAGATGTTGATCTGCGTCGCCGCCAGGCCCACCGTTCCGGGACCCATCAGCAGGAGCACGCGCCGCAGCCCTTCGTCGTGCACGTCAATCCGCGGCTGATAGCGGAAGCCTTCGCGCACGAGTGCCGGCCACTGCAGCGCCACCTGAGCCAGGCCGCCGACAATGGTGGCCGCCGCGACGATGACGATGGGCTGGACACCGAGGGTGTCGGCGAACGGCACCAGCGCCATCACCATCACGATGCTGGCGAGGTTGAAGGTGGCCGGGGCGACCGCGGGGACGAAGAAGTGGCCGAGCGCGTTGAGCATCCCCATCAACGCCGCCGCCATCGCGACGAACGTGAGGAAGGGCAGCACCAGTCGCGCCAGGTAGATCGTGAGCTCGAGCTTGCCGGGGACGAGCGCGAAGTCGCCGGCGAAGGTGCGCACGAGGAGCGGCGCCAGCAGGAAACCGACGACCACCAGCACGGCCGTCACCGCGATCAGGCCGTTCAGGACCGAATTGGCGAGGGCCCAGGCGCGCGGCCGGCCGTCGCGCGTCAGGTACGAGGTGAACGTCGGCACGAACGCCGCGCTCATCGCGCCTTCGGCGAACAGATCGCGCAGCAGGTTCGGCACGCGGAAGGCGACGCGAAACGCGTCCATGGCGTCGCCTGCGCCGAAGTAATACGCCAGAACCTGTTCGCGAACCAGCCCGAGGATTCGGCTGGTCATGGTGGCTAGCCCGGTGACACCCGCGGAGCGGGCCAGCCGGGGCGCGGAATCGGCCATGAGGTGACCCGACAGCGTAGCACGCGGTCCGCGCCGCCCCCGTTTGCGCCGCCGCCCTGCCGGTGGATCACCGCACAAAAAAGGAGGCCCTTGCCGCGTCGGGCAAGGGCCTCGAGGAGGATGGTGAGAGGCTGACTAGGCCTTCATCAAGTGTAGACGACGCACTTCGGAAAATGGTTCGTCTCGGGGCGTAAAGCTTACGTGACGAGTCGTGACTTGACCGCCTCGTTCACCTTCCGGCCATCCACCGACTTGCCGGCCAGCGCGGCCATCACGGCCTTCATCACCTTGCCCGTGTCCTTCGGACTGGTGGCGCCGGTTTCGGCAATGGCGGTGCCAACCGCGGCCGTGATCTCCTCGGCCGTGGCGGGCGGCGGCAGCAGCGTTTCGAGCACGGCAATCTCCGCCTGTTCCTTGTCGGCGAGGTCGATGCGGTTGCCGGCCGTGAACTGCTGGATGGAGTCGCGCCGCTGCTTGACCAGCGTGGCGACGACCTGCAGTTCTTCCGCGGCTTCGAGCGGGCGCTTCAGGTCGATGCTCTTCGCGGTGAGCGCGGTCTTGAGCATGCGGAAGGTGGACAGCTTCACCGTCTCGCGCGCCTTCATGGCGGCGGCGATCTCGGTGCTCAAACGGGCTTCGAGGGACATGGAGATAGGGTAGCAGGAAGCCTTCGACTGCGCTCAGGCCAGGCGGGAGACGGGAGACGGGAGGCCCTTCGACTTCGCTCAGGGCAAGCGGGAGGCGAACGGACCGTCTGGCCCTCAGTTATACCGTCACGACAGCCGGCAGCGGCGCCGTCGCCATTCGAGTGACCAAAGCGGGCCCTCGAGAGTCAGATCGTACAATGCATCCTTCCTGCGACGATGGCGGACATTCAGCGTTTTTCCCCGGATGACCGGCGCGGTCTCGAGTTGCTCTACCGGCGCACGTATGGCCACGAAGCCGTCGATCGCCTGCGCTTCCTGTGGGACTGGGCGCGGCGGAATCCGGCGGCGGGGCTCGAGCCACCGTTCTGGGTGGTGCGCGAAGGCCCGACGGTAGTCGCCGCCTGCCCGCTGGCGCCGGTGCGCATCACCGTGCGCGGGCAGGATGTGGCCGGCACATGGAGCGCCGGACCGCTCGTCGTCAGCGAACGCCAGCGTCAGGGCCTCGGCGGCGCCCTGCTGCGCGCCTGGGACCGCGGCACCGGCGTCGCGCTCGGCTCCGGGCTGTCGGAGGCGACGCACGCCCGCCTGCACGAGATGCGCTGGCCCAAGCCGATGACCGTGCCGTGCCTGGTGAAGCCGCTCACGCGTCGCGCGCTGCGCCGGCCCACCTGGCCGGTGGCCGTCAACCGGCTGGTGTCCGCCGTCACGCTGCCGATCATTCGCGTCGTCGGTCGGCTGCAGCCGTTGCGCGAGGAGATGCAGGCCGTGCGCCGCTTCGAAAGCGATGTCGATGGCCTGTGGGCGCGCGTCCGCGGCCGGTTCGACCTGGCGATCCAGCGCGACGCGAAGTATCTGAACTGGAAGTTCCTGGAGCCGCCGCACGTCCGCTACCAGGTGGCCGTGCTGCGCCGCGACCACGAGATCGCCGGCTACATCGTCTATCGTCACCTGCGCGAGCCGCAGGGGCGCGTGACGCAGATCGTGGACTTCCTCGCCGATCCCGGCGACGAGAACGCCGTCGCCACGCTGGCCGGCTGGGTGGACCGCGAAGCGCGGCTGGAGGATTCCGACAAGATCCGCTGCTACGCCACCAACGCCGACTTCCGCCGCATCCTGCGAAGGAACGGCTTCTTCGTCGTCAAGTCGGACGTCGCGGTCACGGTGAAGGTAAACGCCGTCGACGTCCCGAAGGATTTTTATCAGTCAGGCGACGCGTGGCACGTCACGCTGGGCGACGGAGCGTTGGATCACTAGGAAGGGACCGCCGCTTCGCGTCGGTAGGGAAGCCAGGACCAGCGCTGCGCGCTGGTAGGGTTTCAGGACCGCCCGCCTTCGCGCTGCGCGCTTCGGCGTGGCGGTAGGGAATCAGGAGAGAGCGGAGCTGAGGCCGGACGCTCCCGGTAGCGAAGGGGCAGTCCCCGATTCGCGCGACGTCCCGGGAGAGATGCCGTCCCTGCGACGAATCGCCCCCGCCTCCCGCCTCCCGATCGACTCATCGGTCTCCCGACGACTACTGTCCTGGAGGTTTCTGACCCGGCGGCACCACCACCTGCCCGGGCTGGACGACCATGCCGGGCACGGGGACGGTCATGCCGGGGACGGCGGTTCCGGCCGGCGCGGAGGTGACCGGCGTGCCGAAGCCACCGGTCGTGACCGGCGGGGCGCCGAAACCACCGAACACGCCACCGGCCGGCGGCGGCGTCATGCCGGGAAACTGCAGCACCGGCATCGTCTGCTGCGGCGTTGGATTCACCGTGACTGCCGATCCACCGGTGGGACCGAACTGCACCACCGGCGACTCCGCCCCCGGCTGGATCGGCGTGCCGAACGGCCCGGGCTGACCCACCTGCTGGAAGGGATTCTGCGGGAAGCCGAACGGCGGCTCGTTGACGCCCGTGTCCGACCCATCGGGCGGCGGCTGCGGCGCCTCGTCCGTGCCCGCCTGATTGGCGCCGAATCCTGGACGGACGTTGCGCTGCAGACCCGCGTTGGAATCGTTGCCGAACCGCCCACCGGCCGTGGCCGGGCCAGCCGCGGCCGCCGTGGTCGTCGGCATCAGGACGATGCGGTCGTAGCGGGACAGGGCGGCGGCACTGACGGCGCGCGGCGCCACCATGTAGCCGGCGACGTTCCGCAGGATGATCTCGAGCGCCTGGGCTTCGGGGACGTTCTCGAGCTTGACGGTGAGCGGGGACCCGCTCACGCGGTCGGCGTTGACCATCTTCGTGCTGCCCAGGCGTGCCCATTCCGACAGCACGGTGCGCAGCGGCACGTTGGTGGCGTCGACGGACACGCGTCCGTCGCTGAACTGGAGGACGAGGTGCTGGGCCGAGGCGGGGGCAGCCAGCCCGAGCGCGAGGACGACAACGATCGGGAGCATCCGCATGACCATTTCCTTCAGACGAATTATACGTCTCGCTGGCTGGCGACGACCCGCCGGATGATCTCGTCCAGCCCGACTTCCGGGGCATAGCCGATCAGGCTGTTCAGCTTCGCCAAGTCGGGCACGCGCCGCGGCATGTCCTCGAAGCCGGCCTCATACGCTTCGTCATACGGCACGGTGACGATTGGCGAGGTGCTGCCGGTGATCGCCTTCACCCGCTCGGCCAGCCCGCGCATCGTCACTTCTTCCGTGTTGCCGATGTTGAACACTTCGCCGATCGCGCGCGGCTCCGCCATCAGCTTCATCAGCGCGCCGACGACGTCGCCGATGTAGGTGAAGCTGCGGGATTGCTGCCCATCGCCGAACACGGTGATCGGTTCGCCGGCCAGCGCCTGACGCACGAACGTCGGCACGACCATGCCGTACTGTCCTGTCTGCCGCGGTCCCACCGTATTGAAGAATCGGACGATCACGACCGGAAGTTGACGCTCCTTCCAGTGCGCCAGCGCCAGGAACTCGTCGAGCGCCTTGCTGCACGCGTAGGCCCAGCGGTGGCGCGTCGTCGCACCGAGCACGATGTCCGTGGTTTCCCGGAACGGCACGTCGGTGCTCTTGCCGTACACCTCGGAGGTGGAGGCGATGAACACCAGCTTCTTCTTCTTCGCCGCGTGCCGCAGGATCACCTCGGTGCCGTGCACGTTGGTCTCGATGGTGTGCACCGGTTTCTGCACGATCAGCTTGACGCCGACGGCAGCGGCCAGGTGGAAGATGACGGCGGCGCGATCGACGAGTTCGGCGACGGTTTGCTCGTCGAAGACGCTGGCGATGGTGTAGTGGAACCGCGCGTGATCCTTGAACGACGCGATGTTGTCGATGCAGCCGGTCGACAGGTCGTCGATGACGAACACTTCGTGTCCGTCGGCCAGCAGCGCTTCGGCGAGATGCGATCCGATGAAGCCGGCGCCGCCGGTGATCAGGACACGCATGGCATCACCGGCCGACCGGTTGCAGAGCCGACGCCGCGGCAATCACCGCCGCCACGTCGGCGTCGGTGAGTGACGGATACATCGGCAGCGACAACACTTCATCGCAGACGCGATCCGCCACGGGACACTGCGCCGGGTTGGTCGCCGCCAGCGCCGGCTGACGTGGAATGGGCACCGGGTAGTGAATCAGCGTCTCGATGCCGTGCGCGGTGAAGTGCGCCTGCGCCTCCGCGCGGTTGGCCGTGCGGATGGGGAAGAGGTGATAGACGTGGCCGTTGTCGAACTCGCGCGGCACGTGCAGCGCCGGCGTCCGGATTCCCGCTCGGTACGCGGCGGCAATGGTTCGTCGTCGATCCGTCCACGCCGGCAGCCGCGGCAGGCGCGCGCGCAGAATCGCCGCCTGCAGCTCGTCGAGACGGCTGTTCGCGCCCGCTTCCTCGTGGCGATACCGCGTCGTCTGTCCGCCGTTGCGCAGCCGCTTGATGCGCGTGGCGAGCGCCGCGTCGTTGGTGGCCACCGCGCCGCCGTCACCGAGCGCGCCGAGATTCTTCGTCGGATAGAAGCTGAACGCACCGGCCACACCCATCGTGCCGACCGGCCGGCCTTCCGACGTGCACAGATGCGCCTGTGCCGCGTCTTCGATGACCGCCAGGTTGTGCCGCTTCGCAATCGCCAGCAGTGGCGTCATGTCCGCGGCTTGTCCATACAGGTGCACGGGCAGCAGTGCGCGCGTGCGCGGCGTGATGGCGGCTTCGACCGCGGCGGGATCGAGCGTCAGCCGCTCCGGATCGATGTCGGCAAACACGGGACGCGCGCCGGCCATCATCACCGCCAGCGCCGAATACGCCGCCGAGAGCGGCGGCGTGATCACTTCGTCGCCGGGACCGATGTCGAGCGCGCGCACGATCAGCGTGATGGCATCGGTGCCGGTGCCGACACCGACGGCGTGTGCCGTGCCGCACGCCGCGGCGAACTCGCTTTCGAACGCTTCGACTTCGGGGCCGAGGATGTACCATCCCGAATCGACCACGCGGCCAATGGCCGCCTTCACCGCCTCCGCATCATCGGTCGGGCGCAGTGCATTGAAGACGACGTGTCGCGTGTCAGACATAGTGCGCCATCCGCGGACGGTAGTAGTCGAGCGTGCGCCGCAGTCCGTCGGCCAGCGAAACCTTCGGCTGCCAGCCGGTGCGCGACTTGAACAGCGACGAGTCGGCATAGAAGCTGCCGATGTCGATCACCTTCTTCTCGGCCGGCCATTCGACGAAGCGATAGCGCCCGCTCATGGCGGTTCGCACCAGCAGTTCCACGAGGTCGCGATGCGCGACGTGTTCGTCGCCGCCGACGTTGAACACCTCGCCGTTCACCGCGTCGGTCGCGCCCGCCAGCAGGAACGCCTCGGCCGCATCGTCGACGTAGACGAAGTCGCGGATCTGCGAGCCGTCGCCGAACACCTGAATCTCCTGATCCTCGAGGACGAGGCGGATGAACCAGCCGATGAAGCCCTGGCGATTGTGCTTGAGGAGTTGGCGCGGCCCGTAGATGTTGGTGAGCCGCAGCGCGCAGGCGCGCACGCCGAAGACGTTGTTGTAGACGAGATGGTAGTACTCGCCGGCGGCCTTGTTGATGCCGTTGACGTCAGTGGGGCGCACCAGATGCCGCTCGGTGACCGGCAGCGCATCGGGCCGGCCGTAAATCTGCCGCGTGCTGGCGTAGACGACCTTGGCCGACGGGTTGTAATGGCGGCACGCCTCGAGCAGCGTCAACTGACTGCGGCAGTTGATCTCGAGGTCCGTGTGTGGATCCCGCATGCTGTCGATGTGGCTCACCTGGCCGGCGAGATTGAAGATGACGTCGCGGCCCTGCACCAGATAGTTCATGGTGCTGGCCTGACGCACGTCGGCGACGTTGACGCGGACGCGGTCTTCGATGCCGGCGATGTTGTGCAGGTTGCCGCCGTAGTCGGGAATCAGCGAGTCGACCAGCAGCACATCGGCGCCAAGATCGGTCAGCCGGTGCGCGAGGTTGCTGCCGATGAAGCCGAGGCCGCCGGTGATCATCACGCGGCGGCCGCGATAGAAGTCGTGCGTCGTCATGAGGCTCGCTGTTGCAGCGCCGCCGCGGCGCGCGCCCGCTGCGCCGCCAGATGGTCGCGACGGATGACCAGCGCCCACCACAGCTTCATCACGTCGATGCCGGTGCGGAAGATGCGGCGGAAGTTGAAGAACTGCGACTTGCCATACGTGCGGTGATAGTGGTGCACCGGCACTTCCGCGACGCGGAAGCCGGCGTCCTGGAACTTCTTCATCATCTCGAGGCAGATCACGCCGCTGCTCTTCTCGAGCCGCACGACATCGAAGATGCGGCGCCGCATCAGCCGGAAGTCGCAGTCGACGTCGCGCACGCGCAGGCCGAACAGCAGCTTCACCGTGTGGTGATACACGCGACCGATGATGATCCGGTGGAACGGATCCGACCGCGCGATCTTCCAGCCGTTCACCCAGTCCACATCGTCGGTGAGCTGCTGCCAGAGCAGCGTCATTTCCACCGGGTCGTACTGCGCGTCGCCGTCGGTATAGAAGACGAGATCTTTCGTCGCGTGCTCGAAGCCCGAACGGAGCGCGCCACCGTAGCCGCGATTCTTCTGGTGATGGATGATGCGCACGTGTTCGGGATAGACGCGCGCCAGTTCGTCGAGGATGTGCGGCGTCTCGTCCCGGCTGCCGTCGTTGATGACGAGCACTTCGTAGTTCGAGGTGAGCGTCGGCGCCGTCTGCACCGCGCTGATCACGAGGCTGGCGATGGTGCCGGCGTCGTTGTAAGCGGGAAAGAAGATGCTCAGGCTGGGCGTGGACGGAACCTTCATCGTGACGCCCCGGCATTGTAGCGTGCCGCCGGTCCTCCTCCCGACCTGCGCCCGTGCCGCAGCACCAGCCGCCACGGCGTGATCAACGACTCGACGAGGATGCCGGACGACAGCTTCGACGCGCCTTCGCGCCGCTCGATGAAGATGATCGGCGACTCGGCGATGCGCAGGCCGACCGCCGCCGCCAGGAACGTCACCTCGACGACGAAGGAATACCCTTCCGAGACGATGCGATCGAGCGGCAGGCGGGCCAGCGCTTCGCGCCGCCAGCAGCGATAGCCGGTGGTGCAATCGTTGACGCCGAGTCCGGTCACCGAGCGGATGTAGGTATTGGCGAAGGTACTGAGGATGATGCGGCGCAGCGGCCAGTTGACGACGCTGATCCCGTTCAGATAGCGCGAGCCGATCACGAGATCCGCGCCGGCGTTCGCCGCCGCGATCATCGCCGGCAGGTACTGCGGATCGTGCGAGCGGTCGGCATCCATCTGCACCACGAGGTCCGCATCGGAGGCGACGGCGGCGCGGAAGCCGTCCAGGTACGATTTGCCCAGACCACGCCGCCCGGTGCGGTGCATCACCTGCACGCGGCCCGGGTGCTGCGCCGCCAGACCGTCGGCGAGCGCACCGGTGCCGTCCGGCGACTGATCGTCGATCACCATGACCTCGGTACCGGGAATGGCCAGCACGTCGGCCACCAGCGGCGGCAGATTCTCGCGCTCGTTGTAGGTCGGGATCAGCACCAGCGTCTTCATGGCGCGTCCTAGCGGCGGCCCTCGAACCGCAGCGACGAGATCTGCTCGGAGACCAGACCGACAAGGAAGACGATCACCGAGAACATCAGCAGCAGCACCGCGCCGTTCGGGATGCGCGACTGCTGGACGACGGTCCACAGCCCGTAGACGATGCCGAGCGCAAAGGTGCACGCACTCAGCGGCACGAACACCCGCAGCGGGCTGAAGATGGTGATCACCTTGATGAGGATGAGAAAAAATCGCGCGCCGTCGCGCACCAGCCGGATCTTCGACGTCCCCACGCGGGGCTGCACTTCGACCGGCTCGAACGCCACATTGTAGCCCGCCTTGATGAACGCCAGCGTCGTCGTCGTCGGGGTGGAAAAGCCGTTGGGCAGCAGGTGCACGAACTCCAGCAGGTGTTCGCGCCGCGCGGCGCGAAGACCGGAGGTGAGGTCGGGTATCGGCCGTTCGGTCAGGTAACTCGCCAGCGTGTTGAGCACGGCGTTGCCGAAGCGCCGCCCTGTCGTCGCCTGGTGCTCGGCCGCCCGCGCGCCGACGACGAGGTCGAAGGTCCCGAGACGCGACGCCACGTGCAGCACGTCGGCAGGACGATGTTGACCATCGCCGTCGGTGATGAGCACCCAGTCGCCCACGGCGGCGCGGATGGCGGTTTTCACCGAGGCGCCGTTGCCCTTGTTGTAGGGATGCGACACCACCCGGGCGCCGGCGGCCGTTGCGGCCTCGGCGGTGCCGTCGGTCGAGCCGTCGTCGACGACGAGGATCTCGCGCCACGGCGCGATGGCGGCCAGCGCGGCGACGACACGGCCGATGACCGCCGCTTCGTTGAACGCCGGAATCACCACCGAGACGGTGGCGGGATCAGCCATGACTCACCAGGCGATCGATCACCGTGTCCCACGTGATGGCGAGCGCGCGTTCGCGCCCGGCCTCGCCCATCCGCTTCGCCAGTGGAAGGTCGCCGGCGAGGCGTGCGATGGCGTCGCCGATCGACGCCGGCGTCGGATCGGAGACCAGTCCATTCACCTCGTGCTCGACGAACTCCAGCGTGCCGCCCGAGTCGTGCGCCGTGACCACGGGCTTGGCCGAGAGGAACGCTTCGAGCGTGGCGAGGCCGTAGTCCTCGTCGAACGGCACGTAGACCAGCGCCCGCGCATTGCGGTACAGCGAGACCAGCGCGTCGTCGTGCACCGCGCCGGCAAAGCGCACGCGGTCACTGACGCCGGCTTCCTCCGCGGCGCGTTCGATGTGCGCACGGTGACTGCCGTCGCCAACGAGCACCAGCGTGAGCGGCGGCGGCACGTGCTGCATGGCGCGGACGATCAACTCGACGCGCTTGTTGCCTTCGAGGCGCGCCACCGACAGCACGTAGGGGCCGTACTCCCCGGGCGCCAGCCGCGGCGCCAGCAGCGGCGGGTGATAGAGCGGGACCGAGTCGAGCCCGTTGAAGCGGCGCAGTCGTTCGGTGACGGTTTTCGAGATGGTGTAGCGGCCGACGCACTCGCCGAGCATCTGCTCGTCGAGCGCCAGCAGACGGTCGCGCAAGGCGACGTCCTTCTCGTCGTGACCGAAGTCGCTGTAGGCGGTGCCGGCCAGCTCGTAGGCGGCGCGGTGCTGGTGCACGAGCCAGCACACCTTGCGGGGATGGCGGACGAAGTAGCTGGGGAACTTGGTGCCGATGACCAGGTCCACCGGCCGGCTGTTACTTTCGGTGAGGTCGAGCAGCCGCCAGGCGGTGGCGTGGGCGAGGATTTCGTCCTTCGGATACCACTTGAACGGGACCGACACCCGGTCCGTTTCGAACCCCCGCGCGCGCAGCTGATCGACGAGCTGCCGGACCAGCAACTCGGCGCCGCCGCGCACGAAGGGCACCTGCGTTTCGCAGACCAGGACGGTGCGGATGCTCAAAGCCCAGAATCGTAACACGCAGCCCTGCGGCTGGTTCGGCAATTACCCTAATTCGTCAATTGCTTGACAGGGTGGATCCGAAAGCGAAGCGAAGGCGCAACTCGCAGAAACCAGACGACTTGCCCGGATTAAGCGATTGACAACGTCAGACCCCTCGCCTACCATCCGAGTGGAGTTTTTTGGAGTGGAGTGGAGTTACTGACGTGCTTCGGGGCAACCATCCGGCAAAGATTGATGACAAGGGCCGGCTCAAGATCCCGAACGGCTATCGCACGACCATTGAAGAAAAACATGGCCGGGCGGTGTTCGTGACCAGCATCCGCGGCACGTCCGTCCGGATTTACCCGATGCCCGTCTGGCTCGACCTCGAACGCCGGCTCGACGAGCAGAACACCTCCCACCCCGTCATCGAAAAGTTTCTCGAGCGCGTCGCCGTCTACGGCCAGGAAGCCGAGATCGACGCTCAGGGCCGCGTCCTTATTCAGCCACGATTGCGCCAAAGTGCGCAAATGGAAGGTGAAGTGGACGTCCTCGGACATCGCCATTTTCTCGAGGTGTGGAACCACGACCGGTTGATGGCGCGGCTCGAGAACGACCAATTCACGCGCGAAGACCAGATGATCCTGGCCGGTTTCGGGATCTGAGCGGCGGCGCGCAGAGGACGTGGTGGCCGACGAGCAGGCGCTGCACATCCCGGTCCTCGTCGACGAGGTCCGGACGTTCCTCGCGCCGGAGCGGGGTGGGGTGTTCGTGGACGGCACGGTGGGACTCGGCGGGCATGCGCGCCTGGTGCTCGACGCCGGCGCGACCCGGCTGATTGGCGTCGATCGGGATCCGCAGGCGCTGGCCGCAGCACGGGCCGCGCTGGCGCCGTTCGGCGACCGCGTGACGCTGGTGCACGCGGACTATCGCACGCTCGACGCCGTCCTCGACGGCCTGGGCGTGACCGCAGTCGCCGGCATCCTGCTCGACCTGGGGGTGTCGTCGCTGCAACTCGACGGTGACGGTCGCGGTTTCAGTTTCCGCCGCGACGAACCGCTCGACATGCGGATGGATCAGTCGCAGGGGCCGACACTGGCCGAGCGGCTGGCCACCGTGGAGGAACGCGAACTCGCCGACGTGATTTTTCATCTCGGCGAAGAGCGCAAGTCGCGGCGCGTCGCCCGGGCCATCGTCGAGGCCCGGCGGCAGGCGCCGCTCACCGGCACCGCGCAACTCGCCGCCATCGTCCGGCGGGCAGTCGGCGGACCGTGGCAACGCATCGATCCCGCGACGCGCACGTTTCAGGCGCTGCGCATCTGGGTGAACGACGAACTGGACGGGCTCGCGTCGTGTATCGGCCGCCTGATCGCTCGGCTGCAGGTACCCGCGGGCGAGGTGACGGGCGGACGGCTGGCCATCATCAGCTTCCATTCGCTGGAGGACCGCACCGTGAAGCACGTGTTCCGCGCCGAGGCGCAGGGCGACGCGCCGCGGGTGCGCGTGTTGACGAAGCGGCCGGTCGAGGCCACGGCGACGGAAACGGCGGCCAACCCGCGCGCACGGAGCGCCAAGCTCCGCGTCGTGGAACGCCGGGCGGCGGCATGAAGGAGAGCACGATGGAAAACAACGAGACGTTCGAATACGCCATTCGCAAAGACGTCCGCAACAACCCCATCGTCCGCGAAGTGGACGAGCACCGGCAGCGCGAGCTGTGGCAGTCGGCCGGCGTGTTCGTCGTGCTCGTGGTGGCGCTGCTCTATTCGGCGTGGCAGCACTTCGAGTTGATCCGCCACGGCTACGGCGTCGAGCAGATGCAGCGCGAGCGCGCCGTCGAAGCCGAAGTGAACCGCCATCTGCGCCTCGAGATCGAGACGCTGCGCGCGCCGCAGCGCATCGAGAAGCTGGCCGAACGTGAGCTCGGCATGGTGCCGCCGCGTCCCGAAGACGCGTGGGTGCTCGAGCGTGTCGCGCCGTCCGATCCGCCGTCGTCCTCCGTGGTAGCGGTGCGTTAAGCGCCAGACCAGGAACCTGCCGTGTCCGAGTTGTCACCCTTGACCTGGCGCCGGTCCATGACCGCGCGGCTCACCGTCCTGGCAATCGCCTTCGCCATCTGGACGACGGTGATCGTCGGACGACTGTTCTTTCTCCAGGTGATCAGTTACGACGACCTGACGGCGCGGGCCATCAAGCAGTACAACCGCACCATCGACGTGCCGGCCAAGCGCGGCGCCATCTACGATCGCAACGGCCGCCTGCTCGCCTACAGCGTCGACGCCGACACCGTCTACGCGGTGCCGGGCGAGATCAAGGACGCCGCGGCGACGGCGACGAAGCTGTGCAACGCGCTCGAGAACTGCGATCGCCGTGACCGCGCCGACCTGCAGGAGCGCCTGAGCCATCCCTCGCGCGCGTTCGTCTACGTGAAGCGGCGCGTGGCGCCGATTGAAGCGCAGCGCGTCGCAGCACTCGATCTGCCCGGCGTCGGATTCACCAAGGAAAGCCGTCGCTACTATCCGAACCGCGAAGTCGGCGCCCATCTCATCGGCTACACCGGGCTCGACAACATCGGCCTCGGTGGCGTCGAAGCGGCGTTCGACAAGACGGTGCGCGGCCAGCAGGGTCGCACGATCGTCCAGACCGACGCGCGCGGCAAGGCGTTCAGCCGCAACGAGCGGCCGCCGACGGCCGGCGGCTCGGTCGAACTGACCATCGACACCCAGCTCCAGTTCATCGTCGAACGCGAACTGCGCGCGGGCGTGCAGGAACACCGCGCCGATGCCGGCACGGTGGTCGTGCTCGATCCCAACACCGGCGAGATCCTGGCGATGGCCAGCTGGCCGACGTTCAACCCGAACGCCTACAGCTCGGCGGCGGAGACGGCGCGGCGCAATCGCGCCATCCAGGACATCTACGAGCCGGGCTCGACCTTCAAGCTGGTCACCGCGTCGGCGGCGCTCGAAGGCCATCTGTTCCGGCCGGAGGAGATGATCGACGTCAGCGCCGGTCTCATCCGCTACGGCAGCCGCGTCATCAACGACATGCACCGCTACGGTCCGCTGTCGTTCACCGACGTGCTCGTCAAGTCGAGTAACGTCGGCGCCATCAAGATCGGCGCGCGTGTCGGCGCCGATCGCATGATCGAGTACGTCAAGAAGTTCGGCTTCGGCCAGACCACCTCGCGCGACTTCAGCGGCGAAAGCCGCGGCATAGTCTGGACCACGCTCGGCGACAGCGCGCTGGCGTCGGTGTCGATGGGCTACCAGGTGGGCGTGACGCCGCTGCAGGTGGTGACGGCGGCCAGCGCCGTGGCCAACGGCGGCACGTTGTACGAGCCGCGCCTGGTCCGCGCCATCACCCGCGACGGCGTGCGCACGGTCACCAGGCCGAACGCGGTGCGCACGGTGATCAAGCCCGAGACGGCGGCGACGCTCACCACGATCATGGAAGCGGTGGTCGAGCGCGGCACCGCGACGCGCGCGAAGATCCCGGGCTACACCGTCGCCGGCAAGACCGGCACCGCCGACAAGCTCGTGAACGGCCGTTACTCGGGGACGCAGCAGAACGTGTCGTTCGTCGGCTTCGTGCCGTCGCGCAATCCGGCCCTGGCGATGATTGTCATGGTCGACTCGCCGCGCGCCGGCGCCGATACCGGCGGCATTGTCGCCGCGCCGATCTTCCAGCGCATTGCCCAGGCCGCGCTCATTCACATGGGCATCGGCCCGACCATCAACGCCGCGCCGCCGATCATCGTGCCACGCCGTGCGGCCACGGCTCCGGCACCAGCGCCGCGACCGACGGTGGTCCAGGCCTCTGCCGTCACCACCGCCACGGGCGAGATCATGCTGCCCGACCTGAGCGGCTATGGCGCCCGCGAAGCCATTCACGAACTGGCCCGTCTGGGCCTGACGCCGCGTGTGAAGGGCACCGGTGTCGTCGTCGATCAACAGCCGCGACCGGGCACGCCGATCGAACCGGGCGCCGTCTGCACGCTCACACTCGACCGGTCGCCGCATCCGGCGCTGGTGGCCGGAGTGCCGCAGTGATTCTGGCCGACGTCATCGCGCGCGTACCCGGTGCCTCGAGCGCCGCGGTGGACGCTGCCTCGACGTCGCAGCCCGTTGCGGAGATCGCGTACGACTCGCGCCGCGTCGCGAAGGGCGCCGTGTTCGTCGCGCTGCGCGGATTGAAAGCGGACGGCGCCGCATTCGCGGCGCAGGCCATCAGCCGCGGCGCCATTGCCGTCGTCGCCGAATCGCCGCGGCCGGCCGAGGTCACCGTGCCGTGGATCCAGACGCCGGACGCGCGACTCGCGCTGGCGCTGCTGGCCGACGCCTTCTTCGACTCGCCGAGCCGCCGCATGCCGGTAATCGGCGTCACCGGCACCAACGGCAAGACGACCACCGCGTATCTGCTGTCGTCCATCCTCGACGCCGCCGGCATGACGGCCGGCGTCATGGGCACGGTGTCGTACCGCATCGGCCGCGAAGAACGCGAAGCGGCACGGACGACGCCGGAAGCGCCGGACGTGCAGCGCCTGCTCACCGAGATGATCGAACACGGCTGCCGGTCCGCGGTGATGGAGGTGTCCTCGCACGCGCTGGCGCTGCGCCGCGTCGACGGCATGCGGTTCGCCGCCGGCATCTTCACCAACCTGACGCGCGATCACCTCGACTTCCATCCCGACATGGAGTCGTACTTCGCGGCCAAGCGCCGGCTGTTCGAGATGCTCGACGCCACCGCCCCCGGCATCATCAACGTCGACGACCCGCGCGGTGCCTCGCTGGTCACCGCATGCCAGCGGCCGGTCACCTACGGACTCACGCAGCCGGCGGACGTGACCGCTGGCCCGCTCGATTTGGCACTCGGCGGCCTCACCCTCGACGTGCGCACGCCGCGCGGCAGCATTGCCATCCGCTCGCGCCTCGTTGGCCGGCCGAACGTCTACAACATCCTCGCCGCCGCCGCGACGGCGATGGCGCTCGACGTGCCGCTCCAGGCCATTGCCGAGGGCGTGCACGCGCTGCCCGGCGTCCCCGGCCGCTTCGAAGTGGTCTCCACCGACGCCGACGACATTACCGTCGTCGTCGACTACGCGCACACCGACGATGCGCTGCGCAACCTGATGGAGACGGCGCGGCCGTTGGCGGCGCGCCGTTTGATCACGGTGTTCGGCTGCGGCGGCGATCGCGATCGCACCAAGCGGCCGCTCATGGGCATGGTGGCGGCCCGCCTCAGCGACGTCGTCATCATCACGTCCGACAACCCGCGCAGCGAAGATCCGGCGCGCATCATCGACGAAGTGCGCCGCGGCATCACGCCCGGCGCGCAGGGCGCCCGGCGCACCGAAGTGCACGCCGTGGTCGATCGCGGCGAAGCGATCGAACGCGCCATCACGATGGCCGGCAGCGACGACCTGATCCTCGTCGCCGGCAAGGGGCACGAAAAGTACCAGCAGATCGGCGACCGCGTGTTGCCGTTCGACGATGTCGCGGTGGCGCAGGACGCGCTGGCGCGGCGACAGCAGCGCCGGTCGAAAGCCGTTTGAGCCCGCAATCACCCGAAGGTCTGGATTGAACGTGGCCGTGCGGTTCGAAGTGTCGGCGGACGACATGGCGGTGGCCATGGGCGGCGAGCGCGTCAGCGGTGACGGCCGCGTGGTTCCGGCCCGCTTGTCGATCGACTCGCGCACCGTGCAGCCGGGCGACGCGTTCTTCGCCATCGTCGCGGCGCGGAACGGACACGCGTTCGTCGCCGATGCGGTGGCGGCGGGCGCGACGGTAGTGGTGGTGAGCGAAGCGGTGGCGGCGGATCTGGCGTCGGCGGTCACCGTGATTCGCGTCGCCGATACGACGCGCGGGTTGCAGGACCTGGCGCGTGCCGTGCGGCGGCGCGCGGAAACGAAGGTGGTGGCGATCACCGGCAGCGCCGGCAAGACCACCACGAAGGAAACGACGGCGGCGTTTCTCGAGGCGGCGTTCACCGTGGTGAAGAACCCGGGGAACCTCAACAACCACCTCGGACTCCCGCTCTCGCTGTTTGAGTTGCGGCATGGGGCAGATGTTGCGGTGATGGAACTCGGCATGAACCACGCGGGCGAGATCCGCGTGCTGGTCGCGACCGCCGAGCCGGAGGTCCGCGTGTGGACCAACGTCGGCGACGCGCACATCGGCCATTTCGGATCCGTCGAGGCGATCGCCGCCGCCAAGGCCGAGATCATGGACGGCGCCACGGCCGACAGTCTGCTCGTCGCCAACGCCGACGATCCGCACGTGATGGCGTATGCCGATCGCTTCGCGGGACGCGTGATTTCGTTCGGCACAAGTGACAACGCGGACGTTCGCGCTGTCGATATCATCGATGACGGTCTCGACGGCATGCAGGCGCGCGTGACGACCCCGCGCGGTT